>DYKQ01000079.1 GCA_020722545.1 Thiomonas intermedia | reverse complement strand
TCGTTGAGCGCCGGGTCGAGCCGCGACAGACCGGCGACCACCGGCTTGATGGCCAGGGTGAGAAAGCGCAGCAGATAGGCGTAGAGAATGATCCACAGCGTGCCGTAAAGGCTGATGTGCAGCACTGGCAGCGGCGGCAGCAGCATGAGAATGGCGGCCACGGCGACTACCGCGCCGGGCAGGGCGAAGGGCAGATCGGCCAGCGCCGCCAGCGCGCCGGTGATGCGTCCCTTGTCCCACACCACCAGATAGCCCACGGGCAGAGCGATGGCCGCGGTCAGTGCTGCGGCCCATCCCGCCAGCCACAGGCTGTTGCGCAGCGCGGTGCGCACCATATCGTCACCGAGCAGGCTTTGGTAGTGCGCCCAGGTCAGGGTCTTGAACGAAAGCGGCAGGCCATAGACCGAGACCAGCGAGGTGGCGAGCAAAGCCAGAGCCGGGGTGATGAGCACGGCGATGAGCAGCGCCCAGGCGGCTGCGGTCAAGGGCGTTTTCCAGCGCCCGAGCGCGATGCGGTAAGGGCTGGACGCACCGCTGAGATGCCCCTGCCAGCGCCGCTGCAGCAGCCCCTGTGCGCCCAGGCCGAGCAGGGCCAGCGCTGCCGCGAGCAGGCTGAGCTGCGCCACGTCGGACAGCACCGACAGCCCAAATCCCGAGAGCTTCTGGTAGATGAGGGTGGACAGTACGGTGTAGCCCACCGGCGCGCCCAGCAAGGCGGGAATGCCGAAGTTGTCGAGACAGGAGACGAAGCTCAGCGCCGCACCCGCCAGCACGCCCGGCATCAGCAGCGGAAGCAGCACGGTGCGCAGCCGCCACAAGGCGCCAGCGCCCGCGCTTTGCGCGGCTTCGATGAGATCGCGCGGCAGGCTGGACACGCCGGGCCGCAGGGCCAGGAAGACCAGCGGCGTTTGCTGCAGACCGAGCAGCAGGGCGATGCCCGCCGGGCCGTACATCGGGTTGGACGACCCCGGCTGCGGAGCGAGACCCAGGGGCTTGAGCAGCGCGCTGCCCGGCCCGAGCAGTTGCGCCCAGCTCATGGCGGTGATCTGCGGCGGAATCATCAGCGGCAACAGCAGCAGAAAGACCAGGCCGCGTTTGCCGCGCAGGTCGGTGAGGCCGATGAGCAGAGCATAGGCAGTGCCGACGGCCACGGCCAGCACCGTGCCGCCGAGCGAGACGATCAGGCTGTTGATCGTGGCTTGCAGCGTGTCGGGGGCGATCAGCCGCGCCCATGCGGCGGCCACGCGCCAGTTCCCATCCGCCCAGATCGCCTGCTGGCCAATGCGCAACAGGGGAAGCGCGACCAAGGCCGTCAAGACCGCGGCCACGCCCAGCGCGAGCGCGGTTTCGGCCCGCCACTGGAGGCGCCAGTGGGCGCGCATCCAGACGGAAAAACGCATCAGGCGAACAGGGCGCTGAAGCGTTTTTTATCGGCTTCGACGGCGTCGAGCGCCCGGTCGGCGTCCACATTGAGCAGCTTGAAGCTGCCGAGTCTGGGAAAGCCGGGCGGCGGGGTGATGCCCGCGCGAGCCGGCATCATGCCCTGGCGGGCGACGAGTTCCTGGCCCGGCGCCGACAGGCAGAAATCGACGAAGGCACGCGCGGCATCGACATTGCGCGCGGTCTTGAGCACGGCCACCGGCTCGGTGACGGCAGACACCCCTTCTTCTGGAAAGACGAAGCGGATCGGCGCGCCCTTCCGCTCGGAACGGATGGCGAGAAAATCCACCAGAGCGGCGTAGAGCTTGGCGCCGCTGGAGACGTTTTTGAACACGCCGCCGTTGCCGCCCTGGGCGATGGCTTTTTGTTTGGCGAGCATGTCGTAATACTTCCAGCCGAGGTTGGGATGCTGCGTGAAGGCCTCGAGCATGACCATCGCCGCACCGGAGTAAAGCGGGCTGGGCATGTCGATCTGACCCAGCGCTTCGGGCTGCTGCAGATCCCACCAGCGCTTGGGCGCCATCTTGGCCGCGGTGTTGTAGGCAATGCCGGTGGTGATGAGTTTGGTGCCGTACCAATAGCCGCCGGGCTCGCGCAGCGAAGCGGGAAAGCCCTCGAAGGGCGCGTCCTTGTAGGGCTGCAGGCGGCCTTCGCGCTTGAGTCCGGCCATCGCCAGCTCGTCGGCGATAAGCAGCACATCGGGCTGCGGCGCACCGGCGGCGAACTCGGCGCGCAGCTTGGTCAGCAGCTGCGTGGTGCCATCGCGCACCCAGCGCACTTTGACATGGGGATGGGCCTGCTCGAATGCGGCCACGGTTTGTTGCGCATCCTGCAAAAGCTGGCTGGTGTAGAGCACCAGATCGCCCTTGACGGCGGTATTGGCGCGGGCGATGCCCAGCGAAAAGGCGCTCAGCCCGAGCCCGAGCCCGGTGGCGAGAACCTGGCGGCGGCGCGCATTGTGGACGATGTGTGAACGTGTTGTGTTGTGCATGATGCGAGTCTCGGGTGATTGAACATAGCCGAGAAGGTATCCGCGCGACATGACCGTCATGTGTCAACAGACTGCCATGTTCGTCGCCTAGCATGCGCCGCATGACGGCCATTTCCCTGCGCGCCTTGAGCAAGCGCTTTTCGCAAGGCGCCACGGCGCTCGATCACATCGATCTCGACATCCGCAGCGGCGAGTTTCTGGCGCTGCTCGGCCCGTCGGGCTGCGGCAAGACAACCTTGCTGCGCTTGCTGGCCGGGTTCGAGTCGCCCAGCGAGGGGGTCATCCAGTTCGATGACGAGGTGATCGCCGATGCGCAGCGCAATGTACCCGCCGAGCGGCGCGACGTGGGCATCGTGTTCCAGAGCTACGCGCTCTGGCCGCATCTGAGCGTGGCAGAGAACATCGCCTATCCGCTGCGGATCAAAAAGCTGCCGAGCGCGCAGCGGGTGCAGCAGGTGGGCGCTGCGCTGGAGCAAATGGGGCTGGCGGCGTATGCCTCCAAGCGCCCGGATCAGCTCTCCGGCGGGCAGCGGCAGCGTGTGGCGCTGGCGCGCTGTCTGGTGCAGCGCCCGCGCCTGACTTTGCTCGACGAACCGTTGGCCAGCCTCGACGTGCACCTGCGCGATCAGATGATGGACGCGCTGCGCGACTTTCACGCGGCTTTAGGCGGCACACTGATTTATGTGACCCACGATCAGCACGAGGCCATGGCGCTGGCCGATCGCATCGCCGTGCTCGATGGCGGACGGCTGGAGCAGGTCGGCACGCCGCAGGAGCTGCACGACCGGCCGCGGTCGCGCTTCGTGGCGGGATTCATCGGGCGCGGACGCCTGCTGCCCGTGCAAACCGGCCCCGATGCCCTTGCCCGCTGCGTGGGGCTGAGCTTTCGCTTGGATGCGGCGCAGCCCCCGCACCCGGCCGAAGGCATCAGCGGACTGGCGCTGGTGCGGCCAGCCGCAGTGCGCCTGACCGAGGGAACCGCGAATGCGCGCGTCGTGCGGCATCGCTACCGGGGGCAGGATCACGAGCTGGAACTGGCCTTGTTCGATGCGCCCGAGAGCCGCCTGCTGTGCGATCACGGCCAGCGGCTGGCGCCTGGCAGCGCGGTGCGGGTCGAGGTGGCGCGCGGCTGGCTCGTCGCGTAGCCCGCAACGAAATGCTATGCCTGGGCTGCAATAGGTTTTTGCAGCAAAATAAACGTCATCAATTCGTCATTTCTTGGCTCTACGCTCAGCCGATTTGTTCGACTACAACTTGGAGTCACTCATGACCAACCGTTCGCACGATACTCGCCGTCATTTCCTCAAACTCACTGTCGGCGCCGCGGGCGCCAGCCTGGGTTCGGCCCTCATTCCGGGGTTTGTCGGCAACGCGTTTGCCGCTGCCGCTGCGCCGACGAACAAGGCGCTGATCGCCGCGGCCAAGGCCGAAGGCAAGCTCAATGTCATCGCGCTGCCGCCGGACTGGGCCAATTACGGCAAGATGATTGCCGAGTTCTCCAAGATGTACGGCATCAAGGTCAACAGCGCCTCGCCCGACGCCAGCTCGGCGCAGGAGCTGCAGGCGGTCAAGTCGCTCAAGGGTCAGAGCCGCGGCCCGGATGTGCTCGACGTCGGCCCGTCCTTCGCGCTGGCCGGGGTGCAGGAAGGGCTGTTCCAGCCGTACAAGGTGGCGACCTGGGCGAGCATTCCCGACAACATGAAAGATGCGAGCGGGCTGTGGTGGGGCGACTACTTCGGCGTGGTGTCGTTCGGCGTGAACCGCAATGTGGTGAAGAACGCGCCGCAAACCTGGGCCGATCTGCTAAAGCCCGAATACAAGGGCATGGTGGCGCTCAACGGCAGCCCGCTGGGCGCAGGTGCGGCGTTCGCCGGGGTGTTCGCCGCGTCCTTGGGCAACGGCGGCTCGCTGGACGATATGCTGCCCGGCGTGGAGTTTTTCGCCAGGCTGGCCAAGGCCGGTAACTTCAACCCGTCCGACGCCACTTCGGCCAGCCTGGTTTCGGGCCAGACGCCCATCGTCGTCAACTGGGACTATCTCAACATCGCCCAGGCCAAGAAAGAGGCCAGCAAGGTCAAGATCGACACCATCATCCCGACGGATGGCAAGCCCTACGGCGGCTACTACTGCCAGGCCATCAGCAAGTTCGCCCCCAACCTGAAGGCGGCGCAACTCTGGGAAGAGTTCCTGATGTCCGACGCGGGCCAGCTCATCTACCTCGAAGGCTATGCGCACCCCGCGCGCTTCAACGATATGGTGGCGCGCGGCGTGATTCCGCAGTCGCTCATGGCTGAACTGCCCCCGGCCGCGGCCTACAAAGAAGTCGTGTTCGCCGACAAGGCGCAGACCGAAAAGGCGCAAGGCGTGCTCAAGGCGGAATGGGCCAAGATGGTCAAGGTGTGATGCGGCAGGCATCCGATGCACCGGCGGATAGGGGGTCGGATCTGGCGTCAACCGCCAGCCGCCCGGTGCGACTGCCGGGCTGGCTGGGCCGACATTGGGGCACGGTGCTGTTCATTGGCCCCTTTCTGCTTTATGTGCTGGTGTTCCTGCTGCTGCCCGCGTTGCGCTTGCTGGCGCAGGCGCTCAGCGACCCGCACGGCCTGACCCTGCGCTACATCGCCGAGCTGGCGCAGCCACAGACGGTGCTGGCGTTTTCCAACTCCATCGTGCTCTCGGCGGTCTCGGCCGCGGTCGGTCTGCTGTTTGGCGGGCTGGCGGCCTATTTCATTCTGCATCCCAAGGCGCCCAAGGGGCTGCGTTCCCTGCTCACCTCGTTCAGCGCGGTGGCGGCGAACTTCGCCGGGGTGCCGCTGGCGTTTGCCTTCATCGCCACCCTGGGCAGTCTGGGCATGGTGACGGTCTGGCTGAAAAGCCTGGGGATCGACCTGTACGCCGCGGGCTTCAACCTCTATTCGATGAGCGGCCTGATTCTGGTGTATGGCTATTTTCAGATTCCGCTGATGATCATTGTCATCATCCCGGCCATCGAAGGGCTGCGGCGTGAATGGCGCGAGGCGGCGCAAAGCCTGGGCGCGGGCGCCTGGGCGTACTGGCGGCATGTGGGCCTGCCGATTCTCTTGCCGTCGCTGCTGTCGGCCTACCTGCTGCTGTTCGGCAATGCGTTTTCGGCCTATGCCACGCCTTACGCGCTGACTTCGGGCAATATCGGCCTGGTGCCCATCGAAATCAGCAATGTGCTGTCGGGCAACGTCATGCTCGAACCTCAGACCGGCGCCGCGCTCTCTCTGGGCATGATTGCGGTGATGGTGGTGGTGATGTTGCTGTACGCGCTGGTGGCCCGGCGCGCCAATCGCTGGAGAGGATGATGAACGCATCGGTTCGTCAACGACTTCCGGTTTCGGGCATGGCGCTCCTGCTCGTCGTCGGGCTGTATTTCGCGCTGCCCTTGTTCGCTACCGGCGTGTTCAGCTTCTGGGAAGGCGGCGACCGCTACGGCTTGAGCGCCTATGCGAGCTTGGTGCGCCAGAGCGAGATGTGGAGCAGCCTGTGGCTGTCTCTGCGGCTGGCGCTGGAAACCATCGCGCTCAGTCTGGTGGTGCTGGTGCCCGCGGTGTTCTGGATGCACCTGCGCGCGCCGCGCATGAAGCCGCTGTTCGACTTCATTTCGGTGCTGCCATTCGTCGTGCCGCCCATCGTGCTGGTGGCCGGGCTCACCGCGCTGTTTCATGGGCCGGACTGGTTTGTCGGCACGCCCAACTATCTGGTGGTGCCCTACGTCATTCTGGCGCTGCCCTACACCTACCGGGCGCTCGACGTGGGCATGCGCGCGCTCGATTTGCGCACCCTCACCGAGGCTTCGCACAGCCTGGGCGCAGGTTGGGGCGCTTTCTTGCTGCGGGTGCTGGCGCCCAATCTCGCCAGTGCGCTGGCGGGAGCGGCGCTGCTCACCATCGCCATCGTCATGGGCGAGTTCACTTTTGCGAATGTGCTGCTGTTCAACACCTTCGCGGTCTATATCAACTACGTCGGCCAGACCTCGGCCACCGAGGCGGCGGCACTCACTCTGCTGAGCTTTGTCATCACCTGGCTGGCGATGCTGGGCGTGCTGCTGTCGGGGCGCGGCAAAGGCCAGGCGCAACTGGGAGGCGCGCACTGATGGCGACGCTTGAAATCAACGGGGTGGCCAAGATTTACGGCAACCGCACCGTGCTGCACGATATTTCTCTGAAACTGAGCAGCGGCGAGTTTGTCTCGCTGCTCGGTCCCTCGGGCTGCGGCAAGACCACGCTGCTGCGCATCATCGCGGGGTTCGAGCACCCCGAGCGGGGCAGTGTGCGGGTGGACGGGCGCGACATCACCGCGCTGCCCGCCAATCAGCGCCAGCTCGGCATGGTGTTCCAGGCCTACAGCCTGTTTCCCAACATGACCGCGGCGGAGAACGTGCGCTTCGGCCTGCGGGTGCGCAAAATCGACGCTGCCGAGCAAACCCGCCGCGTGGGCGAGATGCTCGAACTCGTGGGCCTGTCGGCGCATGCCGACAAGTACCCGCACCAGCTCTCCGGCGGCCAGCAGCAGCGCGTGGCGCTGGCGCGCGCCCTGGCCATCCAGCCCGCTCTGTTGCTGCTCGACGAGCCGTTGTCGGCGCTCGACGCCAAGGTGCGGGTGCAGTTGCGCGAGGAGATTCGCCGCATTCAGCGCGAGACCGGCATCACCACCGTGTTCGTCACCCACGATCAGGAGGAGGCGCTGTCCATCTCCGACCGCGTGGCGGTGATGTTCGAGGGTCGCATGGTGCAGGTCGGCGCGCCAGCGGCGATCTATCAGGAGCCGGAGCATCCTTTCGTCGCCCAGTTCATCGGCATTTCCAGCCGCCTGCCCGCGCGTCTGCTCGACGCCGGGCAGGGCATGATTTCCGTGCTGGACAAGCCGCTGCAGGCGCCGCGCGCGCGCGGGCTGGTGAGCGAGGAACTGCACCTCTACCTGCGCCCCGAAGATGTGCAGTTGCACGCGCTCAACGGCAGCGTGCCGAGCGATGCGGTGCTGCAAGGCACGGTGCGCGAAAGCACCTTCTTCGGCGCCGTCACGCGCTTGCGCGTCGATCTCGACAGCGGCGAGCGTTTGCTGTCCGACCTGTCCACCAGCGCCGCGCAGCAACTGCCCATCGGCAGCCGGGTGCACATCGGCTGGCAGGCCGATGCCATGCGCCTGCTGCCTGCGAAGGACACGCCATGAAGCTCATTCACCTCACCGACACCCATCTCACCACCCCGGGCCGCAGCCTCTACGGCATCGACCCGCTGGCGCGGCTGCAGGCGGCGGTCGATCACATTGCGCACCAGCATGCCGACGCCGAGCTGTGCGTCGTCACTGGCGACCTCACACACTGGGGCGAGACGGCGGCCTACGCCAGCCTGCGCGACTGCCTGGATTTTCTGCCCATGCCGGTGCTGCCGCTGATCGGCAACCACGATCACCGGGGTCGTTTTCGCGCCGCGTTTCCCGAAGTGCCGGTGGACGAAAACGGTTTTGTGCAGTGGACGCACGACACCTCGGCCGGCCGCTTCATCCTGCTCGATACGGTGCTGGGCGACGCCGATCAGCGGCGCCCATCCGCGGGCTATTTCGATGCCGGTCGCATCGAGTGGCTGCGCGCGCAGCTCGATCATGCGCAGGCCGACACGACGCCTGTGTTCTTGTTCATGCACCATCCGCCGTTCGGCGTGGGCATCGCCGCCTTCGACGAGATCAATCTGGTGGCAGAGGATGCGCGCGAATTCGGCGCCCTGCTGCGCGGCTACGACCACATCCGCCATTTGTTTTTCGGCCACATTCACCGCCCCATTTCCGGCAGCTGGCACGGCATTCCCTTCTCCACCCTGCCGGCCACGGCGCATCAGTCGGGCCTCGACTTCCTCACGGAAACCGATCTGTTCACCCACGAAGCGCCGGGCTACGGCGTGGTGCTGATCACGCCCGAGCAGGTCACGGTGCACATCAGCGATTTCCTCTATCGCGGGCCGAGAATCGACCCCGGCAGCGAACGCCTGCACGGCTGAAATTTTCTCGCGGCGCCTTGCTCCGCCGACTTGGCGGAGATCGCAATGACCCTGTGCGCAGAGATAGTTCTAATCAGAACTAAGATGCGCCGCATGTTCTATTCCCGAGTAGCAGTGTGACTTCCCCGCCCCCCTTTCTGCCCTTGCTGCGCGAACTCGTGCGCACCTATCAGGCGTTCGAGCGCTACTCCGCGGCGCATGTGCAAAGCCTGGGGTTGACCCCGGCGCAATTCGACGTGGTGGCCACGCTGGGCAACACCGAGGGCATGAACCCCAAGCAGTTGGGCGACAAGACCCTCATCACCAAAGGCACGCTGACCGGCGTGGTCGATCGTCTGCTGGCCAAGGGCTTGGTGCAGCGTCTGCCCGATCCGAGCGATGGCCGCGGGCAGATCGTGCGGCTGACGACGCGCGGGCAGAAAGTGTTCGAGCAAGTGTTTCCTGCGCATGGGGCGCATCTGGCGCAGGCGTTCTCAAAGCTGAGCGCTGCCGAGCTGGCCGCCTCGCAGCAGGCCTTGCACAGTCTGCGGCAGGCGCTGGAGCAAGCGGGCGCTCACGCGGGCACTCAGGAGGGTGCGACATGAACTCCACCCCGGCTGCCGAAGCGGCCCGCTACACCCTGCCCGCACAGTTGCTGCACTGGTTGATCGCCCTGTTGATTTTCGGCCTCTTTCCGCTGGGGCTTTATATGCACGGGCTGCCGCTTTCGGTGCGCAAAATCGAGCTGTATTCGCGGCACAAATGGTTCGGCATCACCGTGCTGCTGTTGGTGGTGCTGCGCATCGGCTGGCGGCTCACGCATCGCCCGCCGCCGCTGCCCGGCGACATTCCGCCCTGGCAGCAGGCGACCGCGGCTCTGATGCACGAGCTGCTCTATCTGCTGATTTTTTGCATACCGCTCAGCGGCTGGGCGCTGAGCTCGGCGGCTGGTGTGCCCGTGGTGTGGTGGGGTGTGTGGAAGCTGCCCAATCTGCTGCCCGCCAACCCGGCGATGGCGCATCTGCTCGAACTGGTGCACGCCACGCTGAACTACACCCTGGCCGCCTTGGTTGCCGTGCATATTGCCGCGGCGCTCAAGCACCAGTTCATCGATCACGACGGCGTGCTGCTGCGCATGTTGCCGCGTTCGTTGCCACGCCCGCGCCGCTGATGGGATCAAGACTCGCCACTCCGCGTGCGCTCTTTTGGAAAAGGAAATCAATCATGTCGCATCTCTCGATCAAAACGCTGTGCGGCGTCGCCAGCGCGCTATCTATCTGCGCTACAGCCTGGGCGCAGCCCGTTCCCGCTGCGGCCTACACCCACGTTTTGCCCGCGTCGAGCGTGAGCTTCAGCGCCACCCAGATGGGCGTGCCGATGAAAGGTCACTTCAAAAACGTGACCGCGCAGATCGACTTCATGCCGGGCGACCTCGCCAAGTCGCATGTTGACGTTGCGGTGCAGTCGGCCAGCGTGGACGCGGGCAGCGCCCAGACCAACGCCCTGCTCGCCGGGGCCGACTGGCTGGCGGCCAAAGCCGATCCGCAGGCCCGTTTCGTCTCCACCCAATTCACCCCCGACGGACCGGGACGCTACTGGGTTAGCGGCACCTTCAGCGTGAAGGGCCACAGCCAGCCGCTGCGCGTGCAGGTGAGCACCCACCCCGACGGCAAAGACCTGATCATGGACGCCGCCTTCAAACTCGACCGCACCGCCTTCGGCCTGGGCACCGGCTCGTGGGCTGACACCAGCGTGGTGGCCGCTGCCATTCCGGTGCAGGTGCATCTGGTCGTTTCTCCCCAATAACAACTGACACAACCCACTCACCGCACACCGCTCTCTCTGAAAGGACTTCACCATGTTTCGTTCAAGCTCCCGCTCACTTCTGGCCTCCGCGCTTTCAGCCGCCGTGGCCATGGCGCTCTGCGCCGCACCGGCCTGGGCCGCCGAAACCACGGCGCCACAGGCCTATGTTCACAGGCATGCCGATCCAGCGGGGAGTTACCGCGTCGATCCCGATCATTCCGGGGTGCAGTTCACCATCGGCCACGCGGGTGTCGGGCGCTTCACTGGCGTGTTCAAACGGGTGACCGGCAGCTACACCTTCGACCCTGCGAACCCCGCCAAAGACAAGGCCGACATCGTCATTCCCGCCCAGAGTCTGGACACCTTCCTGTCGCAACGCAACACCGATCTGCTGGCCGCGCCGTTTTTCGACGCCGCTGCGCATCCCGACATCCGCTTCGTCGGCACGCGCTATGTGCCGCAGAACAAGACCCACGGCAAGCTCTACGGCAACCTCACCCTGCGCGGCGTGACCCACCCGGCGACCTTCGAGGTGACGCTGGAGGGCGCGGGCGATGTGGCCTATCTGCCCAAACCCTGGGGCGGTTATCTCAGCGGTTTCGTCGCCACCACCACGATCAACCGCATGGACTACGGCATGACCGCTTTCGCCGCCGGCCTGAGCCATGAGGTGAAAGTGCGCGTGGAGATCGAAGGCGTGCGTACCCCATCATGAGTGCCCCCAGGGCCGGTCTGCGCATGCCCACGTTGTTTGTCTCCCACGGCTCGCCCATGCTGCCGCTGGAGCCGGGCAGTGCCGGACCGATGCTGCAGGCGCTCGGGCAGGCTCTGCCGCGGCCCGAGATCATCCTCGCCTTTTCGCCGCACTGGATGGCGCGGCAGCCCACCCTGGGCACCAGCGCGCGGCCCGCGACCCTCCACGACTTCGGCGGCTTCGACCGCGCGCTCTATGCCCTGCAGTACCCCGCGCCCGGCGCGCCGCAGTGGGCTCCGCGGGTGGAAAGTCTGTTGCGCGAAGCCGGCTGGGGCGTGCACGAAGACCCGCAGCGCGGGCTCGATCACGGCGTCTGGTCACCGCTGCGCCTGATGGTTCCACAGGCGGATATTCCGGTGCTGCCACTCGCCATGCCCTGGCCGCTCGACGCGGCGGGCGCCTACCGCCTGGGCGCTGCGCTGAGCCCGCTGACCGAGCAAGGCGTCTTGCTGTTCGGCACCGGCAGCCTGACGCACAATCTGCACGAGTTTCACCCGTCCGCCCGCACCGACGAGCCACCGGCCGCCTACGTGCAGGCCTTCGTCGAATGGATGCGCGGCATGATCGACCGCGGCGACACCCCGGCGCTGCTCGACTACCGCCGCAGAGCGCCGCATGCGGCACGCGCGCACCCCACCGACGAGCATCTGCTGCCGCTGTTCTGGGCGCTGGGCGCCGCTGGCGAAGGCGCCACGCCGCGTCATCATGCCGGTGGCGTGCACTACGGCAACTTGAGCATGGATGCCTGGACGTTCCAGCCTGACTGAGCGCCCCCAGGGCCAGGCTGCGCCCAGCCCGCCCCCCGTGGGGGATGAGGCCCGCGGCTCCAAGCTGCCCTGCGGCAGCTTGGACGGAGCCGAA
>DYKQ01000078.1 GCA_020722545.1 Thiomonas intermedia | reverse complement strand
GAGGCATGCAGGGTGCTCTTGCTCATGATGTTCCTTTCAGTGTGTTGGTCTCGAAGCCACAATAGCGCAGCAGGGCAACCCGGCGCAAGCAGTCAAGCGCCATAGCCTTGCGGGTTGCCCTGCTGCCAGCGCCAGGCGTCGGCGCAGATGGTGTCGAGCCCGCGTTTGGCGCTCCAGCCCAGAAGGGCTTTCGCCGCGCTCGGATCGGCCCAGCATTCGGCGATGTCGCCCGGACGTCGCGCAACGATTTCATACGGAAGATCACGCCCGATGCTCTTGCCGAAGGCATGCACCATCTGCAGCACCGAATAGCCCTGCCCCGTGCCGAGGTTGACGGTGAACATGCCCTCATGGCCCAACAGGTGGCGCAGCGCGGCGACATGCCCCTCCGCCAGGTCCATCACATGGATGAAGTCGCGCACGCCCGTGCCGTCCACCGTGGGCCAGTCGCCGCCGAAAATACGCAGCTTGTCCAGGCGCCCCACAGCCACCTGCGTGATGTAGGGCATGAGGTTGTTGGGAATGCCGCGCGGGTCTTCGCCGATCAGCCCGCTGTCATGCGCACCCACCGGGTTGAAATAGCGCAGGCGGGCGATGCGCCACTGCGGTTCGGCGCGATACAGGTCCGCCAGGATTTCCTCGATCATCAGCTTGCTGCGCCCGTAGGCGTTGGTGGCGCTGAGCGGAAAGTCCTCGCGGATGGGCACCGACGCCGGGTCGCCATACACCGTGGCCGACGACGAAAAGATGAGGTTGTGCACCTTGGCGCGCCGCATCGCCTCGAGCAGAATCACCGTGCCGCCGACGTTGTTGTCGTAGTACATCAGCGGTTTTTCCACCGATTCGCCCACCGCTTTCAGACCGGCGAAGTGGATCACGGCGTCGATCTTGTGCTGCGCGAACACGGCGTCGAGCCGCGCCGGATCGCGGATGTCGGCCTGCACGAGAGCAGGGCGCTTGCCGGTGATGCGCTCCACCCGCGCCAGCGACTCGGCGCTGCTGTTGCACAGGTTGTCGTACACCACGGGGGTATAGCCGGCTTCGATGAGGGCGACGCAGGTGTGCGAGCCGATGTAGCCGGCGCCGCCGGTGACGAGGATGGTGGCTGGGGTCATGTCGTTTTTGCGGTGAAAGTCGAGGAAAGGAAGGGAAAGGGGTTTCCCCTATTCTGCCTTGTCAGCATGAGGCACGCGCATCGCACACGCATCGTTCACGCGGGCGTCCCGTTACGATGCTGCGCCATGACCCCAGAAGCCTGCACCGACGCCCCGCCTTCCCCCTGGATCGTCCGCCATGCCTCGCTGCTGCGCGCGGGCGGCGACGTGCTCGACGTCGCTTGCGGCGGAGGTCGCCATGTGCGCTGGCTGCAGCAGCGCGGCCATACGGTGTTTGCGGTGGACCGCAACGCCGAAGCCCTCGCCGGTCTGCGCGATCTGGCGCAGGTGCGGGTGGCTGACCTGGAAGCCGGCCCCTGGCCCTACGGTGAACAAACTTTCGATGCGGTGGTCGTGACCAACTACCTCTGGCGCCCTTTGCTGTCGCGCATCGTGGAAGCGGTCGCCCCCGGCGGCTTTCTGCTCTACGAAACCTTCGCCCTCGGTCAAGCCAGCGTGGGCAAGCCGTCGAATCCTGATTTCTTGCTGCGCCCCGGCGAATTGCTCGACGCGGTGCGCCCGGCGCTGCGCGTACTGGCCTTTGAAGACGGCTTTGTCCAAGCGCCTCACCCCGCGTATGTGCAGCGCATCGCCGCCGTGCGGGAAGCGCCCGACGCCAGCGCGGCAGACCGATACAATCTTTCCATTTGACAGGCAGCTCACAAGCAGCACACGCAGAACAATGTCCTCCCAACCTCTGGTCATCCGCGGCAGCATCGTCGCCCTGGTGACTCCCATGCACTCCGATGGCAGCGTGGACTACCCCGCACTGCGCAAGCTGGTCGACTGGCATATCGAACAAGGCACCGACTGCATCAGCCCCTGCGGCACCACGGGCGAATCTCCCACCCTGCCGGTGGACGAGCACATCGAAATCGTGCGCACGGTCGTCGAACAGGCGGCTGGCCGCGTGCCCGTGATGGCCGGCGCCGGCGCCAACTCCACCAGCGAAGCCATCGAACTCTCCAAGCGCTGCCAGGAAGTCGGGGCTGATTGCGTGCTCAGCGTCGTGCCCTACTACAACCGCCCCACCCAAGACGGCATGGTGGCGCATTTCACCGCCATCGCCGAGGCGATCGACATCCCTGTGGTGCTCTATAACGTGCCGGGCCGCACCGTGGCCGATATGCAGGTGGACACTGCCCTGCGTCTCGCACAGACGCCCGGCATCATCGGCATCAAAGAGGCCACAGGCAACATCGACCGCGCCGCACAGCTCATTCGGCGCGCTCCGCCGACGTTCGCTATTTATTCCGGCGACGACCCGACCGCCGTGGCGCTGATGCTGCTGGGCGGGCATGGCAACATCAGCGTGTCGGCCAACGTCGTACCGCGCCGCATGCACGAACTGTGCGCGGCCGCGATGGCGGGCAATGCCACGCTGGCCAGCAAACTGCATTTCGAGCTCATCGAGCTCAATCAGCAACTGTTCTGCGAGCCCAACCCCATACCGGTCAAGGAAGCGCTGCGCCTCATGGGTCGCATCGACTCGGGCCTGCGACTACCCCTGACCCCCTTGCAACAGACCTTTCACGCCCCGTTGCGCGCTGCCTTGAAGGCGCTGGGCCTGCCGGTGGTTCACTGATTTTTCCCATTCACCCCTTCGCGTCTCCGAGACCTTCTTGCGTATGAACCTATCCAATCACTGGCGGTTGAGCGCCTTGGCCATTGCCCTGAGCGCCGGCGTCCTCCTCAGCGGCTGCTCATCCCTGGACACCGTTGTTCAGGGCAAGGGAGTGGACTACGAAAGCGCCAAACGGGGCAACCCGCTCGAAGTGCCGCCCGACCTCACCCAACTGGCGCGACAAGAGCAATACGTCATCCCGGGCAGCCCCAATGCCCCGGTAAGCGCGCTCGCCTACGACAAAGCGGTGCAAACCGCCGAGCAGGTCGCCAAGACCAACGCCGTTCTGCCGCAATACCCTGGCATGCGCATCGACCAGGCGGGCGGTCAACGCTGGCTGGTGGTTGACTCCAGCCCCGATCAACTCTGGGAAAAAGTCAAAGGTTTCTGGCAGGAAAACGGCTTCTATCTCACCCAGGCCGATGCGACCACCGGCGTGATGGAAACCGACTGGGCGGAAAACCGGGCCAAACTGCCGCAGGACTTCATCCGCAAGTACCTCGGCAAGATTTTCGACGGTCTGTACGACACCGGCACGCGCGACCGCTTCCGCACCGTGTTCGAGCGCACGCCCGACGGCAAGGGCACGCAGATCTACATCACCCACCAGACGATGAAAGAGGTCTACAACTCCAACGACAAATCGACCACGGCCTGGGAGCCCGCCACGCCCGATCCGGGGCTCAACACCATCTTTCTGCGCAAACTCATGGTCACCCTGGGTCTGAGCGAGGAGGCGGCGAAACAACGCATCGAAAATCCGGTGCAGCTCGCCCAACCCGTGGCCTCAAAACTCGTGGACGACGGCCTGGCGCTGCAATTGCAGGACGGGTTCGAGACCGCTTGGCGCAAGGTCAGCCTGGCCATCAATACCGCTGGCTTCACCGTGATCGAACGCAACCGCGCAGAAGGCCGCTTCGATGTGCGCTACATCAGTGCTGAAGCGGCGCTCAAGGCCTCTCAGGACAGTACGGGATTCTTCGGCAAGCTGTTCGGCAAAAAGGAAAGCGAGCCCAGACCGGCCGACTACCGTATTGCCCTGCAAAACGCCGGGACGCAAACCGTGGTGACCGTGCAGACGCCCGATGGCAAGCCGCTGCAGACCGACGACGCACGCCATATCCTGCAAATCCTGCAACAGCAGATTCAGTAATCACCCTGAACCATGGCCCTCACTGGAGGGACATGGTCAACTAAAAATTCAGACAACAAAAAAGCCGGCTTGCGCCGGCTTTTTTGCGTCTGCAAACAAATTACTTGGCAGCGCTGGCGCCCGAAGCGGCTTCGGCCGGGGCCGAGGCAGCAGCAGGAGCGGAAGCAGCGGGAGCCGAAGCAGCAGGCGCGGAAGCAGCAGCAGGCGCCGAAGCCGGAGCCGAAGCAGCAGCGGGGGCAGAGGCAGCAGCGGGAGCCGAAGCAGCCGGAGCGGCTTCTTCTTTTTTACCGCAAGCGGCCAGGGCGAGAGCGGCGATCATGGATGCCAGCAGAAGGGACTTTTTCATTACTTTCCTCTAAGCGTCAGTCAAAATGGGGGGTTGGCCCGAAAAAATTCTTTACCGTCCTGATTGAACCCAATCGCAACCAGAACCGGTTTGCATATCAAGTTCAGCGCATAAGTATAGCGGGACTTCGGGTTATCCCCTTGTTGCAATTTTACGGCTCCTAATTGCCATGTTGCGAATTTGTCACAAACCCAGAATCACCGCAGGAAATGCCGGGCTGGCCTGCTCCCAGACCTCGTCGAACCGCATACGCAAGGCGTGCACACGCGCAGCCGTTTGCAAGGTCTCGCCCGACATCCATGTCGCGGTATGCGCATAGACGACGCAATGAGGCGATCCTGCCATTTCGACCAGTCCGCGAGCGCCCGTTTCGGTAATCTGGCGGCAACTCACCAGGTGAGCAAAGTCGCGGCGGAACGCGGCGAAGCGCGGAAAACGTTCTCTTGCCTGGCTCCAGTCGAGCGCCAGAAACCGCAGGGCATCGAGACGCCGGGCATCGCGCAGCGCCCATTGCTCCAGTTGCTGGATGAACGCGGGCTGATACAACGGCCAGGCACGATAGTCGGCGCTGAAACAGCAAAGACTTGCTCCTTGATCAGCCACAAGCGCGCTGAGTGCGATATGGGCTTGAGTGCGCGTCTTGAAGGGCAGGTCTCGGCCGGGCGGCGTCATCTGGATGTCACCTGAATCTGCTATCCGGGCAAACTCTCGGCCGAACAACCCGGCTGCAACCAGCCGATGGCGCACCAGTCGGCCAAGGCGGCCAGCTCCGCAGCACTGGCCGTCTGAACCTGCGCAGCGCTCAGGTTTTGCTGATCGGCCAGTTGGCGCAGCAGCGCGGAGGACGCCAATGCAGCATCCACCGCCTCTCCATTGAGGAACAGCGCCTGCGCGGTGTAGAGCATCTTGCTGCGGCGATCAAGCCGACAACCCGTCTGCCGACAGGCGCGGCGCAAGGCGGAGGCAGGGGTTTCGACGCTTTCGAACCAGACCTGGGGCTTGGGCGTGGTGAGGTAGAGACCGAGCACGTTCTCGAACATCGCGGCGTCGGGTTTGAGGCGGCTGAAGGCCTCGCGGGCAAACTTCACCATGGCCTCGGGCAGCCGCGCGGGAGACGCCCCAGAGCGCAGCGGCGGATCGCGGTAGATCGCGCCGCCCTGCTGCGCCTCCGCCAGTTGCCACAGCACTTCCTTGAGCAACTCGCCCTGCGGCGGCGCGCGAAAGCCCACCGAGTAAGTCATGCAATCGCCGCTGGCCGCGATGCCGTCGTGGCCCCAGCCGGGGGGCAGATAGAGCATGTCGCCGGGTTCGAGGATCAGGTCTTCCTCGGGCATGAATTTCGCCAGCAGCTTGACCGGTTTGCCGGGTTGCAGCGTGGCGTCTTCCACCGGGCCGATGCGCCAGCGCCGCCGCCCGGCGGCTTGCAGCAGGAACACGTCGTAAGCATCCTGGTGCGGCCCCACGCCGCCGCCCTCGCTGGCCCACGAAATCATCAAGTCGTCGAGCCGCGCGTCGGGAATGAAGCGGAATTGCCGCAGCAAATCGCCTGCGGCATCGACGTGCAGGTTCACCCCCTGAACCAGCAGCGTCCAGTTGCGCTGCTCGACAGGCGGAAGCTGCCTGCGCGCAAAGGGCCCGTGATCGAGCTGCCAGCGGCGGCCCGCACGCTGCAACAGGCGCGATTCGACATCGTCATGCCCGGCCAGAGCAAACAGTTGCGAGCGGCTGAGCAGGGGCTTGAAGCCCGGAAAAGCCTGGCGCAGCAGCAGCGGTTTGCGCTGCCAGATTTCGCGCAGAAAGCGGGCTTCCGTGAAGGGCCCCCAATGAAGCGTCACAGTTGACATCTTTGTCATGTTCCAATGCGAGCGAACTTTTGGTCGTTCCCCGTTTCCATACTCAAACTCCTGCGAGCATAACCATGAAAATCACCCAAGGCCTTGTCGCCACCCTGTCCTGGCGCATGACAGACTCGCAAGGCGAGTTGATCGACGAAAACGCCGAAGGCGACGACTTCTATGTCGGCGGCGACGATCTGCTGCCGCGCATGGCCGAGCAGATGCTGGGCATGGGCGTGGGCGACAAGGGCGACATCTACCTGCAGCCGGAAGATGCGTTCGGCGACTACGACGCCGACTTGCTGCTGGTCGAAGACCGCAAGCTGTTTCCCGCCGAACTCGAAGAGGGCATGATGTTCGAGCAACTGCCCGAGGGCTGCTCGCCGGGCGATGCCGATGCCTTCTACACCGTGACCGAAATTCACGACGACAAGGTGCTGCTCGACGGCAACCATCCGCTGGCCGGTATGGCGCTGCGGATCGAATACACCGTGCTCGACGTGCGCGAAGCCGATCCCGACGAAATCGAGGCGCAGAGCGCGCTGCTCGACTCGGCTGATGCAGGGCTGTTTCTCCCCGGCGAGAAATAAACCCCGCGGCAAACCCCGCCGACGGGCGTCATTCCCGGTTTTTCTGTTGCGCTCTGGCCGCTTCGCGCGCCAGCCGCGCCCGCTTGCGCGATCGCCATTCCAGGCGCAGATGCAGGCTCCAGCCCAGCAAGGTGATGAAATAGCCGGAAACGGCCAGAATGAGCGCCAGCAGCGGGACGCCGACAAACAGCGGCGTCCCCAGATTCCAGGCCCAGTGCGCCAGGCCGACGGTCGAATCCCAGAGATGCAGCCAGTCGAACCCCGGCGGCGCGGTGAGCGTTTGCGTGGCCTGCGCGGGGCCGACCAGCACACCGAGCTTGTAGGCCACAAGATAGAGCGGCACGATGGTGAGCGGATTGCTGTAGAGCGTCACCACCAGGGCGATGGGAAAGTTGCATCGCACCAGCACGGCCAGAATGCCCGCGGTGAGCATCTGGAACGGGCCGGGAATCAAACCGCCGATCATGCCCGCCGCCACCGCCAGCGCCACGCTGCGGCGGTTCAGGCTCCACAGCGCCGGGTGCGCAATGTATTTGGCGAAAGGGCGCAGCCACGGGCTGCTTTGCATCGCCTCGAACTTGCGCACCAGCAGCTTGGCCCAGCGACGCGCCATGTCACAGCCCTGTATGTTTGCGCGGATCAGTGCGCGCCGGTGGAGCCAAAGCCCCCGACGCCGCGCTCGGTGGCGTCGAACTGGTCGACCAGTTCCCACTGCGCCTGCACCACGGGCACGATGACCATCTGCGCGATGCGCTCCATCGGTTGCACGGTGTAGGCCGCGCTGCCGCGGTTCCAGCAGCTCACCATCAGCGGGCCTTGGTAGTCGGAATCGATCAGCCCGACCAGATTGCCCAGCACCACGCCATGCTTGTGTCCCAGACCCGAGCGCGGCAGCAGCATGGCGCACAGGCCGCAGTCGCCGATGTGCATGGCCAGGCCGGTGGGAATGAGCTCGGCCTGTCCTGGTTGCAGGGTGAGCGGGGCGTCGATGCAGGCGCGCAGATCCATGCCCGCGCTGCCCGGGCTGGCGTAGGCGGGAAGCTGCTCGCGCAGACGGTCATCGAGAAGGCGGACGGCGATGCGAGGCTGAGACAAGAGGATTCCTTGATGGATGAAGCGATTGAATTGAGGACGGCGGCACAGACCGCTCAGAGGCCGGCACTGTCAAGCCGGGCCGCGATCTCATTAATGAGCTTGCGCGCCAGCACGAGCTTGTCGCCGCTGCCCAGAGGGTGATGACCGGCAGCGTCGAACAGTTCCAGCCGGTTGTCGTCGCGGCCGAAAGTGTCCGGCCCGAGGTTGCCCACCAGCAGCGGCACATTCTTGCGCACGCGTTTGGCTGCGGCGTGCTCCGCCAGTTTTTCGCTCTCGGCGGCAAAGCCCACGCAGAACGGCGGCTGCGGCAAAGCGGCTACCGTGGCGAGAATGTCCGGGTTGGCCTGCAAGGCAATGGTCGGAACGCCCTCGCCTTCGCGCTTTTTCTGTTTCTGCGCATGCACCTGTGTCGGCCGCCAGTCGGCCACGGCCGCGGTGGCGATGAACACCTGCGCGGCGCCAACCTGCGCCATCACCGCGTCGAACATCTCCTGCGCGCTGGTCACGTCCACCCGCTGCACGCCATGCGGCGCGGGCAGGGCGGTCGGGCCGCTCACCAGCACCACGCGGGCCCCGGCCTCACGCGCCGCCCGGGCCACGGCGTAGCCCATCTTGCCGCTGGAGCGGTTGGTGAGGCCGCGCACTGGGTCGATGGCCTCGAAGGTGGGACCCGCGGTGACGAGAACGGTGCGGCCTTTGAACAATTTGGGCTGAAACGCGGCGATGATGTCCTGCAACAGGTCTTCGGGTTCGACCATGCGGCCTTCGCCGACCTCGCCGCAGGCCTGTTCGCCCGCGGCCGGGCCGCTGATCAGCGCACCGTCTTCGCGCAGCCGGGCGACGTTGCGCTGCGTGGCCGGATGGCCCCACATCTCGCGGTTCATCGCTGGGGCGAACAGCACGGGTTTGTTGGACGCCAGCAGCAGGGTGGAAAGCAGATCGTCCGACAAGCCGCCCGCGGCCTGCGCGAGCACATTCGCCGTGGCTGGCGCGACGACCACGAGATCGGCGGCGCGCGTCAGCTCGATATGCGCCATGCCATTGCCCACGCGGGCATCCCACAGGTCATCGAACACCGGCCGACCGGTGAGCGCCTGAAAGGTCGCGGCGCCGACAAAGCGCGCACCCGCAGCCGTCAGCACGACCTGCACCGTCGCCCCCGCCTTGACCAGCAGCCGCGTCAGCTCGGCCGCCTTGTAAGCCGCGACTCCGCCGGTGACGGCCAGAACGACGTGTTTGCCCTGCAGATCCATCGGCACTCCGTGCGATCAGGCGCCGAGGCGCTGTTGCAGCAGGCTCTTGGCCTGGGCCAGCGCGGCGTCGATCTGCTCGGGCTGGGCGCCGCCGGCCATGGCGAAGTCCGGCCGACCGCCGCCCTTGCCGCCCACGGCCTGCGCCGCGGCGCTGACCAGATCGCCGGCCTTGATCTGACCCACGCGGTCGGCGCTCACTCCTGCGGCGAGCTGCACCTTGTCGCCCTCTCGACTCGCCAGCAGCACCACGGCGGTCTTGAGTTTGGACTTGATGCGGTCCACCGCTTCGCGCAAGCCCTTGGCGTCCAGCCCGTCCATGCGCGCCAGCAGCACGGCCGTGCCGCCCATGGTGATGGCCTGCGACACCAGGGCGTCGCCCTGGGCGGCGGCCTGCTGCGCCTTGAGCTGGGCCAGGTCTTTTTCGAGCTGGCGCTGCTGCTCTAACAGTTGCTCGACCTTGGCCGCAGACTCCTCGGCCGGCGCCTTCAGGGTGCGCGACAGCCGCGCAACCAGCGCATTCTGTTTCTGCACGAAGGCCAGCGCGTTCAGGCCGGTGACGGCCTCCACCCGGCGGATGCCCGCGGCCACGCCGCCTTCGAACACGATTTTGAACAGCCCGATGTCGCCGGTGCGCGCCACATGGGTGCCGCCGCACAGCTCGCGCGACGTGCCGATGTCGAGCACCCGCACGGTGTCGCCGTACTTCTCGCCGAACAGCATCATCGCGCCCAGGCCCTTGGCCTCGTCGATGGGCATCACGCGGGCTTGCGTTGCGGCGTTGGCCAGAATTTCCTCGTTCACCAGGCGTTCGACCCGGGCGATCTCGTCGTCGCTCAGCGGCGCGTCGTGGGCGAAGTCGAAGCGGGTCTTGTCGGCATCGACCAGCGATCCCTTTTGCTGCACATGATCGCCCAGCACCAGCCGCAGCGCCTTGTGCATCAGGTGGGTGACGCTGTGGTTGCGCATGACCGCCTGACGGCGCTCGCCGTCCACCTGCGCGGCCACGATTTCACCTACTTTGAGGCTGCCCGATTCGAGCGTGCCGTGGTGGCCGAACACGTCCGCCTGCAGCTTTTGCGTATCGTGCACGACAAAGCGCAGATTGCAGGAGTCGCCCTCGAACAGCACGCCGCTGTCGCCCACCTGCCCGCCGGATTCAGCGTAGAACGGCGTGCGGTCGAGCACCACCACACCGCTGTCTCCAGACTGAAATTGCGCGACCGAAGCGCCGTCCTTGTAGAGCGCGACCACGCGCGCCTCCTTCACCAGCAGATGCTCGTAACCGTCGAAGCGGGTCTTGTCGCCCACATAGTCGAGCGCGGCCTGCATCTTGAACTTGCCCGCGGCGCGCGCCTGCTCGCGCTGGCGGGCCATGGCGGCGTCGAAAGCGGCTTCATCGACCTTCATGCCGTGCTCGCGGCACACGTCCTGCGTGAGGTCGAGCGGGAAGCCGAAGGTGTCATGCAGCTTGAAGGCCAGTTCGCCGGCCAGCAGATTGCCACCCGCGGCGCGCAGCGCAGCCAGTTCGGTGTCGAGCACGCCCATGCCATGTTCTATGGTCTCGAAAAAGCGCGCTTCTTCCGCCTGCAGCACCTCGGCCACGCGGCCTTGCGCCTCGGCCAGCTCGGGATAGGCCGCCCCCATCTGCGCCACCAGATCGGGCACGATCCTGTAAAAGAACGGCTGGCGCACCCCCAGCTTGTAGCCGTGACGAATGGCGCGGCGGTTGATGCGCCGCAGCACATAGCCGCGCCCTTCGTTGCCCGGAATCACGCCATCGACAATGAGAAAAGCGCAGGCGCGGATGTGGTCGGCGATGACCTTGAGCGAGGCATGTCCCAGATCGGCTGTCGCGGTCTCGCGCGCAGCGGCCTTGATGAGCGCCTGAAACAGGTCGATCTCGTAATTGCTGTGCACATGCTGCAGCACCGCGGCAATACGCTCCAGGCCCATGCCGGTATCCACGCAGGGCTTGGGCAGGGGCTTCTGGCGGAAGACGGCCAGCTTGCAGCCTTCGCCATCCTTGCTCACCAGGCCGATGCCGCCCTCGGCCTCGACGGCCTGTTTGCGCGCGGCGGCCTGTTCTTCGGTCTCGAAGCGCTCCTCGCCTGCGGCGTAGCGCTCGAACTGCATGAACACCAGATTCCAGATCTCGATGTAGCGGTCGCCGTCTTCCTCGGGCGAGCCGGGCGGGCCGCCCCAGACTTCGGGGCCGTGGTCGTAGAAAATCTCGCTGCACGGCCCGCAGGGGCCCGTATCGGCCATCTGCCAGAAGTTGTCGGAGGCGTAGCGCGCGCCCTTGTTGTCGCCGATGCGGATGATGCGCTCGACCGGCACGCCGACTTCCTTGGCCCAGATGTCGTGGGCTTCATCATCTTCGGCATAGACGGTCACCCACAGCTTCTCGGCCGGGAGCTTATAGACCGTGGTGAGCAGCTCCCAGGCGTAGCGGATGGCATCGCGCTTGAAGTAGTCGCCGAAGCTGAAGTTGCCCAGCATCTCGAAGAAGGTGTGATGCCGCGCGGTGTAGCCCACGTTCTCCAGATCGTTGTGCTTGCCGCCGGCGCGCACGCAGCGCTGCGCCGTAGTGGCGCGCTTGTAGGGACGCTGGTCCTGCCCGAGGAACACGTCCTTGAACTGCACCATGCCCGAGTTGGTGAACAGCAGCGTGGGGTCGTTGCCCGGCACGAGCGAGGAAGACGCCACGCGGGTGGAACCCTGCGACTCAAAATAGGCCAGAAATTTTTCGCGGATGTCGGAGACGTTCATGGGGCGGGTCAGTGGCTGTGGCGCGGGCGCGGAACTGGCTCTGGCGCACGATCATGCAAAAGGTTAGATTCTAGGAGTCT
>DYKQ01000077.1 GCA_020722545.1 Thiomonas intermedia | reverse complement strand
CAAGCCGCGAGGTGGACAAGAAAACTTGGGGCGGCCCGGCGTTTTCTCATGAGCCGTGTCGGCGAAGGCGAGAGGGGCGGTGGGCGTGGGGGCTTCGGCGTCGAAGCGTTCAAACCCGGTGTAGCACAGGAAGTGGCGACCCGCGGCGCGGCCGAACAGGGTCATGCCCAGCGTCTCGGCCAGCTGGCGGCCCATGGCGGTCGCCCCGTTGCGCGACACGATGATGGGCACGCCCATCCGCGCCGACTTGATCACCATTTCGCTGGTAAGCCGCCCGGTGGTGTAGAACACCTTGTCTCCCCCCTGCACGCCGTGCACCGCCATCCACCCGGCGACGGTGTCGATGGCGTTGTGGCGGCCGACGTCTTCGACAAAGCATTGCAGCGCGTCGCCGTGAAACAGCGCGCAGCCGTGCACCGATCCGGCCTGGCGGTGCACGCTGTTGCGCAGCTTCATTTGGTCGAGCAGGCTGATCAGCGTGGCGTGGTTCAGGCGCGCGGCCTGCGCGTCGGGCAGGCGGGTCTGGCCCAGTTGCGCCATCACGTCGCCAAAGACCGTACCCTGCCCGCAACCGGTGGTGACGACGCGGCGCGCGACGCGGGCTTCGAGGTCGCTAATGCCGGTGCGGGTGCGCACCGCCGCGGCCTCAACCGCCCAGTCCACATCGATGCCGTCGATCTCGCCCGCCTGCTCGACCAGGCCCTGATTGAGCAGGTAGCCGAGCACCAGCAGTTCGGGATTCGCGCCCAGGGTCATCAGCGTGACCAGTTCGCGTTTATCGAGATAGATCGTCAGCGGGCGTTCGGTCGGGATGTCGATCTGCCGGTGCTCGCCATGCTGATCGAGTATCCAGATCGGCCGCACGACCTCGCAGCGCGCCTGACTGAGGCGGGGCGCGTCAGGCCGACGCGGCAGCACCACGGCCTCGAAGGCGGTTGGCGCTGCGGTCTCCAAAGCGGGTAGATCGCCCATATTTGACGCCCATACTTGATCACCTATAGGGCCTATGTTGCTGGCTCCGAAATCTCGGCACCGCTGCGGGCGAAACCCGCAACCGGCGCCAGCGTGCCGCCTGCGCTCACGGCCACCGCGCAGTACTTGAACTCGGGAATCTTGCCGAACGGGTCGAGCGCCGGATTGGTCAGCAGATTGGCCGCGGCCTCGTAGTAGGCGAAGGGAATGAACACGGCGCCGTCGGGCGTGCCGTCGTCGCGCCGCGCGGTGAGCACTACGGCGCCGCGGCGCGAACGCACGGTGATGGGATCGCCCGGCTGCACGCCGAGCTTGCGCAGCTCGGCCGAATTCATCGACGCGGTGGGCATGGGCTCAATAGCGCCCAGCACAGCCGAGCGCCGCGTCATGCTGCCGGTGTGCCAGTGTTCGAGCTGGCGGCCGGTGATGAGCACCTGCGGAAACTCCGCATCGGGCCGCTCGGACGCCGGAATGATGTCGGCCGGCACCAGCTTGACGCGGCCGTCCGCGGTTGGAAAACGGTCTGCGAACACAATGGGCTGGCCCGGGTCTTGCGGCGTGAGGCAGGGATAGGTCACGCTGCCCTCGCGCTCCAGCCGCTCCCAGGTAATGCCGCCGATGGCCGCCGCCATGGTCTGGCGCATTTCTTCATACACCGCGGCCACACCCTGCTCCGGGCCGGGGTAGTGCCAGTTCAGCCCCATGCGCGCGGCCATCTGCTGGATGATCCACAGATCGGGCCGCGCATCGCCCGGCGGGTTGAGCGCGCGCCGCCCCAGTTGCACCATGCGGTCGGTGTTGGTGACGGTGCCGGTCTTCTCGGGCCAGGCGCTCGCGGGCAGCACCACATCGGCCAGCCAGGCCGTCTCGGTCATGAAAATGTCTTGAACCACCAGATGTTCCAGCGCGCACAGCGCCTGCCGCGCGTGATTCAGATCGGGGTCGCTCATCGCCGGGTTTTCGCCCTCGACATACATGCCGCGAATCTTGTGCGGATCGCTGTCGGGCGCCAGGCATTTGTGCAGGATTTCGACCACGGTGTAGCCGGGCTTGTCATCGAGCCGCGTCTGCCAGAACGCCTCGAACCACGCATGCGCCTGCGGATTGCTGACGAGCTGGTAGTTCGGGTACATCATGGGAATGAGACCGGCGTCGCTGGCGCCCTGCACATTGTTCTGCCCGCGCAGGGGATGCAGCCCGCTGCCGGGCTTGCCGATCTGTCCGGTCACGCTGGTCAGCGCGATGAGGCAGCGCGCGTTGTCGGTGCCGTGCACATGCTGGCTGATGCCCATGCCCCACAGAATCATCGAGGCCTTGCTGGTGGCGAAGGCGCGGGCCACTTCGCGGATGGTCTCGGCCGGTATGCCGCAGATCGGCGCCATGGCCTCGGCGCTGTAGCCCTGGATGTTTTGCTTCAGCGCCTCGAAGTTGCTGGCGCGCTGCGTCACGAACTCCTGATCGACCAGGCCTTCTTCGATGACGGTGTGAATCATGGCGTTGAGCAGGGCCACGTCGGTATCGGGGCGGAATTGCAGCGTGCGCCAGGCATGGCGGCCGATGTCGGTCACGCGCGGATCGGCCAGCACGATCTTGGCGCCGCGCTGGGCGGCGTTTTTCATCCAGGTGGCCGCCACCGGGTGATTGGCCGTAGGGTTGGAGCCGATCACCAGAATGAGCTCGGCATGCTCCACATCGTTGACCTGGTTGCTCACCGCGCCCGAGCCCACCCCTTCGAGCAGCGCGGCCACGCTGGACGCATGGCACAGCCGGGTGCAGTGATCGACGTTGTTGCTGCCGAATCCGGTGCGCACCAGCTTCTGGAACAAGTAGGCCTCTTCGTTGCTGCCCTTGGCCGAGCCGAAACCGGCCAACGCCTTGTCGCCGTGGCGGGTGCGCAGGTCTTTGAGCTTGCCGGCGGCGAAGTCGAGCGCCTCTTCCCAGGTGGCCTCGCGGAAGACGTCGCGCCAGTCGCCCTGATGCGACAGCAGGGCCGGATCCTTGGGCACGCCGGGCTTGCGGATCAGCGGCCGGGTCAGGCGTTGCGGGTGGTGCGCATAGTCGAAGCCGAAGCGGCCTTTGACGCACAGGCGACCGTGGTTGGCCGGGCCGTCGCGGCCATCGACGCTGACGATGATCTCGTCTTTGACGTTGTAGGTGATCTGGCAGCCCACGCCGCAGAACGGGCAGACCGAATCGACCTGGCGATCAACCGTCTGCGCGCCGATGCGGGTCTTGGGCATGAGCGCGCCCGTGGGGCAGGCCTGCACGCACTCGCCGCAGGCCACGCAGGTGCTGTCGCCCATGGGGTCGTGCAGGTCGAACACGATTTCGCTGTGATGGCCGCGAAAGGCGTAGCCGATGACATCGTTGACCTGCTCTTCGCGGCAGGCGCGCACGCAGCGGTTGCACTGAATGCAGGCATCGAGGTTGACCGCCATCGCCGGGTGCGACACGTCGGGCGCGGGCTGGCTGCGGCAGGTGAGTGCCCCCTGGGCCGGGCTGTGCCCTGCCCGCCCCCCGAGGGGGTCAAGAACACTTGGGGCGGCCCGGCGTGTTCTTGAAATCGCCGCCAGCGCCGGTCGCACCTGCACGTTTTGGCGCGCGGCCCAGTCGCTGAGTTCGCCGTGCGGGCGGTTGGGGTCGTCGCCCAGCCATTTGTAGCCCTTCTCGGGCAGGTCGGAAAGCAGCATTTCGAGCACCATGTTCTGGCTCTTCACCGCGCGCGGGCTGTCGGCGTGCACCTTCATGCCGGGAGCCGCGGTGCGGCAGCAGCTCGGCGCCAGCACGCGCTCGCCGTCGATCTCGACCATGCAGGCGCGGCAGTTGCCATCGGGCCGGTAGCCGGGTTTGTGGCACAGCCTCGGTATCGCCACGCCGTGGCGGTCGGCCAGTTCCAGCAGGGTTTCGCCTTCGATCGCCTGCACCGGGCGGCCATTGAGTTCAAGCTCGATCGTGTTCATTCAAGACACCTCGTGAGCAAAATAGGTCTGCACGCAGCGCACCGGGTTGGGCGCCGCCTGTCCGAGGCCGCAGATGGAGGCGTCGGACATGACCTGATTCAGGTCTTCGAGCGTGGCGTGATCCCATTGCGGGGCCTGCATGAGTTGCGCGGCCTTGCCGGCGCCGACGCGACAGGGCGTGCACTGGCCGCAGCTTTCGTGCTCGAAAAAGCGCATGACGTTGAGCGCGGCGTCGCGGGCGCGGTCTTGGTCGCTGAGCACGATGATGGCTGCAGAACCGATGAAGCAGCCGTGGGGCTGCAAGGTATCGAAGTCGAGCGGCACATCGGCCAGCCGCGCCGGCAGAATGCCCCCGGAAGCGCCGCCGGGCAGGTAGGCGTAAAGCGTGTGGCCGTCGAGCATGCCGTCGCAATAGGTGTCGACCAGTTCCTTCAAGGTGATGCCCGCCGGAGCGAGTTTCACCCCGGGCGACTTCACCCGGCCGCTGACGCTGAACGAACGCAGCCCCTTGCGGCCATTCAGCCCAAAGCTGCTGAACCAGGCCGCGCCACGCTCGACGATATCGCGCACCCAGTACAGGGTCTCGAAGTTGTGTTCGAGTGTGGGGCGTCCGAACAGACCGATTTCAGCGATGTAGGGCGGACGCATGCGCGGTTCGCCGCGCTTGCCTTCGATGCTCTCGATCATCGCCGACTCTTCGCCGCAGATATACGCCCCCGCGCCGCGCCGCAGCTCGATGTGCGGCAGCGCGCAGGGCGGATCGGCCTGCAGCCGGGCAATCTCGCGCTCCAGAACGGCGCGGCCGCCGTGGTACTCGTCGCGCAGGTAGAGGTAGCAGGTGGAAATGCCCACCACCTGCGCGGCAATCAGCACGCCCTCGAGAAAGCGGTGCGGGTCGCGCTCGAGATAGGTGCGATCCTTGAAGGTGCCCGGCTCGCCTTCGTCGATATTCACCGCCATCAGCCGGGGCGCGGGGTAGTTGCGCACGATGCCCCATTTGCGCCCTGCCGGAAAACCCGCGCCGCCCAGGCCGCGCAGGCCCGAGTCGCTCAAGGCTTTGATCACCTCTTCCGCTGAACGCTGGCCGCTGGCTACGGCCATCGCCAGCGCATAACCGCCCCGCGCGCGGTAAGCGTCGTAGCCGACATAGGCGGGCGCCACCTCGCCCGAGCCGGTGGTGACGGCCTGGGGGCCTTTTGCGGCCAGGTCGAAGTCTGCGTTATCCACAGGCAGCGGATGCTGCAAGCGTCGGTTTGCCACGCTCTCGCACACCGTGTCTGGCGTGGCATGCGCCACCGGCCATTGCCCCACCACCGCCACCGGCGCCTGCTCGCAGCGGCCCACGCAAGGCGTGCGCTTCACACGCACCTCGGCGCCGAGCAACTGCGGCAGACGCTGCAGAAGATCGTTCGCCCCGGCCAGCGAGCACGACAGGCTGTCGCACACGCGCACCGTGATGGCCGCAGGCTGGGCATCGTCGCGCAGCACTTCGAAGTGGTGATAGAAGGTCGCCACCTCGTACACCTCGGCCATCGGCAGATTCATCAACCGGGCCAGCGCCACCAGATGGCGCTCGTGCAGCCCGCGCCACTGGTCATTGATGCGGTGCAGATGCTCGATCAGCAGATCGCGGCGGTGCGGCCCGGCGCCGATGAGCTGCTGCACCTCGGCCAGCGCCTGCGGCTCGGGCTGGCGCCCCTTGAGCTTGCCCTGACGCCGGGCACGCCCGCGCATTTCATCGGCCGAAGCCAGAACCACGGCGGAGGTGTCGGAAGATGGAGAGGAATCGGGCATCTCTGTCACTTTAGCCGCTGCGTGTTGCACGCGCCAGAACGCTGAATTCTGCTCAGCCGATGCGAGCACGGCGAATAAAAAAGCCCAGCGCCGCTCAAGCGCCGGGCTATTGATCACATTTATCGAACTGGAAACGCTATACGTTTATAAGCCTATGCCTTTTCCTAAAAACGTCGTTAAACATCCAGATTCGCCGCCCGCAAGGCGTTGGTTTCGATGAAGTCGCGGCGGGGTTCGACTTCGTCGCCCATGAGCATGGTGAACACGCGGTCGGCTTCAATAGCGTCGTCGATCTGCACGCGCAGCAGGCGACGCACGGCCGGGTCCATGGTGGTTTCCCAGAGCTGTTCGGGGTTCATCTCGCCCAGGCCTTTGTAGCGCTGGCGGCCGACGGTATTTTCGGCCTGGCGGATGAGCCAGTCCATGGCTTCGCGAAAGCTGCCCACGACTGCCTCCTTGGCGTTGTCGCCGTTGCCGCGCCGCACGATGGAGCCTGCGGCGATGAGGCCGTGGAAGGTCTGCGCGGCCTGCGCCAGCACGGCGTAGTCGGCGCCGTGAACGAAGTCGGCGTGCAGCACGGTGGATTTGAGGTTGCCGTGGTGACGGCGCACGATGCGCAGATAGGGCTTTTCGGTACGCGGGTCGATCTCCGCGAGCACTTGCGGGGCTTCGCCGTGGTCGGTGTGCTGCGCCAGATAGGCGGCCATCGCGTCGGCGCTGGCTTGCGCCGCATGGTCGAGGTCGATGACGACGCCATCGACGATGGCGCGCAGCGCCTGCTCATCCATGAACACGCCCAGCCGGGCGATCACGGCCTCGGCCAGGACGTGCTGGCGGGCGAGTTGTTCGAGGGTTTCACCCGCCAGCGGCGCCGGGGTTTCGGGGCGGTGGATGGCGGCGTCTTTCAGCGCCACGCGCAGCAGGTAGGCGTCGAGTTCGGAGGCGTCCTTGAGGTATTGCTCATCCTTGCCGTATTTGACTTTGTAGAGCGGCGGCTGGGCGATGTAGATGTGCCCGCGCTCGACGATCTCGGGCATCTGGCGGAAGAAGAACGTCAGCAGCAGGGTGCGGATGTGCGCGCCGTCCACGTCGGCATCGGTCATGATGATGATGCGGTGGTAGCGCAGCTTGTCGATGTTGAAATCGTCCTTGCCGATGCTGGTGCCCATCGCGGTAATGAGGGTGAGGATTTCGTTGCTGGTGAGCAGCTTCTCGAACCGCGCCTTCTCGACGTTGAGAATCTTGCCGCGCAGCGGCAGGATGGCCTGGAACTTGCGGTCGCGGCCCTGCTTGGCCGAGCCGCCGGCGGAGTCGCCCTCCACCAGATAGAGCTCGCACAGCGCGGGGTCTTTTTCCTGGCAGTCGGCCAGTTTGCCAGGCAGGCCCAGGCCGTCCATCACACCCTTGCGCCGGGTCATTTCGCGCGCCTTGCGCGCGGCCTCGCGGGCGCGGGCGGCGTCGACGATCTTGCCGCAGATGATCTTGGCGTCGTTGGGATTTTCGAGCAGGTAGTCGGTCAAGGCCTTGGCCACCAGGTCTTCCACCGGGCCGCGCACTTCGCTCGACACCAGCTTGTCCTTGGTCTGGCTGCTGAACTTGGGATCGGGCGCCTTGACCGACAGCACGCAGGTCAGCCCTTCGCGCATGTCGTCGCCGCTGACCTCGACCTTGGCCTTTTTCGCCAGTTCGTTGTCGTCGATGTATTTGTTGATCACCCGGGTCATCGCTGCGCGCAGGCCGGTGAGGTGGGTGCCGCCGTCGCGCTGCGGAATGTTGTTGGTGAAGCACTGCACGGTCTCGGCATAGCCGTCGTTCCATTGCATGGCGACTTCCACGCTGATGGTGCTGCCCACTTCGGAAACCTTTTCCGCCTGAGCGTAGAAGATGTTGGGGTGCAGCACGCTCTTGCCGCGGTTGATGTATTCGACAAAACCTTTCACCCCGCCGGAGAAGGCGAAGTTTTCTTCCTTGCCCTGACGCTCATCCACCAGGCGGATCTTGACGCCGTGGTTGAGGAAGGAAAGCTCGCGCAGGCGCTTGGCCAGCACTTCGTAGTGGAAATCGACCGTGGTGAAAATCTCGACATCGGGCAGGAAGTGCACCTCGGTGCCGCGTTTATCGGTCTTGCCGGTAATGGGCGCGACGGAGACTTCCACGCCATCGATCATCTGTATCTGCCGGTTTTGCAGCGCGCCGCGGACGAATTCGAGGGTATGCACCTCGCCGTCGCGCCGCACCACGAGGCGCAGCCATTGCGACAAGGCATTGACGCAGCTCACGCCCACGCCGTGCAGACCGCCGGAGACCTTATAGCTGTTCTGGTTGAACTTGCCACCGGCGTGCAGCTCGGTGAGGGCGATTTCGGCCGCGCTGCGCTTGGGCTCGTGCTTATCGTCCATCTTCACGCCGGTAGGAATGCCGCGGCCGTTGTCGGTCACGCTGATGGAGTTGTCGGAGTGGATAGTGACGACGATGTCATCACAAAACCCGGCCAAGGCTTCGTCGATGGAGTTGTCGACGACTTCGAACACCAAGTGGTGCAGGCCGGTGCCGTCTGAGGTGTCGCCGATGTACATGCCGGGACGTTTGCGCACCGCTTCGAGTCCCTCCAGGATTTGAATGGAATTTTCGCTGTAGCTGTCGTTCTTCGGTTCGTTCATCAGACACTTTCAAAAACAGATTCCATGAGCCTTCATGGAAAAAATCGATTCGGTGAGACGGGGTGAAGCGCAATGAGCATGCGCACAATAGACGCAATAGGCGCAATAAAGTCGTCCGCTCAGATCCGCATGGGCATGACCACGTACTTGAAGTTGGGCTCGTCGGGCATGGTGAACAGCGCGCTGCTGTTGCCGTCCTGCAGTTCGAGGCGAATCTGGTCGGAGGGCATATTGGCCAGCGCGTCGATGAGGTAGGCGATGTTGAAGCCGATTTCGATGACGTCGCCGCCGTAGTCGATATCGATTTCTTCCTGCGCTTCTTCCTGCTCGGCGTTGATGGAGGTCAGCCGCAACAGCCCCGGTTCGAGGTTGACGCGCACGCCTTTGAACTTGTCGTTGGTCAGAATGGCCACACGCTGCAGCGCCGCCTGCAAGGTGGCGCGTTCGACCTGCAGCATATTGCGGTGGCTCCTGGGCACGACGCGCTGGTAATCGGGAAACTTGCCTTCGATGAGCTTGCTGGTGAATTCCAGCCCGCCCATGCTCAAGCGCGCCTGATTGCTGGCCAGGGCGATGTCGATCATGGCGTCGTCTTCATCGCTGAGCAGGCGGCTGAGTTCGAGCACGGTCTTGCGCGGCAGAATGATTTCGCGCCGCTCCACCGCCTTTTCCAGCGGGGCGGTGGCCAGGGTCATGCGGTGACCGTCGGTGGCCACCAGATGCATCTGCTGCCCATCGGCCACCCACAACATGCCGTTGAGGTAGTAACGGATATCGTGCTGCGCCATGGCGAAGTGGGTCAGGCCGAGCAGGCGCTTGAGCAGCTTTTGCGGCAGGCGCAGGGCGTGGTCACTGAAGTCGGTTGCAGCGCGTACCAGCGGAAAGTCTTCTGCCGGCAGGGTTTGCAGACTGAAGCGGCTTTTGGCAGCCCGAACCGTCATCTTGCCGTCTGACCATTCCAGGGTCACATTGCCCGGGCTGGCCGCGCGCAGGATGTCGAGCAGCTTGCGCATATTGACGGTGATGGCGGCGTCTTCCGCACTGGTCTGTACCGCCTCGCCCGCTTGCAAACGGATCTGCACTTCCATATCGCTGGTGATGAACAGCGTGCCATTCGCGTTGTGCTGGATGAGCACGTTGGCGAGGATCGGCAGGGTTTGGCGGCGCTCGACGATGCCCGCTCCCTGTCCGAGCAGTTTGAGCAGTTCATCACGGGAAGACGTCAATCTGTTCATTCTTTCTTTTCCTTTATTCAGAATAGGACTGATAGTAAGGGTCGGCCTGTGTTGTGGATAAGACAAAAAACGCTGTATTCATGCGGTTTGCGCAGCAGCCGGAGTCTGTGGACAAGCGGTCTGGAGCGAAAGGACGGTTTGGAACAACTTGACCGAAAACGCGCTCGACCCCGACTTATCCAGAAACTCTTCACACACTACACAACGACTTGTTCATTTTGCGGAGGAGGACGCCAAAAACGGTTCGGCTTCAGGCTTTGAGGGTTTGCTCGAGCACATGGAGCTGTTGGTTGAGTTCCTGCAGCTTGATGCGCTCCTGTCCGATCTTGCGCACCGCATGCAGCACCGTGGTGTGATCGCGTCCCCCGAACAGCTCGCCGATCTCCGGCAGGCTCTTGTGCGTCAGCTCCTTGGCGAGATACATGGCGATCTGGCGCGGGCGGGCGATGCTGGCAGGGCGCTTTTTGGAATACATATCGGCCACCTTGATCTTGTAGAAATCGGCCACGGTTTTCTGGATGTTTTCGACCGACACCTGGCGATTTTGCAGCGAGAGCAGATCTTTCAGCGCTTCCTTGGCCAGACCGATCGACACGTCCTGGCCGCTGAAGCGGGCGTAGGCCAGAATCTTGCGCAGCGCGCCTTCGAGTTCACGCACATTCGAGCGCACGTTCTTGGCGACAAAAAACGCCACTTCTTCCGGCAGATGGGCCAGTTCGGCATCGGCTTTGCGCAGCAGAATGGCCACGCGCATTTCGAGTTCGGGCGGCTCGATGGCCACGGTGAGGCCCGAATCGAAGCGGGAGACCAGGCGCTGATCCATTTCCCGGAGTTCCTTGGGATAGGTGTCGCTGGTGAGAATGATCTGCGAGCGTTTGGTGATCAGCGCTTCGAAAGCGTAGAAAAACTCTTCCTGCGTTTTGTCTTTGCCGGCGAAAAACTGCACGTCGTCGATCAGCAGCAGGTCGAGCGAGTGGTAATAGCGCTTGAATTCCTCGAAGGCCTTGCGCTGGTAGGCACGCACCACTTCGCTGACGAACTGCTCGGCTTGCAGGTAACGAATGCGGGCGCCCGGCTGTTGCGCCAGCAGCGCGTTGCCGACCGCGTGCATGAGGTGGGTCTTGCCCAGACCGACGCCGCCGTAGATGAACAGCGGGTTGTAGGAACGCCCGGGGTTTTCCGCGACTTGGATGGCCGCGGCGCGGGCGAGCTGGTTGGCCTTGCCGGTAACCAGGGTTTCGAAGCTGAGCATGGGGTTGAGGCGCGAGCGCTCCAGGGCGTCGGCTTCTACGGCATCTCTAGCAGCGTTGCTCACGCCGTCGAGACCGGCCGATTGCTGGGGCGTGGCGTGGTCGGCGGAAGGAGTCGCTTGCCCTGATCCCGATGGGGAGCTTGCCCCATTGCCGGACTGCAAACCCTGCGCCCCGCTGTGATGCAGGGCGGCGCGCGCCGGCGCTTTTTGCACGATGAAGTCGACTTGCACGGGACGGCCCACGATGGCGCTGAGCGACTCGGTGATGCGCGCGCCATATTGTGAGCGCAACCAGTCGAGCTTGAAGCGGTTGGGGACGTGCAGGATGGCGGTGCTGCCATCCTCGCTCCAGTGGGGGGAGGACAGCGGTTTGATCCAGGCGGCGAATTGCTGATCGGGGATGACCGTGGCCAACTGGGCGCAGCACTGCTGCCAGGATTGTTCTTGTGTCATGCAGATACGGCGAGAGAGACGAGTTCCAGAAAGCGCTGCCTCAACGGAAGCCGGTTAAAGAACCTGGCTGCGGAACCGGGCTGCGCGCCTGGGAGCCTGTCGGGCTTGAGGATCGCGGGCTGCAAAATGGCGCTGCGGCGCGTTAGCGCCAGCGGCTTTTTGCCCCATAGCTGCGGCTATGGGGCGGCAAATCCGCCGTCGCGTGGCATCCCCATCGCCATTTTTCGCCATCCGCGCTCCAAGCTCGACAGACTCCCAGAGGGAGAGACAAAAAATTTTGTGGACAATTTTCAGGACATTCGACCTTCAGCCGCGGGCTGAATGGGCCTCGACAGGGGCGTTAGCCGCCTGCAGATCCCGTCGAAAGGCCATCGATCATCACACTTTGGAAAGCGCTCAGTTTAACTCCACAGTGCAAGTTATCCACAGACTGAACAGGCAATTTTTCTTGGGGCCGGGGCTTGCGCTGCAGGGCGCATTTGAGGTGGATGATCGTTGGTTTTGAATGCCGTTTTGAAAATCATCAGGGCCTGGGCCTTTTGGAAAAACCGCTTTTGAAGTCCTTTCCAATCCAGAAATGAGCCTGAAGGAGGGTGGCATGTGAGGTTCTTCA
>DYKQ01000076.1 GCA_020722545.1 Thiomonas intermedia | reverse complement strand
CCGACCTACGCCTTGTAAGGGCGCCGCTCTACCAACTGAGCTAAGCACCCGGTTATCGCCTGGAGTGGCAGACTCCGCGCTTGGATTGCACCGCGCTGCCACCGTAACAAATTACTTGATGGCGTCTTTGAGACCCTTGCCCGGACGGAACTTCGGAATCTTGGCGGCCTTGATCTTGATGGCGGCGCCGGTACGCGGATTGCGGCCGGTGCGCGCAGCGCGCTTGGTCACGGCGAAGGTGCCAAAACCGACCAGCGACACGCTGTCGCCCTTTTTCAAGGTGCGGCGCACGGCATCGATCAGCGCGTCAAGCGCGCGGCCTGCTTGAGCCTTGTTGAGATCGGCGTTGTTGGCCATGTGTTCAATCAGTTCTGCCTTGTTCACTTGTGTCCCTCTTCAGTCTGGATCGGTCTGGATAAAGCGCATAGCCCCGCCCTGCGCCAAAAAACTGCGCCCTGCACGGACGTTGCGGTCATCGGACGATTAGAGCCGGGGGCATTCGCTCGTGTCAATGCGCCCGTGTCAATGCGGCGTGTCACCGGTCGTGTTGCCTGCGCAAGACCGCGTATTCTAGCCATGAGTCAAATGCATTCGGCCACCGCCCGGCCCAGATCGGCCGTGGTCGCGGTTCCGCCGAGATCGGGGGTGCGCGGTGCGCCGCTCTCGGGCGCGAGCACGGTTTCTATGGCCCGCAATATGGCGTCGTGCGCATCGCGATGGCCGAGGAAGTCAAGCATCAGCGCTGCGCTCCAGATTTGGGCGATGGGATTGGCGATGCCTTTTCCGGCGATGTCTGGGGCGGAGCCATGCACCGGCTCGAACAATGAGGGAAAGCGCCGCTCCGGATTGAGGTTGGCCGAAGGCGCAATGCCGATGGCGCCGCAGCACGCGGGCCCGAGATCGGAGAGGATGTCGCCGAACAGATTGCTCGCCACCACCACATCAAACGTCTGAGGACGTTGCACGAAATGCGCGGTGAGAATGTCGATGTGAAACTGATCGCGCAACACATCGGGATAGTCGACGGATATCGCCTGCACCCGCTCGTCCCAGTAGGGCATGGTGATGGAAATGCCGTTGGATTTGGTGGCCGAGGTGAGGTGTTTGCGCGGGCGGCTGCGTGCCAGCTCGAAAGCGTAACGCAGCACACGGTCCACGCCGATGCGACTCATCACGGTTTCCTGGATGACCACTTCGCGCTCGGTGCCGGCAAACATGCGCCCGCCGATGCTGGAGTATTCGCCCTCGGTGTTTTCGCGCACGATCAGCATGTCGATCTCGCCCGGCGCGTAGGCGCTGCCGTCTCGCTTGATCAGCGGCGCATGCACGCCGGGCATCAACTTTGCCGGACGCAGATTGACGTACTGATCGAACTCACGCCGGAATTGCAGCAACGATCCCCACAGCGAGACGTGATCGGGCACGGTCTGCGGCCAGCCGACGGCGCCAAAGAAAATCGCGTCATGGCCGCCGATCTGCTCCTTCCAGTTCGCGGGCAGCATCTCACCCTGTCGCTGGTAATAGGCGCATGAGGCGAAGTCGAAATGATCGAGTTGCAGGGCGATGCCAAAACGGCGGGCCGCCGCGTCGAGCACCCGCAGGCCTTCAGGTACAACCTCTTGCCCGATGCCGTCACCGGCCAGAACGGCGATGCGCAGAGGCGAGGCCGATGGGCTTGCATTCATGGGATCTCCTCAGAGTGAGTTCAACGCTGGATCAACACCGTCGTCGGCCTACGGGTCACGGCGATGACACCGGCCGCTACCAGCGCCATGCCCACCCAGGTCGTCGGGCCGAGCGTTTCGTGGAACAAGGCCCAGCCCATCAAGGCGGTGACGGGCGGCACCCAGTAGATCAGACTGGTCACCTGCACCGCCGCGCCGCGCTGAATGAGCAGATAGAGCAAGGCCCCTGCCCCGACCGTCAGCGCCAGCACCGACCAGGCCAGGGCCCCGATGAGCTGCCCGTTCCACACCACGGGCTCCGTCTCCAGCAGGGCAAACGGCGCGGTGATGATCATGGCCGCCAGGAGTTGAATGCTCAATGCGCCCCAGACCGAGGTCGGACGAACAAAGCGCTTTTGCCACAGCGTTCCGGCGGTGATGCTGCACAGTGCGAGCAGTGACAGCAGCAGGTTGTGGACGCTCAGTTGTCCGCCGTCGAACTTATGCAGGACCACCAGCGCCAATCCGCCAAAGCCCAGCAGCAGGCCCAGCCATTGGCGAGCATGAATGCGCTGGCCTCCGGCCGAGACCAGCACCGCCGTGAGCAAGGGCTGCAGGCCCACGATCAACGCCACCGTTCCGGCCGGAATGCCCTGTTTGACCGCCGCCCACACCCCGCCCAGATAGCCCGCCTGCAACAAGGCGCCCACCACGGCGAGATGCAGCCATTGTTTGCCGCCCCGCGGCCATGCCGTGCGCAACCATGCGGCCAGCGGCAACAGCGCCAAAAGCGAAAAGGCATAGCGCAGGCTGAGAAATTTCAGCGGCGGGGCGTAGGGCATGCCATAGCGGGCGACGATGAAGCCGGTGCTCCAGATCAGCACGAACACCCAGGGCATGACACGACGCAGCACGGCAGGCGTGCCAACCTGTGCTGCGCTCACGTCAATTTCATCCCCGCCAGAGCAATGCGGAAGTAATACAGCATGGACCAAAGCGTGAGCACGGCCGCCGCCCAGATCAGCCACTGGCCGATCAGCACCGTATTCACCACGCCGAACAGAGTTCCGCCGTACAGCAGAAAGGGGATGGCCACCATCTGCACGGCCGTCTTGACCTTGCCGACATAGCTCACCGCCACCCGGTGCGACTGACCAACCTGCGCCATCCACTCGCGCAGCGCGGAGATGGCGATTTCACGGCCGATGATGATGAGCGTCACCAGGGCATCAACGCGCCCGAGCTGCAGCAGGATGAGCAGGGCCGCAGAGACCATCAACTTGTCGGCCACCGGGTCGAGAAAAGCGCCGAATGCGGAGGTCTGGTTCCATTTGCGCGCCAGATAACCGTCGAGCCAGTCGGTGATGGCGCTGAGAATGAACAGAATGGTCGCGGCGAGGTTACGCTCGGGCAGCGTCATCCAGTCGGCGGGCAGGAAATACACCCCGACGACCAGCGGAATGGCCGCGACGCGCGCCCAAGTGAGCAGCGTCGGCAGATTGAGCGCACGCAAAGACATGGAAGTAGAGAATGCGAAGTTCGGAAAATGGCTGCGTCGATGAGCGGCATGATAGGGTGAATGCCCTGGCTCATCCTTGCCGCGACAGGAAACCTACGTCATGAACTCCAACTGGTTCGCCGCCCATGTCGATCTTCTGCTCTACATCTACGGCGGTATTGCCATCGCGCTAGTCATCTGGACGTTGTGGCGGGTTCGGCGTCGCAAACGCTCGGCCAAGCCCCCTTCAGACTGAATGAATGGGCGACACCGGCGCCTCCACCCAGGCGATCAGCCCCCCGCCGTCACGCTGCTGCAGTCCAACCTTCCAGCCGTGCTGCTGCGCCAATTGCCTGGCGATGGCCAGACCCAGGCCGGAGCCGTGCCCCGGCGTGCGGGCGGAATCGAGCCGGGTGAAGGGCGCAAATACCGCGTCGAGCTGATCGGCGGGAATGCCGGGGCCGCGGTCAAGCACGGCAATACGCACCCGGCCGGGTGAACTGCCCGGTCCCGCCTGCAAGGTGATGGGGCCTGCGGCGTAGTGCACCGCGTTGGTCAGAAAATTGTCCACCACGCGCTGCAAGGCGGCGGCATCCACCCACGCGTGCAGATCGTCCGGGGATTGCACGCCGAGGGTTGCACCGCTCGATGTCGCCCATTCATCGTGCATCTGCAATCGTTCTTGTAACCAGGGCTTCAAGACGAGGTCTTCTGCGGCTTGCGCTCGCAGGCCGCGAGCGAGGGCAAGCACCTCGCCGATCAGCCGGTCCATCGCCAGAACATCGCGCTCGATCTGGTCGAGCCGTTCGGGAGTGGGCGCCATGCGTTGCAGTTCCAGCGCCAGGCGGATGCGCGCCAGGGGCGAGCGCAGATCGTGCGATACGCCGACAAGCAGCGTCGTGCGCGCCTGCAGCAAGGCGTCGATACGTTCGGCCATTTGATTGAAATGCGCCGCAAGGTTGGCGATTTCACGCGGCCCCGACTGCGACAAACGCTGCGGGGTGTCGCCGCGCGCCAGCCCGGCTGCGGCCTGCTCCATGGACACCAGCGGCCGCGAAATGCGCCGCGCCCACCACAAGGCCAGCAGAAACGACAGCGGCAAGGTCAGGGCGAGACCGATCAACAGGGCTCGGATGGGTTGCGTCTGGATGCGGCTGGTATCGAACCCCACGCCGATGTCGCGCCCGCCTGCGGGAATGCTGGTCCAGAGCCAGATGTGTCCCTGCGCGTCGGTCTGCCGACGGAAATACACCGCATGCCCGGTGCGTTGCTGCAGAGACTGTTCAACGTAGCCGATGTAAAGCCCGTGCGTCATGCCGTTGTCGGCAGGCGGCTGCATATCGGGCAACAGGCTGAGACGATAGCGGTTGTGCAGCTCTTGCTGAAACGCCGGGCGGGTTTGCGGAGGCAGTTCTGCCCAGGTTTGCGCGGACAGCACCATGAGACCCGCGAGATCGTCAGCCGAGCGCTGCGCCATGGGCTTGAGCACGAACAGCAGCGCGACCCCGGCAAATGCCAGCTCCAGGAGCAACACCAGTACCAGCATCGCCCGCAACGTCTGCTGCCGCAGCGTGCGCCTGTGCTGTCCGGTTTCGTTCAGTCCTGCAGTGGGCTGCATGAAGCGAGGTCAGGCGCCTACGCCTGACGGATTGAACAGGTACCCCTGCCCCCGGATGGTGCGAACGTAAACGGGATGGGCCGGATCATCTTCGATCTTGCGACGCAGGCGAGCAACGCGCACGTCGATGCTGCGATCGAAGGCATCGCGCTCATAGCCTTTGAGCCAGTCGATGAGTTGATCGCGGCTGAGCACGCGGTTGGGATGCGCGACCATTGCCTGCAACAAGGTGAACTCGGCCACGCTCAATCCCACATCCTGCCCGTCACGCAGCAAGCGAAACGCCGCGGCATCGAGCAAGAAGGGGCCGAACCTCACCGCCTGTTCTGCCGGTTTGGACGCGGGCGGCAAATCCCCCGCAGAGGTCGGCTGCGCCCGGCGCAACAAGGCGCGCAGACGGGCCAGCAGCTCGCGGGGGCTGAAAGGTTTGGGCAGATAGTCATCGGCACCGACCTCCAGCCCGATCACCCGGTCAATCTCTTCGCCGCGTGCCGAAAGCATAAGAATGGGCAGATCACTGCTGCGCCGCAGTTCACGCGCCAGCGCCAGCCCGTCCTCGCCGGGCAGCATCAAGTCGAGGATGACGGCGTGCGGCATTTGCTGCGCCAGACAGGCGCGCATGGCGTCGCCATGAGCAGCCAGATCGACCGCAAAGCCATTACCGGTGAGGTAATCACGCAGCATGGCGCGCAATTCCGGGTCGTCATCGACCACCAGAATGCGCTTACTGGGAGCAGGTGAATTCATGGCCCGAAGTCTAGGACTTCCAAGGGGCTGGCGGCGTTTGCCGACATGGAGTGAAACAAAGTGATACGCAGGGGAATACAACGCCTCGTGCAAGACATCCAGGCGCAACCTCGCCATCGAAACATGTCACCCATCGACCACAACTACTGCCTTGTCCGTACCGCCATGCACGCTTTCGCCCACCTGTCCATCCGCTTGACCGTCTATCTCGGTCTGAGCCTTGCGGGTTTGGCGACGGCTCAGGCGCAGCAGAAGCCTCTGAGCGCGGGAGCCTTGTTCGATGCCACACGCCAGGTCGCAGCTGATCAGGCGCGTCAGGCCGAAGCCGGTGCGGCGGCCCAGGCGGGCAAATCGCTGCACAGCCCGGTTGCCGGAGCACAAACGGGTTTGTCTGCCCTGCAAGCACCGCATGGGAACGAGGCCCCTTTCGGCACGGGCTATGAGCGCCGCATGGAGCGTGCGGCAGCCATGGCCGGGCTGGCCGTCGGCTCTCCCGCAAGACCTGCAGCGGCTGGCGCTGCTGCGGGTGGCGGCGCCGGAGCCGGTAGCGGGGCTCATGCGGGCGGACAAGGCAGTGGGCGTGGTCGACGCTGATTCACGTTTTTCAACTTCAAGGAGTTCATCATGAAACAACGCACTTCTCTTCGTCTTCTGGCCGCTGCCGTGGCCATGGGGGCTGCAGGTTCCGTTTTTGCCGCCGGTATGGGGGGTGGCGGTATGGGTGGCGGTATGAGCGGTGGCATGGGTGCCGGAGCCGCAGCGGGCGCCGTAACCGGCCAGATGCAGCAACACCAGTACCAGCATCGCAACATGAATCAGAACAGCGGCACCGCACAGGGCGCTGGTCAGGGCCAGAAGCTGCAGCAGCGCGACCGGCAGCGCATCCAGGATCCGTCCCTGAAACCGGCCCCTGCCGCCCCTGTCACCACGACGAACTAACCCTCGGAGAACGAAAACATGCAACGCCGAACTTTTCTCAACACCACCCTCGGCGCTGCGGTGCTGGCTCTCACCGGCTGCGGCGGTGGCGATTCCACCGTCGCCGCAACACCAGCGAGCACCGACGCGACCTCCGCTACCGCCATCGCCGCGCTCAGCACGCAGCTAGACGCCCTCCCCCCCTCGGATCTTTCGGCCACCGAAGCCAGCGCACTGGTGTTCATGCGCGAAGAAGAAAAACTCGCGCGGGACGTCTATCAACTGCTCTACACGCAGTGGGGACAGAAGGTGTTCAGCAATATTGCGGCCAGCGAGCAGCAGCACATGGACGCCGTGGCGCTACTGCTGACGCGCTACAACCTGCCCGATCCTACGGCCGCAACGGCAACCGGCGTGTTCCAGGATCCGCACGTGCAGGAGTTGTTCAACGCCCTGATGGCGCAAGGCCAGACTTCACTGATCGCCGCGCTCACCGTGGGGGCGACGATCGAAGACCTGGATATTCAGGACCTGCAGACGCGCATCGCCGCCACCGACAACGCCGACATCGCCCTGGTGTTCAACGAATTGATGAAGGGCTCGCGCAACCACATGCGCGCCTTCATCTCGCAGCTGACCAAGCAAGGCGTGATCTACACGCCGCAGTACATCACACAGGCCGAGTTTGACGCCATCGTCAACAGCCCGACAGAAACCGGCGCGATTTGATTCCTTCCATCACAGACTTCGAACCGATGAAAACCCCCACCTACTTTTCCAAAGCCATTCTCGCCCTGGGCGGCGCGCTGATGGTCACCGCGGCCTTTGCTGGCAATGGCCGCAGCGGCGGCGACAGCACCCGCACCCTCGAGAACACTGAAGCCGCCAGCATCGTGTTCATGCGTGAAGAAGAAAAACTCGCCCGCGATGTCTATCAACTGCTCTACACCCAGTGGGGACGGCCCATTTTCAACAACATCGCGGCCAGCGAGCAGCAGCACATGGACGCCGTGGGCACTCTGATCACCCGCTATAAATTGCCCGACCCCGCCTCGCATACCGGCACGGGGGTGTTCGTCGATCCCGAGCTGCAGACCCTGTTCAACGCCCTGATGAGCCATGGGCAGACCTCGCTGAATGCAGCGCTGCAGGTTGGCGCCGCCATCGAGGACCTGGACATCAAAGACCTCAACGAGCGTATCGCGCAGACCGACAACCCAGACGTCAAGCTGGTTTACATGAATCTACTGAAGGGATCGCGCAATCATCTGCGCTCCTTCGTCTCGCAGTTGACCGCGGCAGGCGTCAGCTACGCGCCGCAGTACATCACACAGGCCGAGTTTGACGCCATCATCAACAGCCCGAAAGAGACCGGCCGGGTCTGACCCGAGTCGCCCTCCCCGACAAAGCACACCGGGTGTCATCAGCATCGACCTGGGTGTGCTTTTCTGCGATGTGCGATGTTAGTATTCACTTACTTACTTTAATTCTGCGCTCAAATTGAATACTCGTCCCCCGCATCTGCCTGCCGAAGAACGCCGCGAGGCCACGGTCGAATCCGTCATCGAACTGGCCGCGCAACGTAATCCGAGCGACATCACGACCAGCGCCATCGCCCAGCACATGGGGCTGACGCAGGGCGCGTTGTTCCGTCACTTCCCCACCAAAGACGCCATCTGGGAAGCGGTAATGCAATGGGTCGCCACGCGGCTGATGGCCCGGGTCGATCGCGCCATCGCCAGCCACGACTGCGCGCTCGATGCGCTGGAGTCTGTATTCCTCACTCATACTGCCTTCGTGGCCGAACACCCCGGCGTGCCGCGCATGTTGTTCGGTGAACTCCAGCGCGCCGAAGACACGGCGGCAAAACGCGCAGCACGCACGCTGCTGGCCGCCTATGGCAAGCGCGTGCGCCAACTCATCGTCAAAGGACAACACCGCGGCGAACTGAGCCAGGACATCGAGCCGGACGCGGCCGCCGCCATGTTCGTCGGGGCCATACAAGGTCTGGTGATGCAGACCCTGCTGTCTGGCGAGCCGCAACACATTCGCCGCGCGGCGCCCGGTGCGTTTGCGCTTTATCGCCGCTGTATCGGGAGCACAAAATGAATTTTTCCGCCCTCAATCGCCGCACCCTGCTGTTGCTGGCGGTGCTGATTCCTCTCGCCTTGCTGCTGGGCTATGTGGCGCTGCGCACCGGCCCGCTGGCAGCGGTGCCCGTTACCGTGACCACGGTTGAAAGCCATGCGATCAACCCGGCGCTGTTCGGCATCGGCACGGTGCAGGCGCGCTATACCTACAGCATCGGCCCCACGGTGGCCGGCCGGGTCAAAAGTCTTGATGTCCATGTCGGCGACCGGGTGCGTGCCGGCCAGGTGCTCGGCGAAATGGATCCGGTGGATCTGGACGAGCGCATCCGCTCGCAACGGGCGGCCTTGCTGAGCACCCAGGCGCAGTTGCGCCAGGCGCAGACCCAGCGCGATTTCGCCCGGACGCAGGCGACACGCTATGCGCAGTTGCTTGCCGCGCACGGCACCACCGAGGAACTGCTCGCCACCCGCCAGCAGGAACTGCAGTCGGCCGAAGCCGCGCTGCAAGCGGCGCAGGATGCGGTCGAGCGCGCCCGCGCCGACCTCGCCGCGCTGCAGGCCCAGCGCAGCAACCTCAAGCTGGTTGCGCCCACTGCCGGCTTGGTCACCGCGCGCGACGCCGACCCCGGATCGACGGTCGTCGCCGGCGCCCCGGTGGTCGAACTGATCGCGCCCGACAGCCTGTGGATCGACACCCGCTTCGACCAGCTCACGGCCACCGGCCTGGCCGCCGGTCTGCCGGCGCGCATCGTGCTGCGTTCGCGCTCGAACCAGACTCTGGCCGGGCGGGTGCTGCGGGTCGATCCCGTGGCCGACGCGGTGACTGAGGAGACCCTGGCCAAGATTGTGTTCACCCCCTTGCCGCAGCCGCTGCCGCCAATCGGCGAGCTGGCCGATGTCACCGTCGCCCTGCCCGCATTACCGGCGCGCCCGACCGTGCCCAACGCCAGCCTGCAACGCGTGGGCGGCAAGCTCGGCGTGTGGCGCGTGCAGGCGGATAAGCTGGAGTTCGTGCCGGTCAAGGTGCTGGGCAGCGACCTCGACGGGCACGTCCAGGTCGAGGGCCTGAAGACCGGCGAGCGCGTGGTGGTCTACAGCCAGCGCACACTCAGCGCGCGCAGCCACATCAGCATCGTCGACCGCATTCCCGGGGTGTCGCCATGATCAGCCTGGCCGGACGCGACATTCTGCATGCCTGGGGCAAGTTCGTGTTCACCGGCATCGGCCTGGGGCTGTTGATCGGCGTCACCCTGGTCATGGCCGGGGTGTACCGCGGCATGATCGACGATGCCATGGTGCTGCTCGACAACAGCGGCGCCGATCTGTGGGTGGTGCAGAAGGACACGCAAGGCCCTTACGCCGAATCGTCCAGTCTGTATGACGACACCTGGCGCGGCATAGCCGCCATGCCCGGCGTCGCCAGCGCCAACAACATCACCTACCTCACCATGCAGGTGCGCGCTGCGAATCACGGCGAGCCGCGCGACGTGCGCGCAATGGTAGTCGGCATCACCCCCGACGGCCCCGGCAGCGCGGGCTGGCCGCCCTATCTGGTGGCCGGGCGGCAGATCACCCGCAGCCATTACGAGGCGGTGGCCGACATCGCCAGCGGCTTCAAGCTCGGCGACACCCTGCAGATCCGCCGCAATCGCTACACCGTGGTCGGGCTGACGCGGCGCATGGTCTCTTCCAACGGCGACCCCATGGTGTTCATTCCGCTCAAGGACGCGCAGCAGGCGCAGTTTCTGAAGGACAACGAAGCCATCCTGCAGCAGCGCCGCCGCACCGCCGAGAACCCGGCGTTCAACCGCCCCGGCGTGCCCGGGCTGCTCGATGCGGTGATCGCCTCGCAAAGCACCAATAACTATGTCAACGCCGTGCTGGTGCGCATCAAGCCCGGCTATACCGCCGACGAAGTGGCCGCGCCCATCCGGCGCTGGAAACGCCTGACCGTGTTCACCCGCGCGCAGATGCAGGACATTCTGGTCAACAAGCTCATCGCCACGGCGGCCAAGCAGATCGGCATGTTCATGGTCATCCTGGCCATCGTCAGCGCCGCCATCGTCGCCTTCATCATCTATACGCTCACCATGGACAAGATCCGCGAAATCGCGGTGCTCAAGCTGATCGGCACGCGCAACCGCACCATCGCCGCGATGATCATGCAACAAGCGCTCGCGCTGGGCCTGATCGGCTTTGCCGTGGGCAAGATCACCGCCACCTTCGCCGCGCCGCTGTTTCCCAAGTTCGTTCTGCTCATGCCGGGAGACTCCGTCGCCGGGTTCTTCGTGGTGATGGTGATTTGCGCCCTGGCCAGCGTGGTGGCCATCCGCATGGCGCTCAAGGTCGATCCGGCCGAAGCGATCGGAGGTTGACCATGACAGGCAGAGGCATCCGCATCGAAGGCCTGAAAAAGCGCTACGGCAGCGGCGAAACCGCGGTGGATGCGCTCAAGGGCGTGAACATGGAGGTCGCGCCGGGCGAAGTCGTCGGGCTGGTCGGCCCCTCGGGCTCGGGCAAGAGCACCCTGCTGAAGTGTCTGGGCGCGGTGATCGAGCCGACCGCCGGGCGCATGACCCTGGGCAACGAGGTGATCTACGACGACGGCTGGAAGATTCGCGACCTGCGCGCACTGCGCCGCGACAAGATCGGCTTCGTGTTCCAGGCCCCCTATCTCATTCCCTTCCTCGACGTCACCGACAACGTCGCGCTACTGCCCATGCTCGCCGGCGAACCCAACGGTGAAGCACGCAAGCGTGCGCTGGAACTGCTCACCGCGCTCGACGTGCAGCATCGCGCCAAGGCCATGCCCGCGCAGCTCTCCGGCGGCGAGCAGCAGCGCGTGGCCATCGCCCGCGGCCTGGTCAACCGACCACCGGTGATCCTGGCCGATGAGCCCACTGCGCCGCTCGACAGCGTGCGCGCGCTGGCAGTGATCCGCATCCTGGGCGACATGGCCAAGCGCTACCAGACCGCAATCATCGTCGTCACCCACGACGAAAAGATCATTCCCACCTTCAAGCGCATCTATCACATCCGCGACGGCGTGACCCACGAGGAAGCCGGCGAAGGACGTGGTTTTGAGTGAACGGATCCGACCATGAAAACCCTGCCTGCCGATGTGCACCCCTACCAGCGCACGCCCGAGTTCCATGCGGCCACCATCCGCCACGGTCGACTGCCCAATCCCCGTGTCTGTCTTTGGGGGGCGCTGAGCGTCTGTTGCGTACTTGCAGGCTGCGCCGCCGGGCCTGATTTCAAGCTTCCCGCCGCATTCTCTGTGGCGGCCTACACCGCAGCGCCGCTTCCGGCGCAGACCACCTCATCTCCGGGCGCCTTCGGCACTCCACAGCGCTTCAACAGCACGCCGTCTGTGGCCACAAACTGGTGGGCGCAATTCCGTTCACCCAAGCTCGACGCCCTGGTCGTGCAGTCTCTGCAGCACAGCCCGACCATC
>DYKQ01000075.1:4651-12001 GCA_020722545.1 Thiomonas intermedia | reverse complement strand
CTCATCCCCCTCGGGGGGCCTGACGCGAACGCGGCAGGTCTGGGGGCGCTCTCAGCCTGGGAAAAAAACCTCGCTCACCCAGAGAGGCGTGCCGCCGTAAACGAAGGACGAACGCCGCGACCACCGCGCTTCCTCGCGGGCCCGCCCGTTGCAGCGCGCCAGCCGCAGCAAGGGATGAGCCGCCGGCAAACGCTTGACCCGCATGGCGCTGCGCCGGGTCTGCGGGCGGGTGAATACCGCATCGCCCACCGGCTTGACGCCCAGATGCCGCAGCAGCCGCCACGGCCCGCGCAGGGCGGACAACGCGCACACGCTGTGCCCCAACACCCGCGGCACGCCATCGGCCACCAGCAGCACGTCGCGGCGCCAGACCTTGCGGCCTTGCGGCAGACCGAGCAGCGGGTATTCGTCGCGCAGGGCGCGCGCCGGGCCTTGCCGCAGCAGCCGCAACTCGAAGCGCGCGCTGCTGCGCCGCAAACGCCGGGTGAGCGAGCCCGGATCAGTCAGCCAGCTCTCGATGCCGCTTCGCCGCGCGGCGGGCAACGCCGGCAGCCAACACTCAGCGGCAGGGGCGGGAATACGGCGGATGCGGTGCAGGGCCATGAATGGATCGCGCAAATCCATCAGTATCGCGCACGCCCTGCGGTAACACTTTCAGCCGACATGCTTGGCGAAAAAGGCCAGCGCCCGTTCGCGCGCCAGCTGGGCGGCGGTTGCGTCATAGCTGGCGCGGGCGTCGCAGTTGAAACCATGGTCGGCTTCGTACACATAGAACTCGGCTTGAGGGTTGGCCGCGCGCACGGCCTCACGATCAGCCTCTGAGATGTGGGCATCGCGCAGGCCGTAGTGAAACTGCAGCGGCGTCTGAGTTTTTTCGCCCGCCAGTTGCACATTGCGGCCGCCGTAATAGCTCACTGCGGGCAGGCCATCGCGAATGGCCGTGAGGTAGGCAATGGTTCCGCCCCAGCAATAGCCCACCACGCCGACCTTGCCTGCAGCGGCCACGGCCTTGGCTGCGGCCTGCACCGAGGCATGGGCGCGGTCGAAACCCAGCGCAGAAACGAGGGCGATGCCTTTTTCGATGCCCGCTTGGTCGTAACCGAGTTCGACGTTTTTCTCCACACTGTCAAAAACGGCCGGCGCAATGGCGAGATAGCCCGCCGCCGCATAGCCATCGGCCACGCTGCGGATGTGCGCATTGACGCCAAAAATTTCCTGGACGACGACGACGCCGCCCTTGGGATTGCCCGCGGGCTCGGCCACATAGGCGCCGATGGTCTGGCCGTCGGGGGTGTGCAGGGTGAGGGTTTTGTGGGTCATTCGAGGCTCCTTCGAGGGGTTCTCAGGGGTTGAAACCAGGAGAGATTGTGCGGCGCTGGCGCTGAACTTGCCGCTCCGGCCAGTTTGCCCCGGCGCCCTGATCGGCCATGGTCACAGCAGTTGCACGCCGTCGAGATGCGTGGCAACACTCTGGCGCGCCATTTCCACCAGGTCTCGCACATAAGGCCGCTGCGCCAGGTTTCGCGGCACGGTGGCGTGCAGCTCGCTCCACAGCCCGCGCGGGCCGATGCGGCGGGCCTGCACATAGCCGCTGTCCACCGAGGGTTTGAGGGCCCAGTTGGGCAGCGCCGCGACGCCGCGTCTGCTGGCGACGAGTTGCAGGATGGCGATGGTCAGCTCCGCCGTGCGGCGCGGCAGGCTGATGCCTGCAGGCCGCAGCACCTCGCGAATGAGGTCGATGCGCTCATCCGGCGCGGGGTAGGTGATCAGCGTCTCGCCCTGAAGATCGGCGGCGCGCACGCTGCGCTTCGCGCACAGGACATGGCCAGGGGACAGCGCCAGCAGAATTTCGAAGCGAAACAGCGGCAGCGAGGCCCACTGCCGCCCCGGCGGGCGCAGCGCGCCGATCACCACATCGGCCTTGTCCTTGCTCAGCAGCGTGAGGGGGTCGCGGTGAAAACCCGAGACCAGATCGACCTCGACATCGGGCCAGCGCTGACGAAAGGCGTCGAGCACCGGCATCAGCCATTCGAAGCAAGTGTGGCACTCAAGCACCACCCGCAGGGTGCCGCGCGTATCGCCCTGAATGCGCTGCAAATCGTGCTCGGCGGCCTGCTGCGCCTCGCGCATCTGCCGCGCCAGCGCCAGCAGACGCTCGCCCGCCGGGGTGAAGCGCAGGCCGCGCACGTCGCGCAGCAACAGCGGCATGCCGTAGTGGCTCTCCAGCGCGCGCAACTGGTGCGACAGCGCCGACGGCGTGAGATGCACGGCCTCGGCCGCGGCGTTGATGCGGCCGGCCTCGGCGATGGCGATGAGAGAGCGCAGATGGCGGAGTTCGAGCATGGCAGTCACAAGCTGAATGAAATTCAGCATAACCTAAAAATTCGTCGCTTGATTCAATTGCTCCCGATGCGCAAACTGCCGCCTGCATTCATTTCATCCTGGAGTAACGGCATGACCACCACGCACATCCTGGGCTATCCGCGCATCGGCCCGCAACGCGAACTGAAGTTCGCCCTCGAAAATTTCTGGCAGGGAAAAATCTCGGGTTCTGAGCTGCAGGCCACCGCGGCGCAACTGCGAGCCGCGAACTGGGCCAAGCAACGAGATGCCGGCCTGAGTTTCGCCACGGTCGGCGACTTCGCCCTGTACGACCACCTGCTCGATACCGCCGCGCTGCTCGGCGCACTGCCCGCGCGCTTCGGATTTGATGCCCGCACACTCGGTCTGGAGCAGTATTTCGCGCTGGCCCGCGGCAATGCGGCGCAGCCTGCGATGGAGATGACCAAGTGGTTCGACACCAACTATCACTACCTCGTCCCCGAACTCGACTCCGCTTCGACGTTTGACGGCGGCTTTGATGCGCTGTTCGACCGCGTGCGCGAAGCGCAGGAGGCCGGACATGCGCCCAAGCCGGTGCTGGTCGGGCCGCTGACTTTTCTGTGGCTCTCCAAATCGCATCAGCCCGGCTTCGACCGCCGGAGCCTGGCGCCCGCGCTGTCGCACGCCTACGCCCGGGTGCTGGCCCGACTGGCCGAGCTGGGGGTGGAATGGGTGCAGCTTGACGAACCCGCGCTCACCCTCGATCTCGACACGCCCTGGCGCGACCTGCTGCCCACGCTCTACGCCGCGCTGCCCGCGCAGGCCGGGGCGCTGCGCCCCAAGTTGCTGCTGAGCACCTACTTCGAGTCGATCAGCTTCGCCCCGGCCGCGCTGGCGGGTCTGCCGGTCGATGGCGTGCATCTCGATCTGGTGCGGGCGCCGCAGCAGATCGACCTCTGGCGCGAGGCGCTGCCGCCGCAGTGGGTGCTGTCGGCGGGCGTCATCGACGGCCGCAATGTGTGGCGCAGCGATTTGACCGCTGCGCTGGGCGCCTTGCGTCCGCTGCACGCCGCGTTGGGCGAGCGACTGTGGATCGCGCCCTCTTGTTCGCTGCTGCATGTGCCCGTCAGTCTGGCCGCGGAACACGGCGCGGGCGCGCGGCTCAACCCCGAAGTGCGTCCCTGGCTGGCCTTTGCGGAAGAGAAGCTCGACGAACTGCGCGTGCTCGCCACGGCGCTCGATCAGGGCGAAGACGCCGTGCGCGACGCGCTGCAAGCCAACGCCGAGGCGCTGGCGTCGCGCCGCAACTGTCCGCGCGTGACCCTGCCGCAAGTCCGCCGCCGCGTGGAGGCGCTCAGCGAGGCCGACGCCCGGCGCAGCGCGCCCTATGCCCAGCGCATCGCCGCGCAACACGCGCGGCTGAACCTGCCGCCGCTGCCCACCACCACCATCGGCTCCTTTCCGCAGACCGCCGAGATTCGCGCTGCCCGCGCCGCCTGGCGCCGCGGCGAACTGCGGCATACCGACTATCTGCAGAAAATGCGCGAAGAAATCGCCGCCGTCATCCGCAAACAGGAAGACATCGGCCTGGACGTGCTGGTGCATGGCGAGGCCGAACGCAACGACATGGTGGAGTTTTTCGGTGAACAGCTCTGGGGCTATGCCTTCAGCGCGGGCGGCTGGGTGCAGAGCTATGGCTCGCGTTGCGTCAAGCCGCCCATCATCTGGGGCGATGTGTGGCGGCCCGAGCCGATGACGGTGGATACCGCGCGGCACGCGCAGGCGCTTACGCCGCGGCCGGTCAAGGGCATGCTCACCGGGCCGATCACCCTGCTGCAATGGAGCTTCGTGCGCGACGATCTGCCGCGCGACCAAGTGGCGCTGCAACTCGCGCTGGCGGTGCGCGACGAGGTGAGCGATCTGCAGAACGCGGGCATTGCCATCATCCAGATCGACGAGCCCGCCTTCCGCGAAGGTCTGCCGCTCAAGCGCGACAACTGGCCGCAGTACCTGAGCTGGGCGGTGCGGGCGTTCGGCGTGGCCGCAGGCGTGGCGCGCGACGACACGCAGATCCACACCCATATGTGCTACTCGGAGTTCAACGACATTCTGCCGTCCATCGCGGCGATGGACGCCGATGTCATCACCATCGAAACCTCGCGCTCGAATATGGAGCTGCTCGACGGCTTCGGCGCCTTCGCCTACCCGAACGACATCGGCCCCGGCGTGTACGACATTCATTCGCCCCGCGTGCCTTCGGCGTCCGACATGTCCCGCCTGCTGCGCCGCGCCGCGCAGCTCATCGCGCCCGAACACCTTTGGGTCAACCCGGACTGCGGCCTCAAAACCCGCGCCTGGCCGGAAACCGAAGCGGCGCTGCGGCACATGGTTCAGGCGGCACGCGATCTGCGCCATGAATTGCAGACGCACGGCCGCATCGCCCCGCCGCCCGCAGTGGCCGCAGAAGTTCAGGCCGACGCCCGCAGCGCCTGCTGCGCGCACGACTGCGCTTGATGCGCATGACATGGGACTGTGAAGTTGGCGTGAAGCAGCAACGCACTGCGGGCAGATGAAGCCCTGTCAAGGAGAAAAACAGGAAAGCGCCGGACAATTCGGTTTACATTGTGAAGAATGCCCGTTTTCGCAGGGTAAAAACCGTCTGCCAGCCATGTTGCCTTCCGAAATTTTCCAGTCCTGCATCGATGACGCCATTGCCCGCTCGGACGAGTTGATGCGCTCGGTCGTGCGCCAGGTCATCGAGGCGCTTGAACAGCAGGCCGAAGCGGCGGGCAATGGACGGGATCGGCAGCAGTTCTCCGACATGAGTCACGCGCTGCGGCAGAACGAAGGCCGACTGATCCAGGCTTTCGTCGACCGCTTTCATCAGGTGCTCGACGAGGAAATTCTCGGCCAGAAGCCGGTCGCGCCGCGCGAACTGCAGCTCGAAGCGCTCAGTCTGGTCGATGAATCCGATCTCGAGGAAGGCGTGGAAGTCTCACGCCTGACGCACCTGCTCGAATCCGAAGCCCAATGGGAGGTGCGCGATCTGGGCGCGCGGCTCGACAGCCTGCGCGCCGGCGAGCACGCCGCGCCGCAGGCCAATCCGCTGCGGCCCGAGGTGTTCAGCAAATCGCTGCACCACGCGCTCGGCGTGGTCGATCTCGACGCGGAAGAGCGCCTGGGGCTGCTGCGGGCTTTCGGCAAAGGCATGTCGGCCGCGCTGAAAGACACCTACGCGCTCTACAACAAGCGTCTGGCCGAACTGCAGGTCGAGCCCGCGCTATACCGCCAGCCGCGCCGCGCGCCCTCTCGCAGCGCCGCCGCCACAGCGATGGACGAGCAGGCGCTGGTCAACGCCGCGCAGACCGGCGCGGAGCTCCATCTGGAAGCCTTGCAGCAATTGCTCGCCGGGCGTTTCGCCGCAGCGCCCTCGGCCGGGCAAAGCGGGCAGAGCGCACAAGGCGCGGCGGACGGCGGCCACAGCGGCTTTGCGCCCTCCGGCCTCGGCCCGACCGGCGCGGCGGCTTCGGGCTTCGGCCCCTCGGTGTTCGGTCAGGCGTATGGCCTCAACCCGCAGTTGCGCGATGCGCTCGATCGTCTGCTGCTGACCGACCGTCTGGGGCTGCGCGAGGTGAACTGGCGCGACGAGCCCGCCGCCGCGGCGACGGTGAACCTCATCGAGCAGCATCGGCAAAGCCTCTACGAGGTCGCCAACCGGCCTCTGGAGCGTCTCACCATCGACGTGGTCTCGCTGCTGTTCGATCACATCCTGGCCGACCCCAAGCTGCTGCCTGCGGTCAAAGCTCAGTTGGCGCGGCTGCAAATTCCGGTGCTGCGTCTGGGTCTGCGAGACGCCAGCCTGTTTTCCTCGCGCAACCACCCCACGCGCAAGCTGCTCAACCGCGTGGCCGAATACAGCGCAGGTTTTTCCAGCGTGGAAGAACCCGCGGCCCAGCGCTTCCTGCCGTTTCTGTCGCGCATGGTCGATGCCGTGGTCAACGCCGAGGAAGACGACGCCACGGTGTTCGAGCAGCAACTCGCCGACCTGCAGCGCCACATCGCCGAGAGCGCCGCCGCGGTGGAGCAGCAGCAGGCCGATGCGGTCGACGCCCTGCGCCGCGCCGAGTTCCGCAGCCTGCTGCACGGCGCGCTGTATCGGCATCTGCACGAAGTGTTCGCCCGGCTGCACACCCATCCCCAGTTGCGCGAATTCATGCTCAAGCATTGGTCCACGGTGCTGGCCGAATCCGTGCTGCGCCACGGCGAAGACGCCGAGATCACCCAGACCTACAAGCAGACCGCCAGCGATCTGATCTGGAGCGTGCAGCCCAAGACCGCAGACGCAGATCGCAAGGCGCTGCTCAAACTTCTGCCCACGCTGGTGCAACGGCTGGGCCAGGGTCTCGACCTGATTTCCTTGCCTGCCGACAAGCGCCAGGAGTTCATGTCCTGGCTGATGGACGCCCAGGCGAAGGCCATACGCGGTCAGGGCGTGGCGCAGCAGGCCACCTCGCGCGACGACGCCCTGCTGCTGCAGCGCGAATGGTCACGGCTGCTGCACCCGCAGACCAATGCGGCGGCGGCCGCCGCCATGCCCGAAGCGCTGGTGCGCAACGAAGAAAAACTCACCAGCGGGCTGATCGAAGCCAGCGACGTGCCCGCCGAGTCGCAACCCACCGCGGCGAAGGCGGCCGATTCGCAACAAGGCCCGGCCAGCGTGCCGCCGGGCGAGCCTGCGCTGCTCTCGCCCTCCGAAGTGGCGGGGCTGATCGCCTCGCTAGATATCGGCACCTGGGTGCAGTTGCAGATTCAGGGGCGCAACGCCCGGGCGCAACTGACCTGGCGCAGTCCGCAAGGGCTGTTCTATATGTTCTCCAGCAAGGTGGGCGGCCGGGCGCATTCGATGACCCGTCGGGCGTTGGAACGCATGGCCGCACAGGGCCTCATCCTGCCGCTGGAAGCGCAGGGTCTGATGGATCGCGCGATGCAGGGCGTGGCCGAGCAATTGCGCGAACGCCAGTCTGGCGA
>DYKQ01000075.1:0-4551 GCA_020722545.1 Thiomonas intermedia | reverse complement strand
GGCCGCGCTGCGTTTACACCTGAAAACACCGTGCTTCGGCCCGCTTCGTTATATTTCGTGAAACATCTCGTTTGGCGCACAGTCGCGCTCAATCCGCCTGTTCTCGAATATCCACAGGAGCCAATGATGCATCGTCGTATTCTGTTGAAACTCTCCCTCGCAACCGCCATCAGCCTGGGCGGCATGTCGGTCGCCTCGGCGGCCGAGCCGGTTTTGTCGGTGGCCTATGCCGGCTCGATGGGGGCCTTGATGGACAAGGCGCTCGGCCCGACCATTGCCAAGCAAGCCAAGGAGCAGTATCAGGGTCAGGGCGCCGGTGCGTTCGGCCTGGCGCACCTGATCGCAGCCAAGCAGATCAACCCCGATGTGTTCGTCTCCATCACTCCCGGTCCCATCGAGGTGCTGCAAAAAGCCGGGCTCATCGACACCGCCGTGCCGGTGGCCAGTACGCAGATGGTGATTGCCTACAGCGACAAGAGCAAGTTCGCCGCCGACTTCAAGGCCGCTGCAGCCGGGAAGATGCCCTGGTACGAAGTGCTCGAAAAACCGGGCCTGCGCTTTGGCCGAACCGACCCGAAAACCGACCCGCAGGGCCGCAACATCGTGTTCACCATGCTGCTGGCGCAAGAGTTTTACAAGCAGCCGGGACTGGCCGACAAGATTCTGGGCAAGGTCGAAAACGAGCAGCAGATTTTCACCGAACCCTCGCTGCTCTCGCGGCTGCAGGCAGGCCAGCTCGACGCCACTTCGGGCTATCTGAGCGCGGTGATTTCGCACAAACTGCCCTATATCAAGCTGCCGGAAGAGATCAATCTCAGCGATCCCGGCATGACCGAAAAGTGGTACAGCAAGGTGCACTTCGACATCAAACTCCCCAATGGCAAGACCGACACCCTGTCCACCCAGCCGCTGGTGTTTTATGCGGCGGTGCTGAAAAACGCCCCCAACCCCAAGGCGGGCGCGGCTTTTGTCAAATTGATGACCAGCGCCGAGGGGCAGGCGATGTTCAGGAAATACGGCTATAGCGCCCCCAAGGGCGGCGATCTTCATCCGGCTCAGTGAACGGCTCAGTGACTCGCTCTCCGAGCTTCGGGCTGCGACGACCGACGGCATGCCCCTGACCCCGCTGGACACCGCCGCAGCTCCGTTCTTTGCGCCACACGCCAGGCAGGCGCCTGCGCGCCGCACGTGGATCGTGGCGGGCGCCGGGCTGGCCGGGCTGCTGTTTCTCAGCCTGCCCTTCGCCGGGCTGTTCATCAGCACGCCGTGGGGGGCGCTGCATCTGCAGCAAGGCGATCTGGGTTCGGTCTGGATTTCGGTGAGCTACAGCCTGATCGCCGTGGCCATCGTGGTGATCTTTGCCACGCCGGTGGCCTGGTGGCTGGCGCGGCACGAGTTTCGCGGCAAGTGGATCGTGGAGCTGCTGGTGCTGCTGCCGCTGCTCACCCCGCCGCTGGCCATGGGCCTGTTGCTGTCGATGAGTTACGGGCCGTACAGCTGGATCGGCCAGCCGCTGGATCGGCTCGGCCTCAGTCTCACCAACACGCCCTCGGCCTTTCTGCTGGCGCAGGTGTATGGCAGCGCGCCGTATTTCGTCGTCGCCGCGCGCTCGGCGTTCGAGGGCGTGCCGCGCGAGCTTGAGCAGATTTCGCTCACCCTGGGGCAGTCGCCCTGGCGCACCTTCTGGCGCATCACCGTGCCGCTTTCGGGGCTGGGTCTGGGCGCCGGGGTGGCGCTGGCCTGGGTGCGCGCGCTGGGCGAGTTCGGCATTGTGCTGATCGTGGCGTATTACCCGCAGGGCATTCCGGTGAAGCTGTGGGTCAACCTGCAAGACACTGGCCTGCCCGCGGTGTATCCGCTGCTCTGGCTGTTCTTCCTCATCGGCCTGCCCCTGCCCCTGTTGCTCGGCGCGCTGTCGCGGCGCGGGCAGGGCGGCGCCTGAACCTTGCCTGAACCGCTGCCGGACATCATGCCCTCGCCCGCCCGCCTGCACGTCAATCTGCAGATCCGCCAGCCGATCGCGCTCGACGTCGCTTTCGAGGTGCACGGCTTCACCGCCCTGCTCGGCTCCAGCGGCGAAGGCAAGTCCACGGTGCTGAAGGCGCTTGCGGGGCTCATTCCCAGCCAGGGCCCGCCTTTCGGCGCCCTGCCGCCGCAGCGTCGGCCCGTGGGCTATCTGCCGCAGGGGTATGCGCTGTTTCCGCATTTGCGCGCCTGGGAGAACGTGGCCTATGCGCTGGGCGGGGCGCTGGGTGCTCAGCGGCAGGCGGCAGTCGATTTATTGCAGTCGGTCGGGCTGGCGCAGCAGACCGAGCTGCGCCCCGCCCAGCTTTCGGGCGGGCAGCAGCAGCGCGTGGCGCTGGCCCGCGCGCTGGCGCGGCAGCCGCAGGTGCTGTTGCTCGACGAACCCACCTCGGCGCTCGATGCCAGCACCCGCGACGACATCATGGCCGAGCTGGTTTCGCGCATGCACCAGCTCTCCATGCCGGCGCTGGCCGCCACACACGATGCCAGCCTGGCGGCCATGTCCGACTGGGTCGTGCTGCTCTCGGGTCGGCAGGTCATTCAGCAGGGGCCGCCTGCCGAGGTGTTCGCGCAGCCGGCCAATCAGGCGGCTGCGGCGCTGCTGGGCGTGCGCAACCGCTTTACCGCGCGCGTGCTGCGCCACGCGGTTGAGCGCGGGCTGACGCTGTTGCAGTGGGAAGAAGGCGGGCTGCCGCTGTGGGCGCCCTTGGTGGCGTCGTGCGAGATCGGCGGCTTGGTGGACTGGGCCGTGTCGCCCGACGAGGTGCGTCTGCCCCCGCTCAAACCGGGCCAGAACGCCGATCTGGAAAACCCGGTCTCAGGCCAGATCGAGCACCTGGTGGTGCAGGGCGCGAGCGCGACTCTGGCCATGCGCTGCGGCGACGCCCGGCTGTGGCTGCGCGCCCCGCTGCGGCTGATTGCCCACCACGGCCTGCACGCGGGAGCACCCGTCGTGGCGCATCTGCGCGCCGAGCATCTGATGTGCTGGCCGCACTGAAGCGCCCCCAATACCTCACTCGCGCAGCAGCTTTTGCAGCACGTCGAGGTCGGGCTGGATGGCCCTCAGCGCCTTGCGTTCCATGCGCCGGTAGATCGACAACACCTCGCGCCCCAGCGGGGTGAGCTGCGCACCGCCGCCGCCCGCGCCGCCCTTGGAGGCTTCGACCAGCGGTTCTTTGTAAGCCTGATTGACGCTGTGAATCAGCAGCCAGGCGCGGCGGTAGCTCATGTCGAGCGCCCGCCCGGCGGCTGAAATCGAACCGGTGCGCTCCAGCGCTTCGAGCAGCGCGGCCTTGCCGGGCCCGAGCGCCGTGCCTTGTTTGATCTGCAAGCGCACCCTCGCCGTATCAGCGGGTGGCAGGGGCGCCTTGTCGTCTGCTGTGCTGTTCTCGTTCATGCACATAGCGTAGCGCTTCCGCGGCTTGTCCGGGTCAGTGCCGGGGGCGCGCAGCAGGCAGGCCGCTTGGCGCCGCAGTCAGGGTCTGCACCACATCAAGCCCGTAGCGGTCGCCCATGCCGAGTTCGACCTGCAGCGGCAGGCCATCGCTTTGCCGCAGCCAGATGCGCAAAGTGGCGCTGCTCTGCGCGCTGTGAGCGTCGAGCAGGGTGCACGCCACCTCCTGCCCCCGCCATTGCAGCGTGGTGCGCTGCGGCGTGATGTGGGCCGTCTGCACCTTGTCATTGATGAGCAAGGGCACGGTGAAGGCGCGGGCAGGCAGCGGGCGCTGCAGATAACCCCAGCTCAGCGTCAGCGGATCGGTGAGCCCGGGCGGCGCGGGCTGTGTCGTTGCCGTCGATTCCGTCGCCGCAGATGCCGCCTGACCCGCAGTCGTCACCTGCATACGCCCGTGCTCGATCTGCATCAGCGTGGCCGGGCTATCCCCACGCTGACTGCTTGCCGAGAGCAGCTCGGGCCTGCCGTCACGCACTTCACCGCTTGCACCGCGCACCCAGTGCAGCCGACGCAGCAATACGGCAAGCGCACCCCGCGGCGTGAGGGTGCTGTCGATGCGGTAGGCGCCGTTGCCCTGCGCAGGCCAGGTCACCTGGTCTTGCGCGGTGGCCACGCCCTCTTGCCCGCCCAGCCCGCCGAGCAAGACCAGCCATTGCGCGCCGCGGGAGTCGGACCCCTTGCCATCCTGTTGGAGATGCACCTGCCATTGCGCCGAGAAGGCGACCGCCCCCTTGACCGACTGCGCCGCAGCCAGATGCCCACAGCAGGCGGCCAAGACTAACAACAAGACAGTGATGCCACCCAAACGCCAGTACCGCAGGCCGGAAAGCCGCAAAGAGTTGAAAGTATTCATACCAGTCCAACGCCCGATACGGCGCTTTGGCTGACACCCGCCATCTCGACAACAATCCACCTGAAATAATTGTTTAAATTATAAAAACTATTCGTTTTATTTATTTTCGGGTTCCACCTAGCATGAGACCCTTCATTGATTGCCACCTGGCCGCCCATCATGTCACCCTGGAAACCGCTCAACCGACTGCCCTCCCCCATCGAACTCGTGCGCCAGTTCA
>DYKQ01000074.1 GCA_020722545.1 Thiomonas intermedia | reverse complement strand
GTGCAGTGCTTCGTTTTTCTTCGAACCAAGCTTGCGGTTGGCGCGAATGACTTTTTGGAGAATGTCATTGGCCTTGGCAGTCCAGACGAAGGTTTTCGGATTTTGAGGCTCTTCTTCGGCTCAAACGGCAGCTCTGCCGAGACGATCCGACTTTTTGCCGTGCTGCGCGACCGTCGCGCTCTTCATCGGCATTGACGCGGCAATCCTCGCGCGCAAGGCGGCGCAGCCCTGCCGCCGTCACTCCACCAGTTTTTCCAGCTTGGCTTTATCGAAATGCTCGGTGCGCAGCGCCTCGGGCGGACAGGCCTCGGCCGGGCAAACGCCGTGACGCTCAAGCGCCTGCCAGAGCAGCGCGACCTGATGTTCGAGCTGCGCGGCATGGTCGATCAACCCGAGCACCGCGCGTGACTGCGGGTCGTCGCCGTTCTGAGTGACGGCATAGGCGGAAAACCCCATGCGCGCTGCCGTGGCCTCGCGCTGCTGATCCACTTCTTTCTGGAGGATGCGCGCGGGGTTGCCCACAGCGGTCGCCCCGGCCGGAACCGCCTTGACGACCACCGCGTTCGAGCCGATGCGCGCGCCCTCGCCCACAGTGAAGCCGCCGAGCACTTGCGCCCCGGCGCCGACCACCACGCCCGCTTCCAGGGTGGGGTGCCGTTTCGCGCCTTTGTAGAGCGAGGTGCCGCCCAGCGTCACGCCTTGGTAGATGGTGCAGTCGTCGCCGATTTCGGCCGTTTCACCGATGACCACGCCCATGCCGTGGTCGATGAACACGCGCCGACCAATGGTGGCGCCGGGATGAATCTCGATGCCGGTGAGCCAGCGCCCCCAGTGCGAAATCCACCGCCCGAGCCAGTGCCAGCCGCGCTTCCAGCAGGCATGCGCCATGCTGTGAAACAGCAAGGCGTGCAGCCCCGGATAACAGGTGACAACCTCCCAGGTCGAACGCGCGGCAGGGTCGCGCTCCAAAATGATCTGGATGGTCTCACGCAATCGTTGCAGCATGGATCGGTCGCTTTGCAGCTAGTGAAGGGAAAGGTCAGTGTATTGAACCCTGATTTTCCATGCGGCGGCATCAGCCCTTCGGCGCTTTGCGCAGTATGGCGGTGCACACCCCGCGCAAAATCTGCACTTCGTCGCGCGTGAGTTCTGCTCGCGAAGCCAGACGCTGCAGCCTCGGCAGCAGTTTGCGCGGCGCGTTGGGGTCGAGCACCTCCAAGGCCAGCAAAGCCTGCTCGACATGCGCCAGCATCCCCTGCACCTCGCCCGCCGTCGCCGCCACGCTTTCGGCCTGCGCAGGCTGCACCGCATGCAGCCCGACCCCTTTACGCCACTCCCACGCGATGACCTGCACCGCCTGCGCGAGATTGAGCGAGGTGTAGGCCGGATTGGCGGGAATGCTCAGCAGGGCATCGCAGCGATACACATCGGCGTTGCTCAGACCGTAGCGTTCGCTGCCGAAAACAAAAGCCACGCGCCGCCCCTGTTCCGCACTTCGCCGCGCCAGTTGGGGCAACCACTCCGGCGTGTGCAGCGCAGGGCCGAAATCGCGCACCCGTGCCGACAGCGCCACGACCACGCCACAGTCCGCCACGGCGTCACCCAGTTCTCCGTGCACCTGCGCCGCCTTCAGCACATCTTGCGCGCCGCTGGCGAAGGCCAGGGTTTCGGGCTGCGTGAGCACATCGGCAAAGCGCGGAGCGACCAGCCGCAGGTTGGCGAAACCCATGTTCTTGAGGGCGCGCGCCGCGGCGCCCACATTGCCCGGATGACTGACGCCCACGAGCACGAAGACCGTGTCATCCAGCGACGGTGCACACGCGGCCGCCTCGGCGTCGATAAAATGCGCGTCTTTCATCTGTTCTTTGTCACTTTCCGAAATTTCTCGCGCCATTGTCGTTGCTGGCGCTCAGGACACCATGCACCCCATGCTCAATGTGGCCGTTCGCGCAGCGCGCGAAGCCGGCAAAATCATCAACCGCGCGAGTCTCGATATTGACCTGCTGCGCGTCGCGCAAAAAGCCGCCAACGATTTCGTCACCGAAGTCGATCGCGCCGCCGAGCAAGCCATCATCGACGTGCTGCTCAAGGCCTATCCGCAGCATGGCGTTCTGGGAGAAGAAACCGGCAGCGCCTTCGGCGATGCCTCGTCGGAATATCAGTGGATCATCGACCCGCTCGATGGCACCACCAACTTCATCCACGGCATGCCGGTGTACGCCGTCTCCATCGCACTGGCCCATCGCGGCGTGGTGCAACAGGCCGTGGTTTACGACCCGACCCGCGACGAACTCTTCACCGCCACGCGCGGCGCCGGAGCGTTTCTCAACAGCCGCCGCATCCGCGTCTCCAACCGCGTGCGGCTGGAAGACAGTCTCATCGGCACCGGGTTTCCGTTCCGCAAGAACGACGACATCGACACCTATCTCGAAATGTTCAAGCTCGTGGCGCAGCGCTGCGTCGGCCTGCGCCGCCCGGGTGCTGCCGCCATCGACCTGGCCTACGTGGCTGCGGGGCGCTACGACGGATTTTTCGAGACCGGGCTCAAACCCTGGGACATTGCCGCCGGCAGTCTGCTGATCACCGAGGCCGGAGGCCTGGTGGGCAATTTTGCCGGCAATGGCGACTTTCTCTTTACAGGTGAAGTGCTGGCCGCCACGCCCCGCGTCTATGGCCAGATCGTCAGCCTGCTGCAGCGGTTTTCCAAAGTCTCCCCGGCAGAATCGGGGCGCCGCGCAGAGCCCGATGCCTCTACGACCGCTGCCCAAGTCGAGCTGATGACTGCCGTGACCGACAAAAAATCGGGCACTCTGGCCGCACCCGAAAGCAAGCGGGTGAAAGCGGCGCCGCGCCGCATCAAAGCCAGCGACGTTGCCCAGCCGCGGCAAACCGGAAAGTCGCTTCCCCCTTCCGTCTACAAGCCCAAGCGCCCTAAGGAATAGATCGGCAACTCATTGAAATTATTTGGGTTCCAATAATTTTCTGCAATGCACAAATTTTTCTTGCAATTCAGAAAGTCATCTCTACAATAGTGCTTGTGCAGTGCACAAACGAACCTGAGCGGGCTGTCATCTTCGTGACACCGGGACGGGTTCAGAATGTGTTGGCTGCCATCCCCTTTAGCAGTTCAACCGCAGCCGACGCCCTCAACCCAGGAGAGACATCATGATGACCCCCGAGCAATTCGCAGCAGCGCAAAAAGCCCAGTTCGAAACCTTTTTCGGTCTGGCCGCCAAGTCCATGGACAACATGGAAAAACTGGTTGACCTGAACATGCAGGCCGTCAAGACCTCGCTGCAGGAAAGCGCCGATCACACCATGGCGCTTCTGTCGGTCAAAGACCTGCAGGAACTCTCGGCCCTGCAATCGGGCTGGATGCAGCCGATGGCCGAGAAGGTTCTGTCCTACTCACGTCATGCCTACGAAATCGCTTCTGGCGCCCAGGCCGAATTGGCCAAGACCGCCGAGTCACAAATTTCCGAAACCCACAAAAAATTCATGGACATGGTCGAATCTGCCGCTAAGAATGCACCCGCTGGTTCGGAAACCGCCGTGGCCATGATAAAAAGCGCCATGAACGCCGCCAACAACGCCTATGACTCGGTGCAGAAAGTCACCAAGCAGGCCGCCGAAGCGGTGGAAGCCAATATGAACGCCGTCACCAGCACCGCGATGAAAGCGGCGCAAACCACCAGCCGCACCGCCGCCAAGCGCGCCGCAGCCTGATCGTTCAGCCGTTTTCTTTACGCAGCGTGCGCGGCTTGTCAACTGGCTTGTCAACTGGCTTGTCAACTTTTGCCCCCACGCTGCGTTGATTGCGCATGAGGCTGGGCGGCCGAGTCAAAAACGCCGCCTATCGCCCAAACAGTTGTCTCCTCGGTACCCCAAAGGTACCCTTCCAGCCGGTCTTCTGACCGGCTTTTTTTTGCCGATTTTCAATTGCAAACCTGCCGATCAAGCTCACCCAGCAGGGCGCTGAGCGTTTGCAGGGTGGGCATGAGACGGTGGGCGAGGCGGGCCATTTCGAGCGGAGCGTGCAGCAGGGCGGCGATCTCCAGTGCGCGGCCGCGCTCCAGGTCTTGCAGGGTGGACGTTTTCACCGGGCCGATGCCGCGGGCGATGTCCAAGCGCTGTTCGATGCTGACCAGCGGATCGCAGCCATAGGCCCGCGCCAGGCCCATGATCTCGGCCATGCCGTCGCGGATGAGGGCGACGAGTTCGGGGTTGTCGCAGATGGCGTTCATGCGCGCTCGCGTCAGCGCGGCGACCGGGTTGAAGGTGGCGTTGCCGATGAGCTTCATCCAGATGGCGTCGCGGATGCGGTCAGTGACTTCCGGCTCGCAGCCCGCCGCACGCAAGAGGTCGGACAGCGCCTGCACGCGTGAGCTGCGCGTGTGTGCGGGTTCGCCGATCACATAGCGGTATTGCCCATTGCCACGAATCACGCCGGGGCTGGCCACCTCGGCGCTGGCGTGCACGACGCAGCCCACGAGATGCGCCGGGTCGATGGCGCTCAGCAAGCGGCCGCCGGGGTCGATGCTTTCCAGATGCGCGGTGCGCCCCTGCGCCGTGCGCGCCTGCGGGCTGGTGTCGGCGTGGAAATACCACCAAGGCACGCCGTTGATGGCGGGCAGCACAACCGTATCGGCATGCAGCAAAGGGCGAAGCTGCGGCAGAACGGGGCCGAGTTGATGCGCCTTCAGGCCCAGAATCACGAGATCTTGCGGCGCGAAATCGGCCAGATCGTCGCTGGCCTGCACCTCGACACAAACCCGCTCTTGCGGGTCTTCCAGACACAGTCCGGCGCGTTGAATCGCCTGCAGATGCGCGCCACGCGCCAGCACGCTGACCGTGTGTCCGGCTGCCGCAAGCCGAACGGCCAGCGTGCCGCCCACGGCGCCTGCGCCAACGACCAGAATTTTCCAGGGGGATGCCATGCTCTTGCTCCTCGTAGCACGTTCAGCCGTGCGCAAAAAAATCAACTTATGAGAAAACGCAGGGCCGCCCCAAGTTTTCTCATCCCCCCGAGGGGGGATGACGCGAATGCGGCAGGTCTGGGGGCGCTCACACTCCAACGACAATAGCACGCAAAAAACACCGTACATGCTGACACCGCGACAAGTCCTCGTTCTGCTCCACGGCCGCTACTTCACCGGCGGGCTGGTGTCGTCCGTGGGCGTCGCCCTGTTCGGCCTGGCGACCTACGCAATCGCGGGCTTGGGACCTGCGATCGCCCTGGGCAGCGGCGCGCTCACCGTGTGCTTCGCCGACAACCCGGCGCCCACCCGGGTCAAGCGCGTGGAAATGTTGTTTACCAGCGTGGCGAGCACGGTTGCCTTTGCGCTGGTCGGCGCCAGCCTGTGGTGGCCTGCGGTGCAGATCGTGCTCATTCCCGTGCTGGGTTTTATCAGCGGGTTGATCGCCGTGTGGGGCAAGCGGGCGCTGGCGATGAGTTTCAGCGTGCTGTTCATTTCGGTCATCACCGTGGGTTCCCCGCCGATGCAAGGCCCGGTGCAACTGGCGGCGGCCGTGGCGCTGTTTTTCATCGGCGCATTGCTCTACACCGCCTATGCCCTGCTGCTGGCGCGCTGGCTGCGCCGCCGCACCAAAGAGCAGGCGTTGGCCGAGTTGCTAGCGCAGCTCGGCCAGTTTGCGCATTGGCTGGCCAATCACTTCGGCGCGCAGTCTTCTGGATTGAGCGGCGCGGTCGCGCAACTCACCGCGATCAACGACACCTTGCAGAACACGCGCGACATCGTGCTGCGGGATGTGCGCACCGCGGCTGATCGCGCCCTGGCGGCGCGGCTCATTCTGCTGCTGGAGGTCAACGAAGCCCTGCTGGCCAGCCAGACCGATGGCGACCTGATTCTCAAGCAGTTCGACGCCACGCCCGTGCCCGATGCGCTGCGCGACTGGGCGCAGCGCATCGGCGATGCCCTAGACCAGCGCGCCGACGCCTTGTTGCGCGGCAGGCCGGCCAACACCCTGCCCGCCCACCTGCCCTGCGCGCAAACCATCGAGCACGCACTCGCCACCCTGCAGCCCAGCCAGCCCAGCGCCGAATTCGAGCAGGCCCGCATGGCCTTGCGCGCCAGTGCCGACAAGTTTCAGCGCATCAGCGATCTGCTCGCTCAAGAAAAACCCGTCGGGTCGCCGACTCAGCCCGATCTGCTGCAGGGCATGGATCTGCAGGCCTTTCTCAGCCCGCTGCGCTACGACCCGAACGCGCTGTGGCAATCCATCCGCTTTGAATCACCCATCCTGCGCTATGCCATCCGCCTGGCGCTGGCCTTGTTCGCAGGCGAATTGGTGCTGCGCGCCCTGCCCTATCACCCGCACGACTACTGGGTGTTGCTGACCATCGGCGTGATTCTTCGGCCGAATTACAGCGTCACCCGCCAGCGCATCAAAGACCGCGTGTTGGGCACGCTGCTGGGCTGCATACTAGTCGCGGCCCTGCTCTCTACCCACCCGTCGTTGGGGGTGATGACGCTGGGGGTGTTCGTCTCCCTGGCCTTTGCGCGCACCTTCATCACTCTCAACTACCGCTTCACCGCCCTGTTCGCCAGCGTCAACGCCCTTCTGCTCGTGGCCTTGCTGGAGCCGGGTAGCCAGTTTCTGGTCACCCAACGCCTGCAAGACACGCTGATCGGCGCGGCTTTGGCCTGGGCTTTCAGCTTTGTGCTGCCCAGGTGGGAGGCCAACGATCTGCGCCGCCAGGTTGATGCCCTGCAGCGCGCCGCGCTGGGCTATGCACAGGCCGTGCTCGACCCGCAGCAGGTCAGCGACCTGAACTACCGCCGTGAGCGCAAGCGCATTCAAGACGCGCTCGCTGCCGTGGGCGGCCTGCACGCCCGCATGCTGGAAGAGCCGCGCCAGCATCAGCGTATGCGGCGCGAACTCGCCGCGTTCATCGCCCACAGCGATCTGCTCAGCGCCCACCTCGCCACCTTGCGCGTGATCAGAGCGCAGCGCGGCGACCGGGTGCTGCCTGCCGCCGAGCAGGCCCGCCTGCGCCACACCCTTGCCCTGTTGCAAGGCTGTCTCGACCAGGATGGGCAGGCGACGTGCATCAAAGCGGCCGAAACCGGCGCCATCGACACCCCGATTGAGCGCCGCCTTCGCGAGGTGGAAGCGGAAGGGCGCACGATCGCCCGGTTGTCGCGCCAGATCCTTTCGCCCGTCGCCACCTAAAATGACTGTTTGCGCGGCAACGCCCGCACGCCCCGGCGCTCCCGGCCGGGCGCACTCCACCCCGTTCACCATGACTTCCAAGCGCCGATTCTTCGTCACCACCGCCCTGCCCTACGCCAACGGCCCGTTCCACATCGGCCACATCATGGAATACATCCAGGCCGACACCTGGGTGCGCTTTCAGCGCATGCAGGGCCACGAGGTGCACTTCGTCGGCGCCGACGACGCCCACGGCGCGCCCATCATGATCGCCGCCGACAAGGCGGGCAAGACGCCGCAGCAATTCGTCGCCGACATCGCCGCCGGGCGGGCGCAATACCTCGACGGCTTTCACATCCGCTTCGACAACTGGCACAACACCGACGCGCCGGAAAACCATCAACTCGCGCAGGACATCTACCGCGCGCTGCGCAAGAACGGCCTGATTGCGATGCGCGACATCGAGCAGTTTTTCGATCCGGTCAAGGGCATGTTCCTGCCCGACCGCTACATCAAGGGTCAGTGCCCCAAGTGCGGCGCGGCCGATCAGTACGGCGACGCCTGCGAAGTCTGCGGGGCGGTGTACGCGCCCACCGAACTCAAGCATCCCTATTCCACACTTTCCGGCGCCACGCCCGAGTTGCGCAAGAGCGAGCACTACTTCTTTCAGCTTTCGTCCGACCGCTGCGCCGACTATCTGCGCGACTGGACGCAGGCGGCCAACGCCCACGGCCAGCCGCATCTGCAAACCGAAGTGCTCAACAAGGTGCGCGAGTGGTTCACCACGGACGAAAACGGCCACGGCGGCCTGGCCGACTGGGACATCTCGCGCGACGCCCCCTACTTCGGCATCGAAATTCCGGACGCGCCGGGCAAATACTTCTACGTCTGGCTCGACGCCCCCATCGGCTACCTCGCCAGCCTGAAAAACCATTTCGACAAGGGTCAGGCCGCGCAGCACTGGCACGCGCCTTCGCGCACCGCGCAGAGTTTCGACGCCTTCGTCGCCGATCCGTCGGTGGAGCAGGTGCATTTCATCGGCAAGGACATCGTGTATTTCCACACCCTGTTCTGGCCGGCCATGCTGCACTTCTCGGGCCGCAAGACGCCCAGCCAGATCAATGTGCATGGCTTTGTCACTTTCGGCGGCGAGAAGATGAGCAAAAGCCGCGGCACCGGCATCTCGCCGCTGAAGTATCTCGACATCGGCCTCAACCCCGAGTGGCTGCGCTATTACCTCGCCGCCAAGCTGACCGCGCGGGTGGAAGATGTGGATTTCACGCCAGAAGATTTCGTCGCCCGGGTCAACAGCGACCTGATCGGCAAATACGTCAACATCGCCAGCCGCGCCGCCAAATTCATCAGCCAATACTTCGACGGCAAGCTGGGTTATGCCCACAACACCGGCGATTTGCGCGACGCCGCCCAGGCGCTGGCCGACGACGTGGCCGCCGCTTTTGAAGCGCGCGAATATGCCCGGGCGCTGCGAGAAATCATGGCCTATGCCGACCGCATCAACACCGCGTTCGACGCCGCCCAGCCCTGGATTCTGGCGAAAGACGAAGCCCGCCGCGCCGAACTGCAAGACGCCTGCTCGCAGGCCTTGGCCGGGTTCTGGCTGCTGTCGGTCATGCTCAGCCCGGTGCTGCCCGTGCTCACCGCCCGCGTGGCGCGCGAGCTGTTCGGGCTGGAGCGCGATTTCGTCTGGAGCGACGCCACCGAACTGCCGCAACACGCCGCGCCCTATCAGCACCTGATGCACCGCATCGACCCCAGGCGCCTCGACGCCCTGTTCGAGACCGATCCGCCCGCAGCGCCAGTCGTTGCCAAGCCTACCGCCAAGCCCGCCGCCCAAGCCATGACGCCCGCAGCACCGACTGCCGACGCCACGCAAGACCCCTTCATCACCATCGACGACTTCGCCAAGATCGATCTGCGCATTGCCCGCATCGCCCATGCCGAAGCCGTGCAAGGCTCGACCAAGCTGCTGCGCCTCACCCTCGACGTGGGCGAAACCACGCCCGATGGCCAGCCGCGCACCCGCAATGTGTTCTCCGGCATCTCCAGCGCCTACAAGCCGGAAGACCTGATCGGCAAACTCACCGTAGTGGTCGCCAACCTCGCGCCGCGCAAGATGAAATTCGGCCTGAGCGAAGGCATGGTGCTGGCCGCCAGCGCCGCCGACGAAAAGGCGCAGCCCGGCCTCTACATCCTCGAACCGCACACTGGCGCACAGCCCGGCATGCGGGTGCGGTAACACAGCCCCGCTACAGTCTCGCTCATCTCCGCCTCTTCTTTTCGCAAACATCCTATGAAACGCGTCGAACATGCTCTGGAAGTTCTGATTTTCGGCAGCCGCTGGCTGCTGGCGCCGTTCTATCTCGGCCTGGTGCTGGGCATCGTTCTGCTGCTGGTGAAGTTTGTCAAAACCTTCATCGGCGCGGTGTCCGTGGTGTTTTCCGGCACGGGCGGCGAGGCCATGCTGGCCATTCTGTCTCTGGTGGACATCGCCCTGGTGTCCAATCTGCTGATCATCATCATTTTTGCCGGCTACGAGAACTTCGTCTCCAAGATCGACACCGGCGGCCACGAAGACCGCCCCAGCTGGATGGGCCACGTCACCTTCTCCGATCTGAAGCTCAAACTCATCGGCTCCATCGTGGCGATCTCGGGGGTCGAACTGCTCAAATATTTCATCAATGTGCGTCAAGCCAGCCGTGACGACATGGCGTGGGCCATCGCCATCCATCTGGTTCTGGTGTTCTCCGGCGTGATGTTTGCGCTCATGGACCGGCTGTCGGGCATCAAGGCGGACAATCACTGAGCACCCGCTAAGCAGCCTGTTCTGCGCCCTGCAGGCAGCCAATTTTTTGCAGGAGGTCATATGGCCGCACTCGACGACACCATCCGCAACTTTCCCGATACCGCCTGGGATGCCAGCCCCTGCGAGCGCGCACCTACCGCCGGGGTGGAGCACCTGCTCGAAGGCGGTCATGTGCTGTGCTTCCCGCAGTTGCACTTCGAACTGAGCGCAAGCGAACGCCGCTTTCTCACCCCGTCCATCAGCGACGGCAAAGCCAAAAACATCAGCCTGCGCGATGACGGCAGCATTCGCGGCGCGTCGGGCAGCCCGCAAGACCAGACCGAATTGCGCGACATGATCCAGCGATTCTCCCATCAGGCCCAGTCCCTGGTCGACCGTCTGTTTCCGCACTATCGGGGCAAGCTGCGCGCGGCCAAAGCCTCGTACCGCCCCATTCAGGTCGAAGGTCGCAAGACGAGCTGGCGCAAGGACGACACCCGGCTGCACGTCGATGCCTTTCCCTCCAACCCGATTCATGGCGCGCGGCTGCTGCGCGTATTCACCAATCTCAATCCCGAAGGGCGGCCGCGTCAGTGGCGTGTGGGCGAGCCCTTCCCCGAATTTCTGCAGCGTTTTGCACCGCGGCTCACCCCCCCCGTGCCCGGCTCGGCGGCGGTGTTGCGCGCGCTCAAAATCACCAAATCGCACCGCACCGACTACGACCACTACATGCTGCAGTTGCACGACAAAATGAAGGCCGATCTGGCCTATCAGAAAGACGCGCCGCAGCGCAGCGTGGACTTCGCGCCGGGCACGACCTGGGTGGTGTTCTCCGATCAGGTGCTGCACGCCGTCATGGGCGGGCAATACATGATGGAGCAAACCTTCTACCTCGAACCCCGGCGCCAGCTCTATCCGCACACCGCACCGCTCAAGGTGCTCGAAGACCTGATGGGCAAAGCCTTGCTGCCCGCCGCATGACGCGGGCGCAGTTTCCACTGCAGTGGGGTCAGGGCGCCCTGCCGCCAGCCCCGCAGCGCATGCTGCTGGTGCAGTTGTCCGCCATGGGCGATCAGGTGCAGACCCTGCCCGCTGTTTCCGACATCGCCGCACGCTGGCCCGGCATCGAAATCGACTGGGCGGTCGATGCCCGCTTCGCCGACATTCCGCGGCTGCACCCCGCCGTGCGTCACGTCTTCGCCCTGCCGCTCAAGGCAGTGCAACAACAGCGCAGCCTCGCCGCATGGCGCGAGTTGCGCGCCGTTCTGAGCGCCCTGCGCGGCGAGCACTACGACCTGATCTGGGACCCGCACAGCGTGCTCAAAAGCGCCATCATCTCCCGTCTGGCGCGTGGCGCGCTGCGCGTCGGCTATCGCGCGCAAGACTGCGGCGGCGAGCCGCTCGCCGCCCGCGCCTACCACCGGCATTTCGCCCGGCCCGTCGGCTTGCACGGCGCCGAGGGACGCCGGGTGTTTGCGCAGGCCGTGCTCGACACCAACCTGCACCGCCCCGTGGACTATGCGATCGATCAGCGCTACGCCCGCGAGCCAGACGCCGCAGAGGCCGATACGGTCTTCCTCGCGCATGGCGCCTCCAAGCCGGAAAAGCTCTGGCCGCTCGACCACTGGCAGGCGCTATCCGCCCGTCTGGTGCAGGCTGGCCTGCGGCTGCAACTGACCTGGGGAAACGCCGCCGAGCAGGAACGCGCGCAGCACATCATCGCATCGCTTCCGGCGGGCAGCGCGCAGATTCTCGATCGCCGCAGCCTGCTCGACATGCTGCCCGTCATTGCGCAGAGTCGGCTGGTGGTGGGCGTGGATACCGGCTTCACCCATCTCGCCGCGGCGCTGCGTCGCCCGGTGGTGGGGCTGTTCGTCAGCACCGGGCCCGAGCTGTTCACCCCAACCTCGCCCCATCTCGCCCGCACCCTCGGCGGCGATGGCGTTACGCCGAGCATTGACGCCGCCTGGCAAGCGGTCGAAGAATTGCGCTGACCCATACTCGCATCCCGCGTTGATGATGCGGTGCTCATGCGGCCGCCATGTCGATGCGTCTGGCCGCGCCCCTGCTCCGGCCGCCAGAACACCGAACCGGCATGTTGGCCACACCGCAAACTCACTGGCTGAATAGCACCTCCGAGCGCATCCTAAACTGGCCAGACGCGGACTCGCAGCAAGCGCAAACCCTGGCCAATCAGGGTGAGTTCAGCTCGTATCAGGGCCTGTCTGGCTCCCAGCAAACCCAGCTTGAGTGAGTTAGGGCCTGTTAACGCTATTTATACCCCCGCGCCGGGGGTCTGGGCGGAGGCA
>DYKQ01000073.1 GCA_020722545.1 Thiomonas intermedia | reverse complement strand
TCGTGCCCACGTTGACGTGCGGCTTGGTCCGCTCAAACTTTTCCTTCGCCATGATTCAAACTCCTCAAGCCTACAAAGATGGACAAATCGATAAATTCAACTGGTGCCCATGGCGGGAATCGGACCCGCGACCTCTCCCTTACCAAGGGAGTGCTCTGCCACTGAGCCACATGGGCCTGAACGCTTGCGCGCCCAAGAGAAAACCGTTACATAACAACTACTGAATACCGCAGGAGCTGGAGCGGGAGACGGGAATCGAACCCGCGCCATTAGCTTGGAAGGCTAAGGTTCTACCATTGAACTACTCCCGCCTTGCCTAGCCTTGGACACCCCGGCGAGGCCCGCAGCGAGATCGCCCCAACACGACAGAACACCGCAGCAGAACCCAAAGGCAGCAAAGCACACCATCATTCTTGCGCCTGGTGGAGAGGGCTGGATTCGAACCAGCGTACTCGTTAGAGGGCAGATTTACAGTCTGCTGCCATTAACCACTCGGCCACCTCTCCGAGGCGAACCGCAGATTCTTAGCGATTTTTGCGGCGATGTCAAATAGAAGGCCTTTGCGCCGGGTCAATCGAAGAGCGCGCGCAGGGCTGCGCCCGGGTCGTCCGCGCGCATGAAGGCTTCGCCGACGAGGAAGGCCTGAACGCCGGCGGCCCGCATGCGCGCGGCGTGATCTGCGGTCAGAATGCCGCTCTCGGTCACAACGACGCGGTCCTCAGGAATCTGCGGCAGCAGATCGAGGGTGGTCTCCAGCCGGGTTTCAAAGCTGCGCAAGTCGCGGTTGTTGATGCCAAGCAACGGCGTGCGCAGCGCCAGCGCCGCCTCCAGTTCAGCCGCGTTGTGCACCTCGACCAGCACATCGAGGCCATAGCTCATCGCCTCGGCTTCCATTTCGATCAATTGCGCCCGTGGCAGAGCGGCGGCGATCAACAGCACGCAGTCGGCCCCCATCGCTGCAGCCTCGGCGATCTGGTAGGCGTCGACCATGAAATCCTTGCGCAATACGGGCAGCGCGCAAGCCGCCCGCGCCTGCTGCAGATAAGACGCCGCCCCCTGGAAGTACTGCACATCGGTGAGCACGGACAAGCAGGTCGCGCCCCCGGCCGCATAGCTGCGAGCAATAGCGGCCGGATCGAAGTCGGCCCGCAGAACCCCGCGCGACGGACTGGCTTTTTTCACTTCCGCGATGACGGCGGGCCCGCCCGCAGCGACTTTGGCCTGCACCGCGGCGGCAAACCCCCGCGTCGGGCCGCGCGCTGCAGCCTGCTCGCGCAGCGCCGATAAGGGCGCCTGCTCGCGCGCCGCCGCCACTTCTTGCGCTTTGGTGGCGAGAATGCGCTGAAGGATGTCGCTCTCAAGAAACTCGCTGGGCCGCCCCGAGAGTTTCTTGCCCCTTGAGGGGCGAGCCGAGCGAAGCGAAGGGTTTCGGGGTGGGCTCATACGCTGGTCGCCGGATTCTGCATGGCGTGGGTGACGCGCACGAATTCCTGCATTTTGTCGCGCGCTGCGCCGCTGGAAATGGCTTCGCGCGCCATCTGCACGCCGTCGACCAATGCGGGCGCGACGTTCGCGGCGTACAGCGCGACCCCTGCATTGAGTGCCACGATGTCTCTGGGCGCGCCCGCCACGTCATTGAGCGCCTCGTGTATCAACTCGATGGACTGAGCCGGGCCTTCCACCCGCAGCGCCTCCAGCGGCGCGGACTTCAGCCCGAGATCGCCGGGGTGAATGGCGTATTCGCTGATCTGGCCGTTCTTGAGTTCGCCAATCAGCGTCTCGCCCGACAACGACACCTCGTCGAGGCCATCCAGCCCGTGCACCACCAGGGCGTGCTCGCTGCCCAGCCTTTGCAAAACGCGCACCAGAATACCGACCAGATCGGGGTGGAACACTCCGAGCAACTGGTTAGGCGCACCTGCGGGGTTGGTCAGCGGGCCGAGAATATTGAACAGGGTGCGCACCCCCAACTCCTTGCGCACCGGCGCCGCGTGCTTCATGGCCGGATGGTGGTTGGGCGCGAACATGAAGCCGATGCCGCATTCGGCCAGACTTTGCGCCACCTGCTCCGGGGTGAGCTGGATGTTGGCGCCCAGCGCCTCGAGCGCGTCGGCCGAACCGGAGGAAGAACTCACGCTGCGCCCGCCATGCTTGGCCACCCGCGCCCCGGCGGCGGCGGCGACAAACATGCTGGCGGTGGAGATATTGAAGGTGCGCGCGGAATCGCCCCCCGTGCCGACGATGTCGACCAGGCGCTTTTTATCGGCCGCTTCGACCGACGTGGCGAATTCGCGCATCACCATCGCGGCGGCGGTGATTTCGCCGATGGTTTCCTTCTTCACCCGCAGGCCGGTGATGAGCGCGGCCATCATGACCGGGGACATCTCGCCGGTCATGATGCGGCGCATCAGCGCGATCATTTCATCGGGGAAGATTTCGCGGTGCTCGATGACGCGCACCAGCGCATCGTGATTACTGATGGTCATGGAAGTGGTCCTCGTTCAATGCCAGAAAATTCTGCAGCAGCCGGTGGCCGTGCTCGGTTTCGATGGATTCCGGGTGAAACTGCACGCCCTCGATGGCGAAATGGCGGTGACGCACCCCCATGATTTCGCCATCTTCGGTCTGCGCGGTAATTTCCAGGCAGGCCGGCAGGCTGTCGCGCTCGATGGCCAGCGAGTGATAGCGCACCACGGTGTACGGGCTGGGCAGATCGGCGAACACCCCTCGGCCGTCATGGGTGATGGGGCTGGTCTTGCCGTGCATGATTTGCCGCGCCCGCACGATCTGGCCGCCAAACGCGGCGCCGATGGCCTGATGCCCCAGGCAGACGCCCAGAATGGGCAGTCGCCCGGCGAAATATTGCAGCACCGGCACGGATATACCCGCCTCGGCGGGCGAGCACGGCCCGGGGGAAATGACGATGCGCTCGGGATTGAGCGCCGCGATGGCTTCGAGATCGAGCTCATCGTTGCGCACGGTGTGCACGTCCTGGCCGAGTTCGCCGAGGTATTGCACCAGGTTATAGGTAAAACTGTCGTAGTTGTCGATCATCAGCAGCATGGCGGGCTCCGTGGGTCTGGGAAGAGAGGGGGCGGACGGCGCTTTAGCCGTCCAGCCCTTCCTGCACTTGCTCGGCCGCGCGCAACACGGCGCGGGCCTTGGCCTCGGTTTCGCGCCATTCCATCTCGGGCACGGAATCAGCCACCACGCCAGCGGCCGCCTGCACGTACAACCAGTTGTCTTTGACGATGCCAGTGCGAATGGCAATGGCCAAATCCATGTCACCGGCAAAGCTCCAGTAGCCGATGGCCCCGCCGTACAGCCCGCGTCGGGTGGGTTCGAGTTCGTCGATCACTTCCATGGCGCGAATCTTGGGCGCGCCCGACAGCGTGCCCGCCGGGAAGGTGGCGCGCAGCACGTCCATCGGCGTGCGCTGCGGCTGCAGCAGCCCCTCGACGTTGCTGACGATGTGCATCACATGCGAATAGCGCTCGATGGCGAACGCCTCGGTCACCTTCACGCTGCCGGTCTGCGCGATCCGGCCCAGATCGTTGCGCGCCAGGTCGATGAGCATCAGATGCTCGGCGCGTTCCTTCGGGTCGGCCAGCAGTTCGGCCTCGTTGCGCACGTCGGCCTCGGCGGTGGCGCCGCGCGGCCGCGTGCCGGCCAGCGGGCGGATGGTGACCTTGCGCCCCTCGGGCACGACCTCTTCGCGCACCAGAATCTCGGGCGATGAGGCCGCAATCTGAAAGTCGCCGAAGTTGAAATAAATCATGTACGGCGAAGGGTTGAGCGAGCGCAGCGCGCGGTAGAGCGACAGCGGCGAATCGCTGAAGCGCTTGCGCAGGCGCTGCCCCACCTGCACCTGCATGAAGTCGCCGGCGGCGATGTAGTCCTTCGCTTTCTCGACCGCTTTCAGATAGTCGGCCTTGTCGAACTCGCGCTCGATCGGCGTCACGCTGCTGCGCTGCATGGGTGGCGCCGAAACGGAATAGCGCAGTTGCTCGCGCAGACCGCGCAAGCGCGAGCGCGCCTGGCTGTAGGCCTCGGGCTGGCCGGGGTCGGCATAGACGATGAGGTAGAGCCGCCCCGACAGGTTGTCGATCACGGCGAGTTCTTCGCACAACATCAGCAGGATGTCGGGCATGCCCAGCGGATCGGGCTTGGGATGCCTGGCCGCAGACGCCATCAGGCGCGGCTCGATATAGCGCACCGCGTCATAGCCGAAATACCCCGCCAGCCCGCCGCAAAAACGCGGCATGCCCGCAGGCAGCGCCACCTTGAAGCGGGCGTGGAACGCCTCGATGAAATCCAGCGGCGGCGCTTCGGAGGTTTCCACCACCGCGCCGTCGCGCAGCACCTCGGTGAGGCCATTCTTCACCCGCACCTGCGTGCGGGCGGCCAGACCGATGAAGGAGTAGCGGCCGAAGCGCTCGCCGCCGACCACGGATTCCAGCAAAAAGGTGTTTTGCCCGGCTCCTGCGCCCGCCCCCAGCTTGAGGTAGAGCGACAGGGGAGTTTCCAGATCCGCCAGCGCTTCAGACACGAGCGCAATGCGGTTGCAGCCCTGGCGGGCCAGTTCTTTGAATTCGAGTTCAGTCATGTTCGTCTCAAGGGTCGGCTGCCCCGCAGGGGCGGGCAGCGGATATCACGGGAGCGCCGCCTGTTGCCGACACGGCCCTCGCGCATTGACGCGCGGATGGGACGCAGATCGGAGGTGATTCAGGCCGCAGCAGCGAGCACGATCAGACAGAACCGCCAGGGCCAGGCCCCCCGGTCTCCAGAACCCGATGCGTGTCGCCGATGGATGAACATGGAAAGTGAATGAATCGCGCAGATCTATCCGAGTGAGCGAATGTAGCAAACTCGCAGGGCCATTTTCCGCGTAACGGGCTCGAACGCGGTCTCAAGCGCCGAAGTTTTCCGGCATCTGCACCGCAACGACCTCGCCGCGCACGGTGGCCACGCCGCCCGCAAACACCGTGGACTCCACAATGACCTTGCGGCCCTTGATTTCTTTCACCCGACCGCGAATTTCCAGCTCGGCGCCCAAGGGCGTCGGCTTGAGAAAATCGACATGCAGCGATCCGGTGACAAAACGGAACGCCGGTGGCGTGCCCATCTCGCGCCCTTCGGCACGGTACATCGCCGCTGCCGCCGTGCCGGTGCTGTGGCAATCGATCAGCGAGGCGATCAACCCGCCGTACACAAAGCCAGGCACTGCGATGTGATAGGGCTGGGGCGTGAAGCGCGTGACCGTTTCATCGCCGTCCCAGACGGTCTTGATCTGATGCCCCTCGGTGTTGAGGCGGCCGCAGCCATAGCAGTGCGCCAGCGCGTCGGGGTAGCTGTCCTGAAAAACCTTGGGCATGACGTCTCCTTCATAGGTGTCGTCGGAGCATGTTAAACGCCGCCCGATCTGAATTCACTTGTCAAAGCACGGCGTTTTACGAAAAATGAACGACCGTTCGATAACAGGCAACAGGAGACTTCATGGATCACGCCGCTCACACGCCGCCGCGCACCTTTGGCGCAGCCGCCTCGCTGATCGCCGCACTGGCCGTCGCGTCCTTCATGCCGAGCGCGCAGGCGCTCACCCTGCACGGCGTGGATATTCCGCCGCAAGTGGATGTCGGCGGCAAGACGCTGACGCTCAACGGCGCCGGCACCCGGTACGTGTTCTTCTTCAAGGTTTACACCGCCGCGCTGTATTTGCCGCAGAAAAGCGCGCAGCCGCAGGCGATTTACAACATGGCCGGGCCCAAGGAGTTGAAGCTCACCATGCTGCGTGATGTGAGCGGCAAGGAGCTCGGCGACAAACTCAACGAAGGCATCAAGAACAACCTCAGCCCGGAGGAGTTCAGCGCCTTCATTCCCAGCCTGGTGCAACTGGGCAGCCTGTTTGCCCAAAAAAGCCAGATCAAAACCGGGGAAACGGTGACCATCCGCGAGATTCCCGGCAAGGGCAGCACCATCTCCATCGATGGCGTGCCCTCGGGCGGGGCGTTCACCGAGCCGCAGTTTTTCAATTCCATGCTCAAAATCTGGCTGGGCAAAGATCCCGCTGAAGACCGGCTCAAACGCGCGCTGCTGGGCAACGAAGCGGACAGCAACTGACCGGTTTCACCGGGCAAGGCTTGCGCGCCGTCATGTTTGGCGACCACTCAAACACGCCGTTTCGGTGAAAACCCGAACATGCAAGGGGTGGGTTCATAAAATAAGATTTGGCTGATATACCCACAAACCACCCGAGGATCGTCCATGAAAACAGTTCTGACCGCAACCGCCATCTCGCTGGCCGCGACGTTCGGCGCCGTAAGCGCCAATGCCGCCGTCAAAGTGGGCGGCGTTCCTGTGATGCAAACCGCCCCGGCCAACGGCGTGCCCCTGCTGATCAACGGCGCTGGCGTGGTCAATATGGGCGGCAAGATGGCCGCGGCGGTGTACCTGCCGCAAAATACCACGTCGGTCAGCAGCATCATGACCATGCCCGGCGCCAAATCGATTCGCCTCACCGCCATTGCCAATATGTCGGCCGACGCTCTGGCCAAGGCGCTGGATGCTGGGGTGAAGAAGGGCGTGTCCGCCGCTCAGTACGCTTCGTTCAAGCCGGCGATGGACGCCTTCAGCAAGCAACTGGCCAGCGTGAAGCAGATCGCCAAGGGCCAGACGGTTGAGCTGCTGTTCGAACCCTCCAACGGCATCGTGCTGATGGGTCCGGGCTCGCACATCATTCCGGGCACTGGCAACGCCGAGCTGTATCGGGCCATGCTGCGCATGCTGCCCGCTGGCGTGCTGTCCAACACCTCGATTCAAAAGCAGAACATCAACGGCTGATCGTCAACGACCGATCGCGTCGGCTCTGCCCACAAAAAAGCCGCTCCTGTCCGGAGCGGCTTTTTTATTGCTGCGTTCTGAATTATTCAGGCGGGGAGCAGATCACCGATGCGGTCGGCAAAACCATCTGCGTCCACCGCACGCACGGGCTCACCGTGGTTGTAGCCGTAGGTGACCAGAGCCACCGGGCAACCGGCGGCGCGGGCGGCCAGGGCATCGTTCTGCGAATCGCCGATCATCAGCACCACCGCGGTGGGCAGGCCGATCTGCTTGCAGGTTTCGACCAAGGGCATGGGGTCGGGCTTCTTGCGCGGGAAGGCGTCGCCGCCGTTGACCACTTCGAAGTGCTGCAGCAGCCCTTTGAGGTCGAGCAGTTCGCGCGCATAGCGTGTGGGCTTGTTGGTGATGCAGGCCAGTCGCAAGCCCGCCGCCTTCAAGGCCGCCAGCCCTTCGGGCACGCCGGGAAACGGGTTGGAATACTGACCGTTGATGGCGCCGTAAATACGCTGATAGGTTTCGATGGCGCGCGGGTACAACTCTTGGGCCTGATCGTCGGCGAGGTGAATGCGCAGGGTCTGCAGCACCAGATATTCGGAGCCTTTGCCGATGCGATGCTCCACCTGCTCACGGCTGACCGCGGGCAGGCCGAGTTCGTCCATCAACCGCGACAGCGCCGCATGAAAGTCGCCCAGGGTGTCGATCATGGTGCCGTCGAGATCGACGATGGCGGCCTGCACGGCGTGGCCGACCAAGGTCAGGGCAGGCGCCGCAGGGGTGCGGGCGTCCATCAGGCCACCGCCGCGAGCTGGGCACGCATGGCGTCGATCACGGCCTTGTAGTCGGGCTTGCCGAAAATGGCGCTGCCGGCCACGAAGGTGTCCACCCCGGCCGCGGCGGCCGCAGCGATGTTGTCGGGCTTGATGCCGCCGTCGATTTCGAGCAGGATGTCGCGGCCGGTCTGCGCCTTGTAGGCGTCGAGCTTGGCACGCACCTGTTTGGCCTTGGGCAGGCTGCTCTCGATGAAACTCTGACCGCCGAATCCGGGGTTGACGCTCATCAGCAGCACCAGATCGACCTTGTCCATGACGTAGTCGAGCACGGAAAGCGGCGTGGCGGGGTTGAACACCAGCCCGGCCTTGGCGCCGCCGTCGCGAATCATCTGCAGGGTGCGATCGACGTGCTTGCTGGCTTCGGGGTGGAAGCTGACGATGTCGGCGCCCGCCTTGACGAAGGACTGGGCGATGGCATCGACCGGCTCGACCATCAGGTGCACATCGAGCGTGACGGGGGTGCCGTCGGCCTTCTTGCAGTAGGGCTTGATGGCCTCGGCCACCAGCGGGCCGATGGTGAGGTTGGGGACGTAATGGTTGTCCATCACGTCGAAATGGATGAAATCAGCGCCGGCGTCGATGACGTTGCGCACCTCCTCGCCCAGGCGGGCAAAGTCGGCCGAGAGAATGCTGGGGGCGATGCGGTAGGTTTTCATGGCGTTCATTTTAGAAGGATGCCCAACTGATTCTGTAGGGATTTGAACCCAACTGCCTGACGCAGCGCAATTCCCTGAATATCCAGCCTGCATAGGCGCGCACTCCTAACTCCTAGAATCGCGCGCATGTCGACCTATCAATTTTCCGTTTCGGTGATTCCGCAATACCTGCCCGAGCAGTCGGATGCGGAGCAAGGCGTTTATGCCTACAGCTACACCGTCACTGTGATCAACACCGGGCGCGTGGCCGCGCAGCTCATTTCCCGTCACTGGATCATTACCGACGGCGCGGGCAAGGTGGAGGAAGTGCGCGGTCTGGGCGTGGTGGGGCAGCAGCCCTTTCTCAAGCCTGGCGAAGCGTTCGAATACACCAGCTGGTCGCAACTGAGCACGCCGACGGGCAGTATGCGCGGCAGTTATTTCTGTGTCGCGGAAGATGGCGAGCGCTTCGAGGCGCACATTCCCGAATTCGCGCTGGTTCAGCCGCGGAGTCTGCACTGATGTTTTTTGCCAAACGCCGGGCGCGCAAGGCGGCAGCGCGCGCGGCGACCGAGGTGCATTCGCTGCTCGACGCGGCCAGCGCGCAGGCGCAGCCCGTGGAGCAAGCGCTCTGGATCATCGAACTGCTGGACTGGCTGCGACGCGGCCCCGACGCCGCCCTCCTGCGCGAGGGTTTGAACCTCCCGCCGACTCTCGCTGCGCAAGACGGAGAAGACACTTCGGCGCCCGCCGAAATTCGCCGACTGCAAACCCTGCTGGATGTGCTCGACAGCCTGCCCGAGCGCCGCGCCGAAATCGCCGCCGTGATCAACGGCCTGCTGCACAACACCGATGCCACCTTGCTGCTGGCCGATTTTGGCTTCAGCCAGCGGCCTTCGTTTTTCAGCGAATTCAGCGAGCGGCTGGGCAACAAATGGCTGCCCAAATCGCCCGAAACGCGCGATCTCGCCGTGCTGTTCGCCCTGTTTTTCCCGCAGGCGCACGACGCCGTCTGGCTCGAAGCGCTCGATGCCGACACCCTCGCACGCCTGCGGGAATTGCTGGTCACACCCGAGATCGAAACCGAAAAAATCGCCAGCGCGCAGCTCTGGCGCACCGCCCTGCTCGATGCGCTGACCTATACCGTCAGCCAGATCCGCGCCACCGGCTTCTCGCCCGATCTGCGCTCGCGCATGCACAACAGCGGCCCACTGGCGGGCGAGGTCGAAGCCCCGTTCAAGCAACTGGCCGCGCAGTATGAAACGGTACAGACGCTGCTGGCGCCGCAGCCCCCCGGCGACGAAGAGGCGCTGCGGCAGTCGCTCACCTTGCTTCGCGCCGGGTTGGAAGCCTGTCGCCAGCAGGCCGATTCGGTCACGGCGCATCTGGAAGACTACGGCACTTCGGTGAGCCTGGTCTATGTGCTGCACCAGCTGCACCAGCGCATCGACCGCGCCGAGGCGCTGCTCAATTGCCTGGTGGGCGACACCCCGGCGCGCGACACCGCCCACCTGTTCGCCAATTTCGTGCGCTTGAACGCCCAACGCCGCAGCCTGCGCGCCCTGTGGCGGCACAACACCGCGCTGCTGGCGGAAAAAATGGCCGAACGCCACGCCGAGTCGGGCGAGCACTACATCACCCGCGACCGCCGCGAATATCGCGCCATGCTCGGCGCGGCGATGGGCGGCGGGCTGATCATGGGGTTCACCACCTGGATCAAGATCGGCATTCTCGGCCTGAAAACCGCGCTGTTCTGGACCGGCCTGCTCGCCGGGCTGAACTACGCGGTGAGCTTTGTCATCGTGCAATTGCTGCACTGGACCATCGCCACCAAACAACCGGCGATGACCGCACCGGCCCTGGCCGACAAGCTCGGCGAGTTGTCCAAACCCGGCGGGGTGGAGCGATTCGTTGACGAAGTCGCCAACCTCACGCGTTCGCAGTCGGCCGGGGTGTTCGGCAACGTCTTGCTGGTCATGCCGGTGGCGTTGCTCCTTGGCCTGGGTGGGCTGGCCTGGTTCGGGCCGCAGTTTCTGCCCGTGCCCAAGGCGGAGCACGAGCTGGAATCGTTGTCGCTGCTGGGCCCCACACCGCTGTTCGCCGCGTTTACCGGGGTGCTGCTGTTTCTCTCCAGTGTGATTGCAGGCTGGGCCGAAAACGCCTTCGTGCTGCACCGGCTCGACAGCGCCATCGCCTGGAATCCGGGCATTCGGCGTCGCCTGGGCGCGCAGCGCGCCGCGCGTTGGGCCGCCTGGTGGCGTCGCCATATCGGCGTCATGTCGGGCAATGTGTCGCTCGGCCTGCTGCTCGGACTGGCGCCGGAGTTCTTCCGCATTTTCGGCATCGACCTGCAAGTGCGGCACGTCACGCTGTCATCGGGCCTGTTTGGCGCGGCCTGCGCCAGCCTGGGGCCCGCGGTCGTGAACGATCCGGCGTTCTGGTGGGCGCTGGCGGGCATTGCCGTCAACGGCGTGCTCAACGTCGGTGTGAGTTTCTATCTGGCCTACCGTCTGTCCTTGCGCGCCCGGGGCATTCAGGTGAAAGAGCGCCGCGCCATTTACACCAGCATTGCCCGTCGGCTGTGGCGCAGGCCTTGGACGTTCATCCTGCCGCCGCGACACGCTGCGGCCAGCGCACACGGCTGAGCATGACTTTGTTATCGCACCGACCGGGGTTGATGGTCCACGTCCGCACCGCCCTGCTCTGCCTGCTGGGGCTGGCGCTGGCGTCCTGCGCCACACCGCCCGCGCCGCCCGCTTCTGCGCCCACGACCCTGCCGCCCACTTCGGCGCCGACGGCGCCCTGGCCTGCAACCCCGCCGGGTACTGCCGCCGCGCTCACCGGCCCCGGCGTGCGGCTGCAGCCCGCGCAGTGGGCCGATTTGCCCGGCTGGCCGCAGGACGATTTCAGCGGCGTCTGGCAAGCCTTCCGGCGCGATTGCGGCGCACGCCTGCCCAGCGCGCTGGCGGCGGTGTGCCGACGTGCGGCGTCCGTCCCTTCGGACGATCCGCAGGCGCAGCGGGCGTTTTTCGAGGCTGAGTTCGCACCGTGGCAAATCACCGCTTCGGGCAAGCAAGACAAAGAGGACAAAGGGCTGATCACCGGCTATTACGAGCCGGTGCTGCACGGCTCGCTCACCCGCGTCTGGCCCTATGTGGTGCCGGTCTGGGGGCTGCCCGCCGACCTCGTGCCGCGCGCGCCGGGCGCCGATGGCGTCAGCGGCGGCCGGGTGGCTTGGGTGGACGGGCAGCAGCGCGTGCTGCCCTACTGGAGCCGGGCGCAGATTCAGTCCGACCCCGCCCTACAGGCCGCGCTCGATCGGCACACCGTGGTCTGGCTCGACAGCGCGGTGGACGCCCTGTTCCTGCAGGTGCAAGGCTCCGGCCTCGTGCGTCTGCCCGACGGCCAGACCTTGCGGCTGAGCTACGCCGGCGCCAACGGCTGGCCCTACAAATCGGTTGGCCGCTGGCTGCTCGACACCGGGCGGGTGAACGGCACGATCACCATGTCCACCATCCGCGCCTGGGCGCAGACGCACCCTGCTGAAGTGCCCGAAATGCTGGCCGCCAACCCGCGCGTGGTGTTTTTCAATGCCACGCTCGACACCGACCCGCAGCGCGGCCCCACCGGCGCTCTGGGCGTTCCACTCACGGCCATGCGCAGCATCGCGGTGGACAAGCGCGCCATCGCGCTGGGACTGCCGGTGTGGCTGTCCACCTCGCAACCTTACGACGGCAGCGCCAGCCCGCCCAAGGCGCTCAACCGGCTGGTGTTCGCGCAGGATGTGGGCTCCGCCATCACCGGAACCGTACGCGCCGACTTGTTCACCGGCACCGGCGATGCGGCCGGCGAACTCGCGGGCCGCATGCAGTGGCCCGGGCGCATGTGGGCGTTGCTGCCGGTCAATCCCTGAACTGCCCTGCAACGGACAGTTTGCGCGCAGCGGTGGCACGCCCGCGCGAACCGTCCTATGGTTAAGACTTGCTCAACAACACAGGAGGACGTCCCCATGACACTCGACCCACACGATCTGACCCACGAATTTCCCGCCCAGGCCGACAAGATCCACGCGCTGAAAGCGGACAACGCCCACTTCCAAAAGCTGGCCCAGCGCTACGAAGAAATCAACAAGGAAGTGGTGCAGATTGAAGAAGGCGTGCGCGCAGCCGACGACGCACACCTGGAAACGCTGAAAAAAGAGCGTTTGCAGCTCAAGGACCAGATCGCCGCACT
>DYKQ01000072.1 GCA_020722545.1 Thiomonas intermedia | reverse complement strand
AGCGGCATGGCTTGGATATCAGGCAAAAAGCAGAGGCACAGGATACCCCGATGCCTGTAGGGAGCCTGTCGGACTTGAGGATCGCGGGCTGCAAAATGGCGCTGAGGCGCCCTGCGCCAGCGGCTTTTTGCCCCATAGTCCCCGCTATGGGGCGGCAAATCCGCCGCCACAGGGCATCCACACCGCCATTTTTCGCCATCCGCGCCCCAAGCCCGACAGGCTCCCAGGGCTGCGGCTTTCTCCGAGAATGCGCACATGACTTCCGCTGCTCTGGATTTTCCCGCCTCTGCTCCGCCCGCGAGCCGCCCTTGGCCGCCGCTGGCGCAGCAGTTCGCCGCGCTGGGCGACGCATTCAGCGTGCCGGTCGCGGTCAGCCCCCTGCCCGACCCCGTGCTGGTGGCCGCCAGCGCCGATGCCGCGGCGCTGGTCGGCCTGACTGCGCCCGTCACCCCGCAAGACGAGCAGGGCTGGGCGCGGGCTTTCGGCGGCCATGTCGCGGCGATCAGCGGCGGCAGTCGCGCCACGGTGTACGCCGGACATCAGTTCGGCAACTGGGCTGGGCAGCTTGGCGACGGCCGCGCGCTGCTGCTGGGCGACTGGCCAGATGCCAGCGGCGGGCGGCACAGCGGCGGCTATACCCGCTGGGAAGTGCAATTCAAGGGCAGCGGCCGCACGCCGTTTTCGCGCATGGGCGACGGCTGGGCGGTGCTGCGCTCTTCCATCCGCGAATTTCTGTGCTCGGAAGCCATGGCGGCGCTGGGCATTCCCACCACGCGGGCGCTGTGTCTGGTGGGCTCCAGCCGCCCGGTGCGCCGCGAGCGCATCGAAACCGCAGCCATGGTCACCCGGCTGAGTCCGAGCTTCGTGCGCTTCGGCCATTTCGAGCATTTCAGCTACAGCGGCCAGACCGAGCAGTTGCGCACGTTGACCAACTGGGTGATCGCCCAGTACTGCCCCGACTGTGCCAACGCCCCGCAGCCCGCGCTGGCGCTGTTGCAATGGGTGGTGGCCCGCACCGCGCGGCTGATGGCGCAATGGCAGGCCGTGGGCTTCATTCACGGGGTGATGAATACCGACAATATGTCCATCCTGGGCTGGACCATCGACTACGGCCCTTTCGCCTTTCTCGACGCCTACGACCCGCTGCATACCCCCAACACCACCGACCGTGGCGGGCGCTACGCCTACGGCCGCCAGCCCGCAGTGGCGCACTGGAATCTGCTCGCGCTGGGCCAGGCCCTGCTGCCGCTGATCGACAAGCCCGAATCGGCGCTGGCCGCGGTCGATCAATTTCGTCCCCAGTATGTGCAGGCCATGCAGCAACAGCTCGCCGCCAAGCTCGGGCTGACCGAGCCGCAACCGGGCGACGGCGATCTGTTTCAGGATCTGCTCGACACCATGGCGGCCAACCGCAGCGACTGGACCTTGAGCTTTCGCCATCTCGCGCAACTTGCCGCCGACGCGCACGCGCCCATTCCCCCCGCCCTCGCGGCGCAATTCGAGCGCGAGCCGCAACGCTTTGCCGACTGGGCGGCCCGCTACCGCGAGCGCCTGCGGGCGGAAGGCAGCGACGACGCAGCGCGCGCCGCGGCGATGAATGCCGTCAATCCGCACCTCGTGCTGCGCCACCATCTGGCGCAGGCCGCCATCGCCCAGGCCGAAGCCGGCGACTTCACCGAAGTGCGCCGCCTGCTGCATGCGCTCACGCGGCCTTTCGATGCGCAGGCCGCGCCGCCGCATTACGCTGAACCCCCGCCGGAACACGCGCCGCCCGCCTGCCTATCCTGCTCATCCTGAAAGGATCCCCCATGTCCAAGCCCGCCCCCGATGACACGAATGACGCCCTCTGGCGCAGCAAGCTGAGCGAAGAGCAATACCGCGTGACACGTTGCAGCGCCACCGAGCCGCCCTTCACCGGCCTGTACTGGGACCACCACGGCGACGGCATCTATCGCTGCGTGTGCTGCGGCACGCCGCTGTTCGACTCGCGCACCAAGTTTGAATCGGGCAGCGGCTGGCCGAGCTTCTGGCAGCCCACCGCGCAAGCCGTCATCCGCGAAGTACGCGACGTCAGTCACGGCATGGTGCGCACCGAAGTGCAGTGCGGGCAATGCGGCGCGCATCTCGGCCATGTGTTCCCCGACGGCCCCAACCCCACCGGCCTGCGCTACTGCATCAACTCGGCCGCGCTCGATTTTTCCGAGCGTCAGGCGGGAGGAGAAGGGGGAGAAGAAGGCGCAACCGACCGAGGTTGATCGCGCCACAACCAGGCCGCCCCGCGCACCCCGGAAGAATCGCCATGCTGCGCCGACAGCAACCGGGTGCGCACCGTATCGGAAAACACCCAGGCGCCCCAGCGGCGCGGCACTTCGTCGTACAGCTCAGTCACATTGCTCATGCCCCCGCCCAGGACGATGACGTCCGGGTCGAGCAGATTGATGACCTGCGCCAGCGCCCGGGCCAGCCGGTCGGCATAGCGGATGAAACTCGCCCGCGCGGCGCTATCGCCCGCGCGCATGGCCGCGATCAGTTCCTTGGCGCTGCGCTGCTGGCCCTGCCGTTGTTCCCTCAGTTGCCCTATCCGCGCGAAATGATCGGCGGCGAAACCCGGCCCGCTCAGCCAGGTTTCGATGCAGCCCTGCAAACCGCACCAACAGCGCGGCCCCGGCAGTTCGCGCCAGGCAGAAGGCAGGCGCGGCCAGGGCAGCGGGTTGTGGCCCCACTCCCCCGCCACCGCATTGCGGCCCAGCCAGTCGGCGCCGTCCAGCGCAATGCCCGCGCCAACGCCCGTGCCCAGAATCACCGCAAACACCACACGCGCGCCCTGCCCCGCGCCATCGACCGCCTCGCTGATCGCCAGACAGTTGGCGTCGTTGTGCAGGCGCACGGGGCGATCCAGCCGCCATTGCAGGTCTTGCAGCAGCGGGCGGCCATTGAGCACGGTGGAATTGGCGTTGCGGATCAGCCCGGAAACCGGCGACACCGAGCCCGGAATCGCCGCACCCAGCGGCAGCCTGCAGCCGAGTTGCGCATCGGCCGCCGCGACCAGCGCGGCGATGGCCTCGATGGTCGCGGCATAGTCGCCCTGCGGCGTGTCGCACCGCTCGCGCAGCAAAAACCGACCATCGCCGTCGAGCGCCGCCACCTCGATCTTGGTGCCGCCCAAATCGAGACCGAGATAGGCCGTCGGTTTAGACCGGTCCAGGTTGCTGGGCGGGTTGGGTATCACGTTTTTACAAAGCCGTGTGATTGTGGTCGGTCTGGGAGTCTGTCGGACTTGAGGATCGCGGGCGGCAAATCCGCCGCCGCAGGGCATCCCCATCGCCATTTTTCGCCATTCGCGCCCCAAGCCCGACAGACTCCCAGTAGCAAATGCTACAAGGCCAGACCTGTCTCTCCTGCGTGTCTCATTCAGCCAAATTTCTGTGTGACGTGAGGATCAGCCGCTGGTTAGCAAGGGCGGCCGCTTGAGATCACGCAGAACCAACACAAAAAGGCCGTCATCTCCGACTCTCTGTCCACGGCGGCAAGAGAGCACCTCTGCATAAACGAGGCTCTCCCGTTGCAAACCAGTTTGGCGGATTTCCAGCATGACAGGGTCTCCTGGCTCCAGCGGAAAATCCGTGAGCACAACGCGCTGTCCGTCAGTCTGGCTGAGATCAACCCAGACAGCCGCATGGGCGGGCGCGCTGGTGTGCCAACCCAGTCGCAGCAATATGGGATGTTTGTTCGTCAGATGACGATTGTCGAGATGCAGGTGTTCCATTTTGCGCAGCAAATCCTGCATTTCCGGGGCGTCCCAGTTGACATCGACCAGCCGTTGGGTGGGGTCTAGATCATTCCGACTCATGGTTCGCTTTCATCAGCAGAGTGAACAGACGATCAACGAGGTCGCGGTCTTGCCGCCACGGCTGGGCGCTGCTGTGGGAAAGAGCGTGAATTTGCTCATGCAGGCGGCTGATTTCTCCACCGTCCAGTCCATGGCGGCGCAGGTAACGGCCCAGGGCGCAGTGTTGGTGCGCCTGATTGGGGTCGGGCGCGTTCGCATCCATGCCAGAGTATGCCCATTGCCAATGCGCGGCGGCCGCGCCCAGCGCGGTGCGGGGGTAGGCGGGGTCAACGAGCGGGGAATAGCGCTGCAGCCAGCCGGGCAGCGCATCGGCCGGCATGGGACGGGCGATGGCGTAGCCCTGGCCGCAGTCTGCGCCCAGCAAGGTCGCCATTTCAATCAGTTCTTCTGTTTCCAGCCCTTCGACGACCACATTGAGGTCGAGTGCATGCGCCAGAATGACCAGCCCGCCGATGATGCCCAGAGTGCGCCTGGGCGTCTGGCGGGCGTTGGCCAGCAGTTCACGGTCGATTTTCACCGTCTGGAACGGCAGACTGCGCAGGCGCAGCAGGCTGGAGTAGCCCGAGCCGAGATCGTCCATTTCGAGCGATACGCCCAGCCGGGCCAGCGCCTGCAGAGTCTGCGCCACGGGAGCGCCGACCGACTCCGCATCCAGTTCGGCGGTTTCCAGCAGTTCGAGATGCAGCCGATCAGGCGGCAGACCGGCGCGATCCAGCGCCTGACGGACCCACTGCGGGCAATTCGGGTCGGAGAGGACTTCTGGCGGCAGATTGACTGACGCCTGGATATGCAACCCTTGCGTCTCCCACTGGCGCAGGTGCTGCAGCGTCTGATCCAGCCCCAGGGTGAACAGCCGGGTGAGTTCGCTGGCGCCCAGATAAGGCACGAAATCCTGCGGTGCGATCCAGCCGCCGCCGGGCGCGCTCAGGCGAGCCAGCGCCTCCACGCGCAGCAGTCGACCTTGTTGCTGCAAAGCGATCACCGGCTGCACCCACATGTGCAGATTCTGGGGGGTGAACAGGCTGCGTTTTTGCATCCGCAGCGATTCGGTCAGCACGGTCTGCGAAGCGCGATGAAAACCCTGCAAGGCCTGCGAAAGCGATTGTCCGATAAGGTCCAGACCGTGCCGCGTGACGCTCGCCTCGAATTGGTTCGGGTAGGCGCCGTAGAGGCTGAGGATGCCCGACAGCCGTTCGTGCGCGTCGCGCAGCGGAATCGACACCGCGCTGCGAAACCCGGATTGCTGCGCCGCCTCGCGCCACGGCCCCGCGCGGTCGTCGCGGGCGAAGCTGCACACGCTCTCGATGCGTTCATGCCGCCAGGCGCGCACCTGGCTGGCCTGCGACAGCAAATTCGCCTCTTCGACGCTGGGGTGATCGGCCAGGCCGTGCTGGAACCGGCCTGCATAGTCCTCAAAGCGGGGCGTGGAAAATTCAGCGACGATCACCCCCTGCTCATTGGGTCGGCCATACGCCGCGGCGGCGATGCCGGGCAGGCTGGCCAGCTGCAGCAGCGCCCAGTGCATGAAATCGGTTCGGCTGCTGTAGCGCCCGGCCTCGCGCCTGATGACCTCGGCCATTTCGATGGTGCGTTGAATCACGTCCTGCGCCGCGCTGACCTGCGTGCGCAGCTCGGCCTGGATGCGCGCGGAAACGATGCGCCAGAGGCGGTAGCGGTCTTCGCGCCGCAGGGCGCTGTAATACAGCAGGGTGAAAAGCTGCTGCCGGTAAAAGTCGAAAGACGAGGCCAGCAGGGCCGCGCTCACCCCGGTCAAGGCGTGCACCTGCCCGAGCTGCTCGGCAAGGCGGCGATGTTCGGCATCATTCAGTGCGGGCGAGAACAGTTGAATCAGATGCGCCTGCTGCTTTTGCCGCAACTGCGCCATTTCTTCATCGCTGAGCGTTTGCAGCACGGCCTGCGCGTCGTCCTGCCGCTGGAGGTCGTCATAGAACTGCCGCACCCAGTCTGCGGCGGCGTATTCGATCTGTGGCGCAATGCACTGCAAAACCTCCTCGGCCTCGGGGCCGTAGGCGTCGGGCTCCGGCGCGGGCGGATTGCTGTGGGCAGGCTCGGCCTCAGCGAGAGTCCGGGTTTCGCTGTGGAACTGCCACCACTGATTGCGATCGAGTTTGTGCGATTTGATGGCATACAAGGCCAAATCGGCCTGGCGCAGCAAGGCGTCGGGTTCGGCGGCGTCAAGCGGATACAGCGCCAGGCCCAGGCTCACATTCAGACCTATCGCCGGGGCGTCGGGCAGGGCGAAGGGTTGCTGCAGCGCCGCCTCGATGCGCCGGATGACGGGCAGCGCATCTTCCGGCTGGGCGAGATCTTCGAAAATCAGCGCAAATTCATCGCCGCCCAGACGGGCGACGAAGTCGGTTTCGCGCAAGGCGTTCTGAAGTCGCCGTGCGATTTCGCGCAGCAGCGCGTCGCCTCCTGCATGGCCAAAGCGGTCGTTGACGGGTTTGAGATCGTCCAGGTCGAGCAGGCCCAGCGCCAGAAAGTGGTTTTGCCGTCGTGCACGGCTGATCGCCCGGCCCAAAGACCACTCGAAGGCGCTGCGGTTGGGAAGCTGGGTGAGTTTGTCGTGCGTGGCGCGTTGGCGCAGCAGGTGTTCGAGCCGCTCACGCCGCAAGGCTCCGCCGACGAAATCGACGACGAGGCGCATGTTGTCCGTCAGTTCCGCCGCGGGCGGCAGCGCGGGCTGGAGCCAGAACAGGCAAAGCGCCGCCCTGACCCGCGCGCCCGTGCGCATGGGCAGCAGCCATGCCGACCGGATGCCGACCTGGAGGACCACAGGCAGGGCGTCGGGGAGAGCCGCGTAATCGGCCAGAAAAATATCGCGCTCCTCGCGCAGCGCGCGGCCCGCCAGACCCGCGAGCGCGGTGTCGCAATAGACGCCGACGAGCGACTGCTGATCGGACGACAGTCCGCAGACGGCGCGAGCGTGCAGCGCGCCCGCCTCGGATTCCACGAGCAGGGCGCCGTCCGCGCCCGTCATCTGCACGACAGCCTGCACCACGCGTTCGAACAGGCGGTCGTAATGCGGCTCGCGGGCGAAAGCGCGCAGCAGTTCGATCGGCAGCGTGGCGTTTGGAGGCGCCCTATGCGGCGGTGTTATTGGCGCCAATTTGCTCTCCTGCTCAGGTTTCAGACTGCGAGGTCAGTCGACGGAAGCTGATACTGCCCCGGCCCCATGAGGTCGATGCCGCAGGGCAGATTGTCGAGCCAGTCGAGCAACTGGCCGATGGCCGCGCCGACCAGCGGCGCGCCATGCTGGGGCGCGATCATGGCGATGTCGAGCTGGCGCACCATGCGCACCCAGAGCTTGAGAATCTTGTTGCTCACCATATAGCGCCGGTGAAACGCCTCCATGCCGTGCGGCATGGGATCGAGGCTGGTGAGGGCGTGCCCGGCTTTCTCCCCGCTGAGCAGCGACACGCCCAGATCGCCGGAGAACAGGATTTTGCTCACCGGGTCGTAGAACTGGAAGTTGCCCTCGGCGTGCATGAAGTGCGCCGGAAGCAGCCACAGGCTGGTCTGGCCAAAGCGCAACCTGCCACCCGCGTCGGGGATGCCGATCACGCGGTTGTCGGTCTTGCCCAGTTTGCAGAAGTGCGGGGCGAAGCGCGCCCACAGCGAGGAAATCACCAGCTTGGCCTGGGTGGAGGTCATCCAGCGGTCGAGCGAGGCGATGATGTCCGGGTCGGCATGCGAGGCCAGGATGTAGTCGAGCTTGCTCGGCGCGAAGTATTTGCGCATGGTCAGGCTCAACTCGTTGTAGGTCATGTTTCCGCCCGGATCGAGGATGACCCCCTCTCCGTGGTCGACGATGAGGAACTGGTTGGCCTGCACCGCTTCTTCGTCGGGGACGAGATCGGTGAACAGCACGCAGGCATGATTGGCGTCTTTATAGAGTTCGATGGACATGGAATTCGATCATTTGTACAGGTGAAAATCATAGAGCCCGGGTCAGGTCGGAACCTGCAACCCGACAGACCGCAGAAAAGGCGCCAGCAAGGTGTGCGCGCCACGAAGCTCCACCGATTTGCCAAGCTTCGACTGGGCTTCCACCCAGTTCAGCAGATGGACGGACGCAGTGAAATCCATGCGGCGCACGGCGTGCAGTTCCAAAATGATGGTATCTGCCTGCCCCGCCTGCGCCCGCAATGTTCGCAGGAACGATTCATCCGCACTCGACAGATTGCCGCTGAGTCGCACGCTCGCCTGAACCAGCCCGGCATCGTCATTGTCAGCCCGTGTTGCCGTCCGGGACGTCTGACGATGCAGGCTGTGCAGTGAGGTGAGTCCGCGCTCTGCCGTGTCCATGCGTTTGAACCGCGCAGGAGTCCAGTCCACCGGAGAACAGGCGCAGGCGGCGGAGAGCTCCACCGCGAGATCGACAAAACCGGCTTCGTCGCCCAACAGGCGCAGCACTTGCAGTCGCAAAGCGGTTTCTGCAGCGCTCGCCGCGCTCGATTGCAGCCGTGTGGCCGCCAGCAGCATGTCAGCGCCATGCAGTTCGAGCTCGACGGGGCGATCATTGAGCCTCTTGAGCGCCTTCGCCAGTGGATCTCGCTGCGCTTCGGATAGGGAGACCAGCGCGGACCAATCCAGAATCAGGTGCGTGCAGTCCTCCTCGACGAAGTGTTCGAAGGCGCGTAACTGCAGGAGGTCGAACTGCTCCGCCGCAATGAAGCTCGCAGTATGCGGGTTTGCAGACTGCAGCGCGTCCAGTTCAGGCCGTGGCATCGGCGTCTGGCCATACCGCCGCACATAGTCGAGCGTGCGCGATTGCAGTTTGTCCTGCTGGTCTGTCGCCCAGTAAAAATCAAGCAATGCCTGGAAAATCTGTTGCCCCAGGCTCACGTCGGGCTCGGTCTGCAGGCCGGTCAGAAGCTGGGATTCCACTTGGGCGTCCCGTCGCTCGGCAAAGTCGAAGGCGGCGAGTTCGATCACAGCCGGAATCGGCAACAAGGTCTGCCCCCAGGAGCTGGGCGGACGTGTCGCGCGCGCGCCATAGGGCCGTGTGGTTTGCGAGCGCGAGGGCTGCAGCAGTTGGCTGTGTCCCCATCGCGGCGTATGACTGCGGCGGGGCGAACCTGGACGCAGGGTGGAGGCGGCAAAACTTACCTGTGCCAGGCCGCTGCCGTCGAGCATGCCGCCCGGCAGGGTGGCGCTGCTTTGCAGCCGCTGCTCTTCCTGAATCTGCCGTTCAATGGCGTCGATTTTGTGCAAGGTGTGCTGGCGTGAGACTGCGCGCAGGGGCGGCGGCAGCAAGGTGGAGGGAATGGACAGCCCTTCGAGCGATCCGGTCGCGAGCGATTTTCGGTTGTGCATTTCGCGGCGCAAGACATCGAATTCGCGGTCGCGAATGAGCACGGCAGCGCGCTGCATTCTTTGCAACTCGCGCTGTTGCGCTTTGCGTTGCGCCGCACTCAGGCGCTCTCCAGGATGAAACTGTGTCTGCGCCCAATCGGTGGTTGGGTGGCGCACGAAACGGATCAGCCGACCGAGAAAACTGGGGCCGGGTCTGGATTCGTTCTTCTTGCTCATGTCCCGTTCCGCATCAAATCGGTCGGCCCAAAATCCGCGGGCAAGGTGAGCGCCTCGTGGAACTGATCCGCCTCTTGCCGCGATGGACGTTTTTTCGTCTGGTTTGACAGCAGCAGGCGCAGGGTGCAGCCGCCGATGCGCAGCACATCCTCCGGAAGCAGGATCGACGCGTTGATGCGCTTGCCGTTGAGCCAGGTGCCATTGGTGCTGCCGAGGTCTTCGATCCACCAGTCACCGTCGGTCTGCTGCAGAACCGCATGGACGCCGCTGACATGCGGATCGGGCAGCGCAATGGTGTTGTGGCGGTGTCGGCCGATATGCAGCCGAGGCAGACGCAATTCGATGGCATGGCTGACCGCGCCGGGCAGGAATACAAGGATTTTGCTCATGGTTCATCGACAGGGAGGCGGTGCGTATTTGGATGGAAGTGTGGGCGTGGCGTTGGTGGTCACGCCGTCTTTGGTGGTCTGCCCCCCGGAAAAACACACCCAGCGCAGGCCGCCTTCACCGGGCGCCGGTTGCAACACCAGCGTGTATCCAGTGGCCTGGTTGGGGTTGAGAAGCTGGTTGTAGGTGATGATGATGGTGCCGCCATAGCCCACGAGCACGCTGATGCTGTAGTTGCCCGACGGCGGCTCGGCGCCATAGGCGCGAGTGCAAGCCGCGGTGGCGCCGGTGCACACGGGATCGGTGCTCGGCCAGTCGGAGATGAAGCTGCCGTGCGTGGCCCAATACTCGGCCACAGCGGTTTTGATGCCGGAGGCCAGATTGATGCCTTCTGTCACGCGAGCGCGCACCATGTAGTCGCGATACTGGGGTATGGCGACGGCGGCGAGAATGCCGATGATGGCCACGACGATCATCAATTCGATCAGGGTGAAGCCCTGACCCCGTTGGACGGCCGGCCTGCGTCCCTTGCAGGCAGGCATCATGGGGTTGTTTTTCATGGCAGCCAACTCCAAACTCAGGCGGGTTGCAATTGCGGTGCGTGCAGCACCCAGTCCCAGAACGCGGCATGCACCTCATCGCTGCACTGGCTGAGTTGCATGTCGGCATCGACATCGGTCTTGGCAAGGGCGGCGCGCATGCTCTGGTGGAACTGCGCATGCGCCTGCACCAGCCGCTGAAACTGCGGCTGCTGCGCATACAGCTCGGTCTGCGACGCCAGCCAGCGCCCCAGATCGCAGCGCTGCGTGGCCTGCGGATTGCGCAGTTCCTCCCTCTCCGCTTCATCCAGGGTGTGAGAGAGCAGTTTGCGCGCGCGCATGCGGTGAGACACGAGCGCCTGAACCGCGCGCTCGGCATCGAGCACCTGCGGCCTGGCCAGGGCGCCCAGCCAGGACAGTTCGGTTTCAAAAGAATCGAGCCAGCCCATCACCTGTTCCGCGGGCATGGGCCGTGCAAACGCGTAGCCTTGCAGGTGCCGGAATCCGAGCAGGCTCAACGCCCGGCACTGTGCGCGCGTTTCCACCCCTTCAGCAATGGCGCCGATGCCCAGCATGCGCGCCAGGCGCAGCATGCCGTAAGTCAGACTCAGGTCGATGCCGTTCTGCAGCAGATCGCGCACAAAGCTGCGATCGATTTTGACGACCGAGACATCGAACTGTTGCAGATGCGCCAGACTCGCGTTGCCGGTGCCGAAGTCATCCAGGCTGATGGACAGGCCGAGCCGACGCAATTCAAGAATGGTGGCATTCACCACGCGCGAATTCAGCGAGGGGCCGTGCTCGGTGATTTCCAGGCTGAGTTCTTGCGGTCTCACCTCGGGGTAGGCCTGAAGGCGCTCGCGCACCGTGCCCACGAAGTCTGGATGTGAAAAATGATGCGGAGAAATGTTGATGGCAAGACGCAGCGCAGAGCCTTGCCGCTTCCAGAAGGTCAACTGTCGCAGCGCGGCGTCGAGCACATATCGGTCGACTTCGATGCCCAACTGCGGATCGGCCAGCGCGGTTTCGAATTCTTCCGCGCGCCGCAACTGGCCCTGCGCATCGTGCAGCCGCAGCAGCGCCTCGAATTTGCGGACAAAAAATCCGTTGTGCTCGGGTTCCAGCGTGAGAATGGGCTGGTAAAAGAGTTGCAGTCGGCTTTGTTGCAAGGCGTCGCGCAACATCTCTCTTTGATGATGCAGGGTGTCATGCTGGTGTTTGAGCCGCTGCGAAAACAGCTTGAACCGATTGCGGCCGGCGTTTTTGGCGTCGTAAAGCGCCAGATCGGCGCGTTGAAACATCGGCGTCGAACTGCGCCCCGAGCCCCGTTGCACCGCCAGGCCGATGGAGCAGGACTGCCAGAGTTCGACTCCGGCGACCTGCATGGGCTTTGCCATCGCGCGCAGCAGGCGTTCGCCAATCTGAACGGCCTGTTCTTCCGTGCGGCATTCCGGCATGAGGAGCGCGAACTCGTCTCCGCCGATGCGCGCGGGCATGTCGGTCAGGCGCACCAGCGCCTTGAGCCGCTCCGCCACCTCGGCCAGCACCGCATCTCCGGCAGGATGCCCCAGCGTGTCGTTGACCCGCTTGAAATCATCCAGATCGATCAAGGCCAGAGTGAAGCCATGTTGCCCCAATGGATGACGCTCCAGCATGGTGAGCCGACGGTCGAAGCCGCGTCGATTGAGCAGCCCGGTCAGCGGATCGCGTTCGGTGAGATATTCAAGCTGCTTTTGCTGCGCCTGGATGGCGGTCACGTCCTGCAATTGCCACAGCGCGCCTTGAATCTCGCCCTCATGCACAAAAGGGACGTAGTGGCGCAAGATAATCCGCCCGTCGCGCAGACGGAGTTCCGCCTGGTCTGGAGCGTCCTGCTGGATCAGTGTCTTGATGCGGGCCAATTCCGCGTCAGGATCCTCGAGAGACGGCGCCAGATGATCAAAAAAGGACCGCCACCCCAGGCCGATCAGTTCCGCCGGATGCCGGCGCAGGCAAAACAGCTCCAGGCAGGCGGGATTGATTTGCGCCACCTGGCCTGCCGCATCAAACGCCACTACGGCGCTGGGCAGATGGCGCAGCAGGTCTTCCATCTGCACTGCGATCGAGAAGCGGCTGGAGGTTGTCATAGGCGTGTCATGGACGTGAATCGGGCTTATGAAACTCGCTCAGTTCAAAATAGATTCGGCTCAGCAGCTTGGTGACGCGATGCGAGCAGCGGTTATAGGGGGCGTCGGTGCGCAAGGCATCGAGCGCTTGCTCTGTCGCAGACGATGCCGTGGCGGCTGTTGGGTGGGGCGTCTCGCGATCCAGATCGTTCGCGGTCACTTGTTTGCGCAGCCAGTCAATCCAGCTCATCATTTTCTCCGGGGTAGGGTTGGGTCAACCGGTAACGCCGTACTGCGCGACTGGCATCGAGCCAAGCGTGTTATCCCGATGCAAGAACTTGACGCAAAAACGCCTCAAGGGGCGAGACTGAGCTGACGCAGATGCCAGGCGCAAAGGAACACACGCAGGGAAAAACATGGATCGGAGGTCGGTGGAATGTAAATTTCAGGCTTGACAGGCGACATCCTAAACAGGTTTCAGACGAAAA
>DYKQ01000071.1:7471-13161 GCA_020722545.1 Thiomonas intermedia | reverse complement strand
TCTCCACCCCGAAACCCGCCGCGAGGCGGGTTTTTTCATGGCGCGATGCCCTGCGCACTGCCGCAAGCCTATACTGCGCTGCAGATGTTCGCTTCCAACTTTCCGCCGTCGCCATGTCATTCAGCTCGCGTTTCGGTTGCCAAGTGGTGACAACCCTCCACGCCCGGCAACGTATGCAGGAACGGTACATCTGACTCGACTTGCTGTTGGAGATCATTGAAACTGGCGAGGTCCGACATCAGGATGAGTGCCGAGTCTGGATAGCCAAACAGGTTTCTGGCCGTTCGGATAATCTGCTGTGCGTTGCTGCAGCGCGCGATGGCGCCTTGGTCGTGAAAACCGTGATGCATTACTTTGCATGGGAAACTGAAAAATGAAAGCCGTCTATCACCCGCAAGACGATATTCTTGTTCTGCACTGTTCAGATAAGCCCATCGTGCGTGAAACGTCTCAGGACTGGAACGTGAACCTCAGCTACGCCGACGATGGCTCCGTGGTGGAAATGGTGATCCTGGATGCCGTAGCAAGCGGATTGATTCCGTTTCATGCCGGTGATGAGGGAAGACGGGCGGCTTGACGAAGAACGGGGTCAGGTCTAGCTCCAAATGAGATAGGGTCAGGGCTGAGAATCGAACACTCGTTCGCAAAAACCAGCCCGGCGCGGGCATAATGCGCCGGTTTCCACCTGAGCTCAAGCCATGTCTGCAGACTCTCCCGCGCCCTATGGCGCTGCGCCCCGCAGTGATAGCGCCCTACGCAAACCGCTCACCCTGCACCGCCTGCGCGCCATGCGCGAGGCTGGCGAAAAAGTCGCCATGCTCACCGCTTACGACGCGGCCAGCGCCAGCCTGCTCGACGCCGCCGGGGTCGATTGCCTGCTGGTGGGCGACTCGCTGGGCATGGTGATGCAAGGCCACAGCTCCACCCTGCCCGTCACGCTCGAACAGATGGTCTATCACACGCAGTGCGTGGCGCGCGGCAATCGCAGCGCCTGGCTCATTGCCGATCTGCCCTTCGGCAGCTACCAGGGCGGAGTCGAGCAGGCCGTGGCCAGCAGCGTGGCGCTGATGCAGGCCGGCGCCCAGATGGTCAAGCTCGAAGGCGGCGGCTGGACCGCGCCCGTCATCGCCGCCCTCGTGGAGCGCGGCATTCCGGTGTGCGCGCACCTCGGCCTCACGCCGCAGAGCGTGCACGCGCTCGGCGGCTACCGCATTCAGGGCCGCGACGCGCAATCGGCCGACACCCTGCGCCGTCATGCGGCCGAAGTTGGCGCTGCAGGCGCGGCCATGCTGGTGCTCGAACTCGTGCCCTCCGATGTGGCTGCGCAGATCAGCGCGGCCTATCCCGGCATCACCATCGGCATCGGCGCGGGCGCGCGCACCCACGGCCAGGTGCTGGTGCTGCACGACATGCTCGACATCACCCGCGGCCCCAAACCCCGCTTCGTGCGCAACTTCATGCAAGGCGCGCCCAGCCTTCTCGACGCCGTGCGCGGCTATGTCGAAGCCGTCAAACAAGGCGCCTTCCCCGACGAAGCCCTGCACGGCTATGCCGCCTGATTCTTCCTCCCGCCCCTGCCCATGCTGACCGTCCACACCGTCGCCGACCTGCGCGCCGCGCTCAAACCGCACCCGGACTGGGCGCTGGCGCCCACCATGGGCAACCTCCACGCCGGGCATCTGGGCCTGATCGCCCGCGCAAAGAAAGAGAACGTCCCCGTGGTCGCGAGCATCTTCGTCAACCGCCTGCAGTTCGGCCCGAACGAAGACTTCGACCGCTATCCGCGCACCCTGCAGCGCGACGCCGAGCTTCTGGTCGAATCCGGCTGCGACCTGCTGTTCGCCCCTGACGAAGCCGAGATGTACCCGCAGCCGCAGACCTTCCGCGTGCTGCCCGATCCGGCCATCGCGGGCATTCTCGACGGCGCCGCGCGCCCCGGTCACTTCGAGGGTGTGGCCACCGTGGTGATGAAACTGTTCCAGATGGTGCAGCCGCGCCATGCCGTGTTCGGCAAGAAGGACTACCAGCAGTTGCTCCTCATCCGCCGCATGGTCGAGCAGTTCGCCCTGCCCATCAACATCATCGGCCTCGACACCGTGCGCGCCGACGACGGCCTGGCGCTATCTTCGCGCAATGGCTATCTCACCCCGGAGGAGCGCGCACAGGCGCCGCAGCTCCAGGCGGCGCTGCGCGCCCTGGCCGACGATGCCCGCGTGGCCACTGCACCCGAACAGATCCGCCTGCTGGAACAACAGGCCATGACCCGCCTCGGCCAGCTCGGCTGGACGCCCGATTACCTGACCATGCGCCGTCGCAGTGATCTGCAAACGCCCACCGCGCTCGACCTGCACCGGGGCGCGCCCTGCGTAGTGCTGGGCGCAGCACGCCTGGGCCGCACCCGGCTGATCGACAACCTGGAGTGCTGAATCCAGCTTGTCTCCAGGAGGCGTCACGACGGGTCAAACACATCCCCACCCCGACCCTCCCCACAAGTGGAGAGGGAGAAGTCTCACTTCCTCCACGGCGTGGAGGAAGTCGCAACAGAATGCCCACCCCGACCCTCCCCACAAGTGGAGAGGGAGAAGTCTCACTTCCTCCACGGCGTGGAGGAAGTCGCAACAGAATGCCCACCCCGACCCTCCCCACAAGTGGAGAGGGCGTGTTTTCCCCTCCTCCACCGTATGGGGGAGGCCGGGAGGGGGAGCGCCAGCCGCAAATCCAAATTTTCCGGCGGATGGGCGCCCCTTGTCAGCGCGCAAAACCTCGGCGGCGCGAAGGTGGACAATCGCGTCTTCTCTGCTTGATCAATGCCCTGCCTACACGCAGTGACCCCTTATGCCCCAAAGTGATGTTCTGATCCTCGGCGCCGGTCTGGCCGGCCTGTCCACCGCACTGCATCTCGCCGAGCGCTTCAAGGTGACGGTGCTGGCCAAGCGCACGCTCGACGTCTCGTCCAGCCAATGGGCGCAGGGCGGCATTGCCGCGGTGCTGGCCGAGGGCGACAGCTTCGAGGAGCATGTGCACGACACCCTGGTGGCCGGAGCGATGCTCAACGATCCGCGCGCCACGCGCTTTGTCATCGAACATGGGCCGGACGCCATCGCCTGGCTGCGCGAACAAGGCGTGCCCTTCGACACCGAAGGCGCCGCGCTGCACCTCACCCGTGAAGGCGGCCACAGCCAGCGCCGCATCGCCCATGTGGTGGACGCCACCGGCGCGGCCATCCAGACCACTCTGCTCGCCCGCGCCAAGGCCCATCCCAACATCACCTTGCTGGAAAACCACGTCGCCGTCGATCTCATCACCGACCGTCATGTGGACGGCAAGGCCAGCCCGCGCTGCTGGGGCGCCTACGCCCTCGACACCGCCAGTGGCCGGGTCGAGACGTTCGCCGCAGCGCACACCGTGCTGGCCACCGGCGGCGCCGGCAAGGTGTATCGCTACACCACCAACCCCGACACCGCCAGCGGCGACGGCCTGGCGATGGCCTGGCGCGCGGGCTGCCGCGTGGCGAATATGGAGTTCATCCAGTTCCACCCCACCTGCCTGTATCACCCCAAGGCCAAGAGCTTCCTCATCAGCGAAGCGGTGCGCGGTGAAGGCGGTCATTTGCTCTTGCCCGACGGCGCCCGCTTCATGCCCGCGCACGACCCGCGCGCCGAACTCGCCCCGCGCGACGTGGTCGCCCGCGCCATCGACTTCGAGATGAAAAAACGCGGCCTCGACTGCGTCTATCTCGACATCACCCACAAGGGCGAAGCCTTCATCCGCCAGCACTTCCCCACCATCCACGCCCGCCTGCTCGAACTCGGCATCGACATGGCCCGCGAGCCCATTCCTGTGGTGCCCGCAGTGCACTTCACCTGCGGCGGCGTGCTCACCGACCTGTCGGGCCGCACCGACCTGCCCGGCCTCTACGCAGCGGGCGAAGTGGCCTACACCGGCCTGCACGGCGCAAATCGCCTGGCGAGCAACTCCCTGCTGGAATGCGCGGTGTTCGGCAAGGCCGCTGCGCTCGCCATCCTGGAAACCGCGCCTCCCGCCGTGCCCACGCCCCGCCGCTGGGACGAAAGCCGCGTGAGCGACGCCGACGAACTCGTGGTCATCAGCCACAACTGGGACGAGCTGCGTCGCCTGATGTGGAACTACGTCGGCATCGTGCGCACCGACAAGCGGCTGGAGCGCGCCGCCCACCGCATCGCCCTGCTGCAAGCCGAGGTGGACGAGTTTTACGCCAACTTCCGCGTCACCCGCGACCTGCTGGAGCTGCGCAACCTGCTGCAGGTCGCCGCCCTCATCGTGCGCTCGGCGCAGTTGCGGCACGAAAGCCGCGGCCTGCACTACAGCCTCGACTGGCCGCAGACCGCCGCGCCCGCCGCGCCCACCATCCTCGTGCCCTGAATGCCCATGCCCGCCCCGCACGCCCTCCCCGATCTCGCCCTGGTCAGCGCCTTGCTGCGCAACGCCGCCCGCGCCGAAATTCTGCCCCGCGCGCAATCGCCCGACCCACGCCTGAAGGCCGACGGCACCTGGGTCACCGACGCCGATCTGGCCATGCAAACCCGTGTGCAGCACGAACTCGCCGCCCTCTGGCCGCACATCCCGCTGTTGGGCGAAGAAATGGCCGCCGTGGCGCAACAGCAACTCATGGCGAAAGAAGCCGCCTCGCCAGACGGCCCCGGCCTGTGGGTGCTCGATCCGCTCGACGGCACCAGCAACTTCTCCGCCGGCCTGCCGGTGTTCGGCCCCTCGCTGGCGTGGATACAGGGCGGCCGGGTTCGGCTGGGCGTCGTCGTCGATGTGATGCGCGACGAAGTGTTCAGCGCCGCCCTGGGCGCGGGCGCCTTTCTCAACGGCCAGCCCTTGCACGTCCCCGCCACACACGTGCCGCTGTCCAAGACCATCGCCTGCATCGACTTCAAGCGGCTTTCAGCCCCTCTGGCCATGCAGTTGGCGATGCGCCCGCCCTACAGCTCGCAACGCTCCATTGGCTCGGTGGCGCTCGACTGGTGCTGGGTCGCCGCAGGCCGCTTCCACCTCTACCTGCACGGCAGCCAGGGCCTATGGGACTACGCCGCAGGCAGCCTCATTCTCAGCGAGGTCGGCGGCCATGGGCAAACCTTGGCGGGCGAAGCCGTGTTCAACAACACCCTGGAAAAACGCTCGGCCGTGTGCGCGGGCGATGCCGGACTGTTCGCCCAATGGACGCAGTGGCTGGCTGTGAACGGTGGCGCGCCCTGTTGAACACACCAGTGTTGACACAATGTCTTGCTGATAAAAAGCTGCACCTTTCCGACTTGCACATCAGACTGCGAAATTCTTCACAAAAAGCCGCCTTGTTATGCAAAAATTGCGTTGTACAAAAATCTCTGTGCGCCTTCCAAATGTAGGATGCTTACAGGTGATTTGTTGAAGCCCGATTAGGGCTATCGATAGGGTATTTTTGAGAGGAAGCACCATGAGTCAAACCCGTCGGCAATTCATTTAACGCTCTTTGCTGAGTTTGCCCGTTATTGGCTCTCTCTCAGCATGTGGTGGTGGAGCAAAATCGCAGAATGCGTCGTTAGATCCGACGCAGTCGACAGCAACAGCAAGTACAGGGCAAGCAAACCTGCCTGCGGCTACTGCCAGCCCTCAGCCTCCTCTGCAGACCATCCCCACTTCTACGCAGCCCGCACCTACGCAGCCCG
>DYKQ01000071.1:0-7371 GCA_020722545.1 Thiomonas intermedia | reverse complement strand
CTACGCAGCCCGCACCTACGCAGCCCGAACCTACGACCACGCCCACCTTCAACGGAGGCATCACCGATAAGCGCTTGATGCCCTACACCCCGCTGGCCAAGCCCGCGCTGGGCGCAACGGTCACCGACCCCGACTTCGGCAGCAAGATCACCCGCATCACCGATGCGCAATCGCAGTTCGGCAAACGCAATTGCGTGGTCGTCTATTCCACCGCGCAGGCGTGGAACTGCGACGAGAGCTTCATGATTTTGTACGTGCAAGACCCCAACGGCAGCCCCGGCCATGCGTTGTTCAACGGTCAAGCCCCATACAACTTCATCAGCTACCTCAATGGCTTCAACCCTTCGGATGTGGAACAGTTCTGGTGGCACCCGACCAACCCGAACCTGGTCTATGTGTTCCACAACTACAGAATGGGCTCGACTCCTCACGCGGAACTGGTGCTATACGACGTGACCAAGAGAGCGGTGAACAGCATTGTGTTCGACTTCATCCCCCTGCAGCAAAAAATGGGCTGGCCCAGCGGCCAGATCCGCGCGGGCTACCCCAATCGCCCTGGTGCGAGCAAACCCGGCGCGAACGACTACGAAGTCTGGGGCCTGGGCAGCGGCGGCATTCCCAACGTCAACAGCTATTTGGGCCTGAACGTGTTCGGCTGGCGAATGTCCGACCCGATGAATCCCATTCTCTACCAAAACCCGCCGATTGCGCTCGCACAGCAGCGCAACACGGTGCCCTCTCCGGCGCGGTCGGGTAATGGCTGGGTGTGGAACGACCTGAGCCACGGCACGTTCACCGGCACCGTGGACATTGTGAACTTGAGCGGCAAGGTCATCAACAAGGTGCCCGTTTCTGGCAACGAGCACGGCGCGTTCACCAGCAATCGGAACAATGATGATCTGTTCATTTCCGCACAGTTCGACACTGCTGTCCAGGGGACGATGGTTCGAGCCAACCTGACTACCGGCAAAGTGGACTTGATTGCGGGCGCCGCAAACGGCTACGGCTACACCCGACTGGGCACCTTCCTGAGTTCCACCTGCAACTCCGCGCCTTGGCTCATGGCTGGGGCCGCAACGGGCTACCCCTACGGCACCGACCCGGACAACCTCGGCGGAGGTTTCGGCAGCCCGCAGGCCAAGCCCGTCACCCTGCTCGATCAGGAAATCTGGCTCACCGATGTGGACACCGGCATAGTCCGTCGCGTGGCTCACCACCGCACGACTGGCAACTACAGCAACGCCCGGCAGAACAACTACTGGGCGCAACCTAATATCTGCATCAGCCCCAGCGGCACGCGGGCGATTTTCTGCAGCGACTGGGGCAACGCCAACCCAAGCAACCCGGTCATCGACCCCAACGCCAGCACCGACACTTACTTGATCAGCTTTGCCTGACGGACGCCAGCGTCCGATCAGGCATACGCTCGCATTTCACCGCCCCAGCGCCGCGCCGAAGACTTTGCCCAGGAGCTTGCTGCCGGCGCCTGCTGGGTCGGTACGGATGGCTTTTTCCTGTTCGCCGATGGCCTGGTACAGGCGCTTGAGCGCCTCTTGGGTGACGTATTGTTGAATGCTGGCCTGATCGGCCCTGACGAGGCCGAACTGCGCGGCCTGCCCGGCGAAGCGGTTGTAGGTCTGAGCGAGGCCGACCTTGTCGGTGGCCTGGGTGACGATGGGCAGGAATTTCTGCGTCAAGGGCGCTTCGGTCTTGCGTTTGAAGTAATCGGTCGCGGCCTCGTCGCCCCCGGTGAGGATGGCCTTGGCGTCCTGCACCGACATGGTTTTGACGGCGCCCGCCAGCAGGGTCTTGGCTTCGGGCACGGCGGCTTCGGCGGCGCGGTTGATGGCAAGGTCGAGCTGGTCGGCTTGTGCGCCCATGCCGGCCATGCGCATCAGGCCGCTGGCCTTCTCGATGGCGGGCGGAAGGGGGATGCGCCACTTGGCGTTGCCGTAGAAGCCGTTTTCGCGGCCCAGCTCTTTCACCGCGATGTCTGCGCCGCGCGTCAGTGCGGTCTTCAGTCCCTGATCGACTTCGCCGTTGCTCAGCGCCGCCACGGCAGCATTCACCGCGCCCGAAGACGCCCCGCCGCCGCCCTGCCCGGCCGAGCTCGGTTGCGCGGCTTGCGCCGTGCCCAGCGCGCCGCTGAGCTGGTTGGCCAGGTTGCCGAGGTCGAAGGCCATTGCGGGCAGTGGCGCGGCGAGCGCCAGCACGGCGGCAAGGGCAAGAGGCAAAGCCAGGGGACGTGTTTTCATCGCGTTCTCCGGTGGGTCAGCGTTGTGGATCGGGAGTGGCGCGCAGCACTTCGTCGAGGGTGGTGAGGCCTTCGGCCACCTTGATCGCTCCGGCCAGCCGCAGCGGTCTCATGCCGTCCTTGACCGCCTGCGCGCGCAGCGGCGCGAGTTCCGGGCTGCGCACCAGCAGCGCCCGCAGCGCCTCGCTGCAGGTCAGCAGTTCATACAGGCCGATGCGGCCGAGATAGCCGGTGTTGCGGCATTCCACGCAACCCACGGGTTTGTAGGGGCGCACCTCAGATTGCGTTTTCCACGGCGCCACGGCCGCGCGGAAAGCCTCTTGGTCGAAGGCATCGTCGGGCTGCTTGCAATGCGGGCAGAGGGTGCGAACCAGACGCTGCGCGAGCACGCCAAGCAAGGTGGCGCTGGCGAGGTAGGACGGCACGCCGAGTTCGAGCAGGCGGGTGATGCTCGACGGCGCGTCGTTGGTGTGCAGGGTGGACAGCACCAGGTGGCCGGTGAGCGCGGCCTGCACGGCCATGTCGGCGGTTTCGCGGTCGCGGATTTCGCCGACCATGATGATGTCCGGGTCTTGCCGCATCAGCGCGCGCAAGCCTTCGGCGAAGCTCAGGTCGATGGCCGGCTGCACCTGCATCTGGTTGAACGCCGGCTCGATCATCTCGATCGGGTCTTCCACCGTGCAGACGTTCACCTCCTCGGTGGCCAGGCGCTTGAGCGTCGAATACAGGGTGGTGGTCTTGCCGCTGCCGGTGGGCCCGGTGACCAGCAGGATGCCGTTGGGCTGGTCGGTGAGCCGCTGCCATTCGCGCGCCTCGTGCGGCGGAAAACCCAGACCGGGCATGTCGCGCACCACCACATCGGGGTCGAAAATCCGCATCACCAGTTTTTCGCCAAAGGCGGTCGGCATGGTCGCCAGACGCAGCTCCACTTCGTCGCCGCTGGGACGCCGGGTCTTGATGCGGCCGTCCTGCGGACGGCGTTTTTCCACCACGTCCATGCGTCCGAGCAGCTTGACCCGGCTGGTCATCGCTGCCATGACCGAACCAGGCGCCTGATACACCGTGTGCAGCACGCCGTCGATGCGGAAGCGGATCACCCCCATGTCGCGCCGCGGTTCGAGGTGGATGTCGGAAGCGCGCTGCTCGAAGGCGTATTGCCACAGCCAGTCGACCACCTGCGCCACCCCGGCGTCGTTGGCGTCGAGCGCCTTGCCGCTGCGCCCGAGTTCGACCAGTTGTTCGAACTGGTTGACCCCGCCGGTACTGCCGTTTTTCTGCGCATGCTTGACCGAGCGCGCGAGGTTGAAAAACTCCACCGTATAGCGGGTGATGTCGGCGGGACTTGCAACCACCAGCTCGATGGGGCGGCGCAGCATGCGCTCCATCTCCGGCGCCCAGCCGCGGTCGAAAGGTTCGCAGGTGGCGATGGTGACCGCCTCGGTGGAGGCCGCCACGGGCAGAATGCGGTGACGCTCGGCGTAGCTGATGGACATGAGATCGCCGATCTTGCTGATCTCCACCTTCAGCGGATCGACGCGCAAATAGGGCAAGCCCGCACGCCGCGCCAGCCATTCGGTCAGCACATCCAGATCGAGCGTGCGGCCGTCGCTCAGGCGTTTCAGCCCGGCCAGCGCCACGCGCTGCAGCGCATGCAGCTTGCCGCTGGCGTGGGCGCAGCGCTCCCAGCCGTAGCGGCCCGCAGCCGCGTCAATCAGGCCGTCGGCCTCCAGCCACTGCAGCAACTCGCGCCAATCGAGCCGACCCTGCGCCGCAGGCTGCGCAACCGGTGCGGATCGCGCCTTGGGCGAGGTGGAAGGGTCGGCGGAGCGGGTGGGAGTGCGGGGAGCGTCCATAAAACCGAGTGTAGGACAGCCCCTTGTGACGCCGTGTTAACGCGCCGGATGCAGGCGCTTGAGCAACCGCGCCCAGCGCCGCGCCGGCAGGCCGCCGGTGCGCTGCGCCACGGCATCGGCGCGCTCCAGCAACTGTGCGCGCGTCGGCAGCGGGCTCTGCGTGGCATCGCGCAGGGCGATGGCGATGAGGTTGCCTTCGCGGTTGGGCGGCAGCTGCCACACGCTATCGCCCGGCTGGTTGAACGCCGCGACGATGCGCTGCAGGTTGCGCTCCAGCACGCGCACATGACCCGGCCCGCTGAACAGATTGACCGCCATCACCCCCTGCTCGCCCAGCAGTCGGCGACAGTCGGCATAAAACTCGGCAGACTCCAGCGCGGGAGCCGCGGCTTGCTCGTCGTACATATCCACATGCAATACCGCCGCACTGCCCGCATGCGCGGGGTCGGCCGCATACGCGCCGGCATCCGCGCACAGCACCTGCAACTTGCCACCCGGCTCAGGCAGAGCAAACCAGCGATGCGCGGCCAGAATGACGCCCGGATTCAGCTCCACCGCCACGCAGGGCAGCCGCAGGCGCTTGAGCATGAATTTGGTGATCGCCGCCGCGCCCAGGCCGAGCTGCACCGCCGTGCCGCCGCGCCAGGCTTTGTCGGGCAACAGCAGCATCCAGGCCATCATGCGCTGCACATACTCCAGTTCGAGATCGTTGGGACGGGCGATGCGCATGCTGCCCTGAATCCAGGGCGTGCCCAGATGCAAATGGCGCACGCCGTCTTCTTCGGAAAGGGTGGGTTGGGGGAAGGTGGGTTTACGGGCCATATCAAATGAGATTTGCAGCGATGAATGCCTCGCGCCAGGCGGCGCGCTTGCGTTCCAGACTCCAGCTCGCATTCGCCGGGCTGGTGGAGGGCAGACGGCGCACCTCGGAGCCGAGGCTGCGGGTGATGCGCATGGCGCGGGCCGATTCGCCCCCGTTGTGCGCGATGAGTTGCAGCGAAGGCAGACGCGCGACGAGCGCAGGAAGATCATTGGGCAGCGCATCCGCAATGGCACTGTCCAAGCTGCCCTCGCGGCGACAGCGGGCGTACACGTCCCAGATGCCCAGCCCGCGCTCGCAGACCGCCTCAACGCGCTGCGCGTAGGGCTGCTGCATCAGATCCAGCCCGAACAAATCGCCCACGATGGGCCAGAACTGATTGCGCGGATGCGCGTAATACTGCTGCGCCTGCAACGAGGCGACGCTGGGAAAACTGCCCAGCACCAGCAGGCGGCAATCGCCCCGCACCGCAGGCGCCAGCCCGCGCAGCACCGGCGCCTGCGGCGCAAGAGGAGCAAGGGCGGATGCGGGCGAACGAGCCATGCCGTCATTGTCGCCGCTGCCGCCGCCAAGCACCTGCCTATAATCGCCTGCCTTGTCGCGTCGCGGGTGTAGTTCAATGGCAGAACGGCAGCTTCCCAAGCTGCATACGAGGGTTCGATTCCCTTCACCCGCTCCACTTCAACTTTCCAGGGCGTTCCAAGGACGTCCATGGAGTGTTGCAAGTCATTGTCACGGTTCGGTTTTTACAGAGAATCCGTTCCAGTGACGTCCAGCGAGATCCACTGACAGCCGGTCAAAACCGGTACATCAAGTGGTATATCTCAATGCGGAGCTTCCCGATTCCGCATTGTTGCTGGGGGAGCCGGGGCTCGATGGGAAACATGGCACTCAACTCGCTTTCAAGGAGTTGGGATCATGCTTTCGGACCTCACGGTTCGCCAAGCCAAGGCGACCGGCAAACCCTACACCCTGGCCGACACAGACGGCCTTTCCCTCTTTGTTTCAGCCACCGGTGCAAAGGCGTGGCACTTCCGCTTCTCGTGGGGCGGCAAGCGCGACCGCATGTCCTTCGGCACGTATCCAGCGCTCTCTCTGAAGGACGCCCGTGCGCTTCGCGATGAAGCCCGCTCGCTGCTCGCCAAGGGCGTTAATCCCCATAGCGAACGCAAGCGCAAGCGGCACGCGATCGTCCTGGCCGGCGAGCACACCTTCATGGCCGTCTACGAGCAATGGCTGGCCCATCGCCGGCTCTCGCTGGAGGAAGGGCGGCAGACCAGCTTGGAACAGATCGGGCGTGTCTTCAAGAAGGATGTGTTCCCCTCGCTGCGGCACCTGACCATCTACGAGATTACCCGCGCACACCTGCTGGACATCATCGGCAAGGTGGAAAAGCGCGGCTCGCTGTCCGTGGCCGAGAAGCTGAGGACCTGGTTCACCCAGTTGTTCACCTACGCCACGGTGGCGATTCCCAACATGGGCGATAACCCGTCCAGGGACCTGGAAGTGGTCGCGCTGCCGTTGCCGCCTGTCGAACACAACCCGTTCCTGCGCATGCACGAGCTGCCGGTCATGCTGCAGACACTGCGCAAGTACCGCGGGCGCCTGAACACGCAGTTGGGCATCCGGCTGCTGATGCTCACTGGTGTGCGCACCGGCGAGCTTCGCTTCGCGACGCCCGATCAGTTCGACCTCGACCGGGGCCTGTGGATCATCCCGGTGGCCAGGCTCAAGCAGCGCGCGCTGCTGACCAAGAAGAAGCGCAAGCGTCTCATCGATATCCCGCCCTACATCGTGCCGCTGTCGGTGCAGGCGCAGGAGATCGTTCGCCACCTGTTGGACCAATGCAAGCCTGCCCAGGTCCATCTCATCCCAGGCGACTGGCGCCTGAAGAACCCGATCAGCGAGAACACGCTCAACGCAGCGCTCAAGCGCATGGGCTACGAGGACCAGCTCACGGGGCCATGGCATCCGGGCGACGATCTCGACGGCGCTGAACGAACTCGGCTACCCGAAGAAATGGGTGGACGCCCAGCTATCGCATGCCGATCCAGACAAGATCAGCGCGACCTACAACCATGCCGAGTACGTCGAGCAGCGCCGCGTCATGATGCAGGACTGGGCTGATCGCCTGGACCTGTTCGAGCAGAACCAGGTCGAGGTTGCCAGCCGGCATCTGACCATCACGCTCCAGGGCCTGCCGACCATCGCCGGCCAGGCGGCCGTGCAGCCGCCGGTGGTCGACCTCACCGCGCCGCAACTGATCGTGACCGCGCCGACGTCCAACCAACCCGAAGCGCCGGCATCGGTGCAGCGGCTATCGGCCGTGCGCATGCCCGAGTACGCGCGGCCGCGCCTGTCGGACGGTAAGCGTCCGCCGAACCCATCTTTTCAATGAGTCTAGTGTATTGTTCTGTTCTTAATGGAACTTATATCAATCCCGC
>DYKQ01000070.1 GCA_020722545.1 Thiomonas intermedia | reverse complement strand
AGAAAACTTGGGGCGGCCCGGCGTTTTCTCATGAGGGGAAAACTGAGCGAAGCGAAGGTTTCGGGGTGGGCTTAAACCGCGACTTCTCCCGTCTCGCCGGTACGAATGCGCACGACCTGCTCGACGCTGGTGACAAAAATCTTGCCGTCGCCAATCTTGCCGGTACGCGCCGCCTTGACGATGGACTCGATCGCCCGCTCGACCTGGTCTTCCTTGACGACGGCTTCGACCTTGACCTTGGGCAGGAAATCCACCACATATTCGGCGCCGCGATACAACTCGGTATGCCCCTTCTGACGGCCAAAACCCTTGACTTCAGTCACCGTCAGACCGGTGACGCCAATCTCCGCCAAGGCCTCGCGTACCTCGTCGAGTTTGAACGGCTTGATGATGGCGGTGATGAGTTTCATGTCAGGGCTCCTCGGTGTGATTGAAAACGGAATTTAACTGGGGATGAGCGAATCGGCAGAATTCAGAACGATTCCCGGAATTTTGAGGTGATCGGATAGCGCCAATCGCGGCCGAATGCGCGGTGGGTGATGCGGATGCCCGGAGGAGCCTGCCGCCGCTTGTATTCCGACAGTTTGAGCAGGTGCACCACACGCTCGACATCGGCCCGGGCATAGCCTGCGGCCAGCACGGTTTCCACCCGCTCGTCCTGCTCCATATAGCGCTGCAGAATGCCGTCGAGCACATCGTACGGAGGCAGACTGTCCTGATCGGTCTGATCGGCGCGCAGCTCGGCGCTGGGCGCGCGGGTGATGATGCGCTGCGGAATGACCTCGGCCTCGCCCATGGCGGCCGCGTGCACGTTGCGCCAGCGCGCCAGCTCCCAGACCAAGGTCTTGGTCACGTCCTTGATGACGGCGAAGCCCCCGGCCATATCGCCATAGAGCGTGGCGTAACCCATGGCCATCTCGCTCTTGTTGCCGGTGGTCAGCACGATGCGTCCGCTGTTGTTCGACAGGCCCATGAGCAAGGCGCCGCGAATGCGCGCCTGAATGTTCTCCAGCGTGGTGTCGCCGGGGCGCTCCTGCAACAGCGGGGCCAGCGTGGCGCGGAAGGTCTCGAACAGCGGCGTGATGGGCAGCACGTCGTACTGCACGCCCAGGCGCTGCGCCATTTCTGCGGCGTCGTCGAGCGAGATCTGCGCGGTGTATTGCGACGGCATCATCACCGCGCGCACTTTTTCGGCGCCGAGCGCATCGACGGCGATGGCCAGCACCAGCGCCGAATCCGCCCCGCCCGACAGCCCGATGAGCGCCCCCGGAAATCCGTTCTTGCCCAGATAGTCGCGCACCCCGAGCACCAGCGCCGCGTACACCTCGGCGTGGTCGGGCTTCAACGGCGCCACATGCGCCGGGGCCTGCTTGAGCACCTCGCCGCCGACCACATCGACGCGCAAGATGTCTTCGACGAATTGCGGCGAGCGTGCCACGAGATCGCCTGCGCGGTCGAGCACGAAAGACGCGCCGTCGAACACGATCTCATCCTGCCCGCCCACCGTTTGCGAAGCGACCAGCGCCATGCCGTTTTCCAGGCAGCGCTCGCGCATCACCCGCTCGCGCTCCGCCGTCTTGCCGCGGTGATAGGGCGAGGCATTGAGCACCAGCAGCACCTGAGCGCCGGCCGCGCGGGCCATGCGCGGGGCATGCGGCAGCCAGGCGTCTTCGCAGATATTGATGCCGAAATGCGTCCCCCCGGCCTCGAACACCACTGGCTGATCGCCCGGAGCGAAATAACGGCGTTCATCAAACACCTGATAGTTGGGCAACTCATGCTTGCAATAGGTCGCTTCGACCACGCCGCCCCGCAGCAGCGAGGCCGCGTTGCAGGCCGCCGCCTGCTGGGTCGAGGCGATCCGTGGCGCTTCGGCGGCGGCTAGCCCCAGCGGATGCCCGACGACCAGCGCCAATTCCGGCAGGTCCGACAGGTCATGCGCAAGCTGCTTCAATGCGGCGGCACTGGCTTGAAGAAAGGCCGGGCGCAGCAACAAGTCTTCCGGGGGATAGCCGGTCAGCGCCAGCTCCGGGGTGACGATCACGCGCGCGCCCTGTGCGTAAGCGTGCCGCGTCAGGCGTGCGATCTGCGCCGCATTGCCCGCAAGATCACCCACGGTCGGGTTGCATTGAATAACAGCGAGTTGGAGAGTCATGACTGAGGATTTTCGCACCGAGTTGTCGGGCGCGGTAAGCGCACTGCCCGCCGCCGACTGGGAGAGCCTGGTCGCGGCAACCCCCGGCGCCACGCCGTTTCAGCGCCATGCCTGGTTGAGCGCGCTGGAGCAAAGCGGCTGCGTGGGCGCAGGCACTGGCTGGCAGACCGTGGTCGTTTCGTTGCGCGACCCCAGCGGCGCGTTGGCCGCGGCCTGCGCGCTGTATGTGAAATCGCACTCCTACGGCGAATACGTTTTCGACTGGGCCTGGGCCCGCGCCTATGCCGAGAACGGCCTGCCCTACTACCCCAAACTCCTGCTCGCAGTGCCCTTCACTCCCGTGGGCGGCGCCAAGCTGCTGGGGCGCGACCCCGCCGCGCGCAAAGCGCTGCTCGGCGAAATTCTGGCCATCGCCCGGCGCAGCGGGTTCAGTTCGCTGCACGCCCTTTTTCTCGACCCGCAGGAGGCCCAGTGGTGCAGTGCGCTCGGCCTGTTAGAGCGCACCACCCTGCAGTTTCATTGGCGCAATCCTCCCGCAGCAGGTGGGGCGGTCTGGCCCGACTTCGAGGCATTCATCGGCAGCTTGCGGCACGATAAGCGCAAAAAAATCAGACAAGAGCAACGCCAGGTGCGCGATGCCGGAGTTTGTTTCCGCGCCCTTGTCGGGGCAGAAATCACCGAATCGCACTGGGATTTTTTCACCCGCTGCTATCAAACGACCTACGCCCTGCACGGCTCCGATCCTTACCTGAACGGCGCATTTTTTCAGACCATCGGCGCCCAAATGCCCGAGCACTGCCTGCTGTTTATCGCCGAACGAGACGGCCAGCCCGCGGCCAGTTCGCTCGTCCTGCTCGACCCGCAAAGCCGCATCGCCTACGGTCGCTACTGGGGCGCCGTCGCCCACATTCCCGCCCTGCACTTCGACGCGTGCTATTACCAGCCCATCGCCTGGTGTCTGGCCCATGGCTACACCACCTTCGAAGGCGGCGCACAGGGCGAGCACAAAATGGCGCGCGGACTGCAACCCGTGGCCACCCGGTCGGCGCATTGGCTGGCGCATCCGCAGTTTTCGCGGGCGGTGGAAGATTATTTGGAGCGTGAATCAGCCGCTCTCGCCGAGCATCAGAACAGCCTGCAAGAGCGCCTGCCGTTCAAGGAAGTGCAGTGAACCCGCGGCGCTTCAGGCCCGCTGCGCCAGCTGCTTTTCGATGTAGGCGAGCAGACCCGCGCTGGCCTGCTCCACCAGATCGAGCACCCGCTCGAAGTCGCGCTCAGTGCCGTAATACGGATCGGGCACGGCGGCCACCGGCGCCTGCGGCGCAAAACTCAAAAACAGTCGGCAGCGCGAAGCAAACTGCGGCGGACATCGCTGCTCCAGCAAAGCGAGGTTGTCCCAGTCCATCGCCAGCAGCAGATCGAAACGCGAAAAATCCGCATCTTCCACGGCGCGGGCACGCAGGCCAGAAAGGTCGTAGCCCCGCTGCAGCGCATGACGCTGGCTGCGACGATCAGGCGCCGAGCCCACATGGAAGGCGTGGGTGCCGGCCGAATCGATGCGAACCCGCTTTTCCAACCCGGCTTCACGCACTTTGGTACGAAACACGCCCTCGGCCGTTGGCGAGCGACAGATATTGCCCATACAGACAAACAGCACGGAAAACTCAGACATGGTTGAACTCACAGGAACGCAGAAATTCGGTAGACGCAATAGACATTATCCGGGCTGCAAGCCATCGAAATCGCAAGTTTTGCAAAGTTGTGTCAACCCATCTACCGGGACACGCATTAAGCCTCTGATCCAGCCTGGATCGTTTCCATCCCAAACATTGAAAGGGCATTCCATCATGAAAAAAATTGTTGCCACGCTGTTCGCTTCCCTGTTCGCCACCGTTGCCATGGCGCAAACTCCGGCCCCGGCCGCCTCTGGAGCCGCCAAGCCTGAAGCCCACAAGGAAATGAAAAAAGAGCATCACAAGGTTGAGCATCACAAAAAAGAACACCACAAGAAGGTCGAGCATAAAAAAGCCGAACACAAGGAAATGAAAAAAGAAGAAATGAAGGCCCAGTAAGGCCCTCGCCCAGACGCTGGGCGTTCCGGCATGACGGCAGCGCCTGCCGTCATGCCCATCGAAATCCCCCGCAGCAGCACCCGCGGGGGATTTTTTCATTCCGCATCGGTAAAACTGGCCTTCCTGACGGGCCGACAGGCTCTTGAAATTGGGCAAGACACCCCCAAGCTGGAAAGGTCATTTTTTATATCCGCGCGCTTTCGCCGCGTTCGCGACCATGCAGACTGATCCCCAGACCCCCCCTTCCGACGATCCACAAACCGCTGGCGGCGCACATCAGGAGTTGATTCCCGAGCCCGTTCTGAGCGACGAGCTGGCGCAGGCCCAGGAAGAAATCGCCAAGCTCAACGACCAATTGCTGCGCGCCCGCGCCGAGGTGGAAAACATCCGCCGCCGCGCGGAAGATGAAGCCGCCAAGGCCCGCAAGTTTGCGGTGGAAGGCTTCGCCGAATCACTGCTCCCGGTCAAGGACAGCCTGGAGGCGGCGCTGGCCGACACCAGCGGCAAGCCCGATGTGCTCAAACAAGGCGTGGAACTCACCCTGAGCCAGCTCAAATCGGCCTTCGAGCGCAACCGCCTGCAGGAAATCGCACCTGCAGCAGGCGAGAAATTCGACCCGACGTTGCACCAGGCCATTTCGGTGCAACCGGCCGAGCAGCCGTCCGGCACGGTGGTTTCGGTGCTGCAAAAAGGCTATCGGATCGCTGAACGCACCCTGCGCCCGGCGCTGGTCACGGTGGCGCAATAAATCATCCCTGCATGGATATGGCCAGATTCGCAAGACTCGAATCCGCCTGACTTGAATTCACGACAGGCTTCCTCATCTAGTTGACAGTTAAAAATCAGCGCCCCGCGGCGCGGCACATTCGGAGAATTTCCATGGCAAAAATCATCGGTATCGACCTGGGCACCACCAACTCCTGCGTGGCGGTCATGGAGGGCAATACGCCCAAGGTCATTGAGAACAGCGAAGGCGCACGCACCACGCCGTCCATCGTCGCCTATATGGAAGACGGCGAAATTCTGGTGGGCGCGTCGGCAAAGCGTCAATCGGTCACCAACCCCAAGAACACCCTGTATGCGGTCAAGCGCCTGATCGGCCGCAAGATCACCGAACAGGAAGTGCAGAAGGACATCAACCTGATGCCCTACAGCATCGTCAAGGCCGACAACGGCGACGCCTGGGTGGAAGTGCGCGGCAAGAAACTCGCGCCGCCGCAGATCAGCGCCGAAGTGCTGCGCAAGATGAAAAAGACCGCCGAGGATTATCTCGGCGAGACGGTGACGGAAGCCGTCATCACCGTGCCGGCCTACTTCAACGACAGTCAGCGCCAGGCCACCAAGGACGCCGGCCGCATCGCCGGGCTGGACGTCAAGCGCATCATCAACGAACCCACCGCCGCAGCGCTGGCCTTCGGTCTGGACAAGCACGGCAAGGGCGATCGCAAGATTGCGGTCTATGACCTGGGCGGCGGCACCTTCGACATTTCCATCATCGAAATCGCCGACGTCGAGGGCGAAAAGCAGTTCGAGGTGCTCTCCACCAACGGCGACACCTTCCTCGGCGGCGAAGACTTCGACCAGCGCATCATCGACTACATCATCGCCGAGTTCAAGAAGGAACAGGGCGTCGACCTGAGCAAGGACGTGCTCGCGCTGCAGCGCCTGAAGGACGCCGCGGAAAAGGCCAAGATCGAGTTGTCGAGTTCCGCCCAGACCGAGATCAACCTGCCCTATGTCACGGCCGATGCCTCCGGCCCGAAGCACCTGAACCTCAAGCTCACCCGCGCCAAGCTGGAATCGCTGGTTGAAGATCTGATCGAGCGCACCATCGCGCCCTGCCGCACGGCCATCACCGATGCCGGCGTGAAGGTCGGCGACATCGACGACGTGATCCTGGTCGGCGGCATGACCCGCATGCCCAAGGTGCAGGACAAGGTGAAAGAGTTTTTCGGCAAGGAGCCCCGCAAGGACGTCAACCCCGACGAGGCCGTGGCCGTGGGCGCCGCCATCCAGGGTTCGGTGCTGGCGGGCGACCGCAAGGACGTGCTGCTGCTCGACGTCACCCCGCTGTCGCTGGGCATCGAAACCCTGGGCGGCGTGATGACCAAGATGATCAGCAAGAACACCACCGTGCCGACCAAGCACACCCAGGTCTATTCCACCGCCGACGACAACCAGCCGGCGGTGACCATCAAGGTCTTCCAGGGTGAGCGCGAAATGGCGGCGGGCAACAAGCTGCTGGGCGAGTTCAATCTGGAAGGCATCCCGCCGGCGCCGCGCGGCGTGCCGCAGATCGAGGTCACCTTCGACATCGACGCCAACGGCATCCTGCACGTCAGCGCCAAGGACAAGGGCACCGGCAAGGAAAACAAGATCACCATCAAGGCCAATTCCGGCTTGAGCGAAGAGGAAGTGCAGCGCATGGTGCGCGACGCCGAACTCAACGCCGCCGAAGACCACAAGAAGCGCGAACTGGTCGATGCCCGCAACCAGGCCGATGCGGCGGTGCACAGCACGCGCAAGTCGCTATCCGAGTATGGCGACAAGATCGACGCCGGCGAGAAGGCGTCGATCGAGGCTGCGCTGAAGGAGGCCGAAGAGGCGATCAAGTCGGAAGACAAGGCTGAGATCGAGGCCAAGACCGCCGCACTGCTGACCGCCAGCCAGAAGCTGGGCGAAAAGATGTATGCCAGCCAAGCCGCTGAACCCGGCGCGGCCGGTGGCGCCTCATCCGGTGGCGGCGGAGGCCAGGCTGCAGGCGACGACACCGTGGTCGATGCCGAGTTCAAGGAAGTGAAGGACGGCAAGGCCTGATCGTCGCCACACTTGAAGTCTCCCGACGGGAGGGCCGCTGATCGCGCGGCCCTCCCGTTTGTCCTTTGTTTTTGAACCGAATTGCAAGGCTGAACCCGTGGCCAAACGTGACTATTACGAAGTCTTGGGCGTGAGCAAAAACGCCTCGGAAGACGAGATCAAGAAGGCCTACCGCAAGCTGGCCATGAAGTACCACCCTGACCGCAATCAGGGCAATAAAGACTCTGAAGAACAGTTCAAAGTCGTCAAGGAAGCCTACGAGTGCCTGTGCGACACCCAGAAGCGCGCCGCCTATGACCAGTACGGCCATGCCGGGGTCGACCCCTCGGCGGGAGGCTTTGGCGGATTCGGAGGCGGTGCGGGGGGATTTGGCGACTTCGGCAACATTTTCGACGAGATTTTTGGCGGCGGGCGCCGCGGCGGTGGCGGACAGCAGGTTTACCGCGGCAACGACCTGAGCTATTCGCTGGAAATCAGCCTCGAAGATGCCGCACATGGCGTCACCAAGAGTCTGCGCATCCCCGGCTGGGAAGAATGTGACACCTGCCACGGCAGCGGCGCCAAACCTGGCACCAAGCCCATCACCTGCCCGACCTGCCACGGCAGCGGCCAGGTGGCGCAGCGCATGGGGCCGTTCGCCATGCAGCAGACCTGCCCGACCTGCCACGGCACAGGCAAGCTCATTCCCGAGCCCTGCACGGTCTGTCATGGCCGTGGCCGCATCCAGAAGCAGAAGACCCTGGAAGTGCAGATTCCTGCGGGCATCGATTCGGGCATGCGCATCCGCTCCACCGGCAACGGCGAACCCGGCGTCAACGGCGGGCCGCCCGGCGACCTGTATGTGGAAATCCATATCAAGCAGCATGCGGTGTTCGAGCGAGACGGCGACGACCTGCACTGTCACGTTCCGGTGAGCATGGCGAAGGCGGCTCTTGGCGGCGGCATCGATGTGCCCACGCTGGACGGCAAAGCGGAGATCGACCTCCCCGAAGGCACGCAGGCGGGCAAGACCTTCCGCCTGCGCGGCAAAGGCATCAAAGGCCTGCGCTCGAGCTATCCCGGCGACCTGTATTGCCACATCACCGTGGAGACGCCCGTCAAGCTCAATGAGGAGCAGAAGCGGCTGCTGCGCGAACTCGATGAGTCGCTGAAAAAGGGTGGTGATCGCCACTCGCCGCAAGCCAAGTCGTGGTTCGACAAGGCCAAGGAATTCTTCAAACCGGTTTGAGCAAACGGCCAAAGTGCAAGGCAGAGGCAAGGGGTGCGAAAATAGCGCCCTTTGTCATCACAAGAGCATCATGGACGCAGAACGCCTCAACGCCATCTCCAACCGAATCACCGACCTCCAGCAGCGCGTTCAAGCGCTAAGGGGGTATCTTTGACTTCGATGCCAAGGCGTCGCGGCTGATGGAAGTTGCGGGGACGCTCGAAGACCCGCAAGTCTGGAACGATCCCAAGCGCGCGCAAGAGCTGGGCCGCGAGCGCAAGTCGCTCGAAACCGTGGTGCTCGGGCTGGAGAGCCTGACCACGGCGCTTGCCGATCACAGCGAACTGTTCGAGATGTCGCGCGAGGAAGGCGATGACGCCACCTGCGAAGCCATCGAGGCCGATGTCGAGAAGTCCGCCGCCGAAGTCGAGGCGCTGGAATTCCGCCGCATGTTCTCCAACCCGCTCGATCCCAACAATTGCTTCATCGACATTCAGGCCGGCGCCGGCGGCACCGAGGCCTGCGACTGGGCCAGCATGCTGCTGCGCCAGTACCTGCGCTATTGCGAACGCAAAGGCTTCAAGACCGAGGTGATGGAAGAGACCGAGGGCGACGTCGCCGGCATCCGCAGCGCCACCATCAAGGTCGAGGGCGATTACGCCTACGGCCACCTGCGCACGGAAACCGGCGTGCATCGGCTGGTGCGTAAAAGCCCGTTCGATTCGTCCGGCGGACGCCACACCAGCTTCGCCAGCGTATTCGTCTATCCCGAGGTGGACGACTCGATCGAGATCGACATCAACCCGGCCGATGTGCGCACCGACACCTTCCGCGCCAGCGGCGCGGGCGGCCAGCACATCAACAAGACCGACTCGGCGGTGCGGCTGACCCACATCCCCACCGGCATCGTGGTGCAGTGCCAGAACGACCGCTCGCAGCACCGCAACCGCGACGAGGCCTGGGCCATGCTGCGCTCCCGCCTGTTCGAGCACGAAATGCGCAAGCGCATGGCCGAGCAGCAAAAGCTCGAAGCCAGCAAGAGCGACGTCGGCTGGGGCCACCAGATCCGCTCGTATGTGCTCGACCAGAGCCGCATCAAGGACTTGCGCACCAATGTCGAAATCTCCAACACCCAGAAAGTGCTCGATGGCGACCTCGACGAATTCATCACCGCCAGCCTGAAGTCCGGCCTTTGAACCGCACGGCTCGCGTTTTCTCTATCGCCCCGTCCCGCTGAAACCCGCACTGCCATGACCGCCAAACCCGACACGCCTGCCCGCATCACCCGCCTGGCGGAGTACGCCCCGCCGTCCTACGCCATCGACAGCGTGCACCTGCGCTTCGATCTCGACCCCGCCAAGACCCGTGTGCACAGCCGCATGGCGGTGCGTCGCATCGCAGGCGCCGCCGAGTCCGCCCCGCTGGTGCTCGACGGCGAAGACATCACCCTGCTCACCCTGAAGGTGAACGGCGAATTCGTCGCCTTCCGCCAGGACGTCAACACCCTGGTGCTCGACAAACTGCCCGAGACGTTCACGCTGGAAATCGAAACCCTCAACGTCCCCCAGGCCAACACCCAGTTGGCCGGCCTTTACATGTCGGGCGGCGCGTTCTTCACCCAGTGCGAGGCCGAGGGCTTTCGCCGCATCACCTACTGGCCCGACCGCCCGGATGTGATGAGCCGCTTTCACGTCACTCTGCGGGCCGACAAATCGCAGTACCCGGTGCTGCTGTCCAACGGCAATCTGGTGTCGCAGACCGACCTGGACGGCGGCCGCCATGAAGCGGTGTGGGACGATCCGTTTCCCAAGCCCTGCTACCTGTTCGCCCTGGTTGGCGGCAATCTGGCGTGCCGCGAACAGACCGTGCGCGCCGCCTCGGGCAAGACGCATCTGCTGCAGGTCTATGTGCGCGCGGGCGATCTGGACAAGACCGAGCACGCGATGCAGTCGCTGATCAAGGCTATCGCGTGGGACGAACAGCGCTTCGGCCTGAGCCTCGACCTGGACCGTTTCATGATCGTGGCGGTGAGCGACTTCAACATGGGGGCCATGGAAAACAAGGGCCTCAACATTTTCAACACCAAGTACGTCCTGGCCAATCCGGCCACCGCCACCGATGCCGACTATGCCGGTATTGAGAGCGTGGTCGGCCACGAGTACTTCCACAACTGGACGGGCGACCGCATCACCTGCCGCGACTGGTTCCAGCTCAGCCTCAAGGAAGGTCTCACCGTCTTCCGCGATCAGGAATTCAGCCAGGATCTGGCCGCAGCTTCGGGCGGCGAATCCGCGCGCGCGGTCAAGCGCATCGAGGACGTGCGGGTGCTGCGCACCGCGCAGTTTTCCGAGGATGCCGGCCCGATGGCGCATCCGGTGCGCCCCGAGCAATACCAGGCCATCGACAATTTCTATACCGCGACCGTCTATGAGAAAGGCGCCGAGGTGGTCCGCATGATGCAGACCCTGGTGAGCCGAGCGGGTTTCCGCAAAGGCATGGATCTGTACTTCCAGCGTTTCGACGGCCAAGCCGTGACCTGCGACGACTTCGCCCAGTCCATGGCTGACGCCAACCCGGACTCTGCGCTGGCGCAACATCTTGCCGCCTTCAAGCGCTGGTACAGCCAGGCTGGCACGCCGCGCCTGCATGCCAGCGGCTCGCTCGATACCGCCGCCCGCACCTACACCCTCACCCTTCGACAAACCCTGCCCGAGACGCCCGGTCAGACGGGCAAACAGCCGCAGGTCATTCCGGTCGCCATGGGCTTGCTCGACGCCCGGGGCAACGCTTTGCCGCTGTGGCTGCAAGGCCAGGACAAGGGCGCCTCAACCGTGCTCGTGCTCACTGAAGACCAGCAGACCTTCGTCTTCGAGCAGATCGATGCCGACGCAGTCACGCCCTCATTGCTGAGAGGCTTCTCCGCCCCGGTGATCCTCGACTACGCCTACACCGATGCCGAGTTGCTGCATCTGCTCGCACACGATGCCGACCCGTTCAACCGTTGGGAAGCGGCGCAGAAACTGTCGCTGTCGCGCCTGCTGGCGGCCGTTCGCGGCGAGACGCTGAACCTCGATTCGCCCTATCTCGACGCGCTGCGCGCCGTGCTCCGCGACCCGAAGCTCGATCCCGCGTTCAAGGAACTGCTGCTCACCCCGCCCGGCGAGGCCTACATCGCCGAGCAGCTTGAAGAGGTCGATCCTCCCCGCATCCACCGCGCCCGTCAGGCGCTGCGCACCGCGCTGGCGCGAGAACTCGCGCAGGACTGGCAAATCCTCTGGGACAGCCTCACGCCCGAAGGCGGCTACAGCCCCGACTTTGCCAGCGCCGGTCGCCGCGCCCTGCGCAATCTGGCTCAGGCGCATTTGTGCGAACTGGGCCAGGCGACTTGGCTGGGACGGGTCTATCAGCGCGTCAAGGATGCCGACAACATGACCGACCGCTTCGCCGCGCTGGCCGCGTTGGTGCAAGTCGGCGCCGATCTCGCCAAGCCTGCGCTGGAGCGCTTCGCCACCCAGTTCGCCGGTGAAGCCCTGGTCATGGACAAATGGTTCGCGCTGCAGGCCGGCGCGCCCGACCGCGATGGCCAGCAGCTCGACCGCGTGCGCGCGCTGATGCGGCACCCCGCGTTTTCGCTGCACAACCCCAACCGCGCGCGCAGCGTGCTGTTCGCCTACTGCCAGGCCAACCCCGGCGCCTTCCACCGCGCCGACGGTGCGGGCTACGCCTTCTGGGCCGAACAGGTTCAGGCGCTCGATGCCATCAACCCGCAGGTTGCCGCCCGGTTGGCGCGGGCCCTCGACCGCTGGCGAAAACTCGCGCCCGCCTATCGCGAAGCGGCGCAACAAGCGCTACGCACCGTGGCAGAAAGCGCCACGCTGTCTTCCGACACCCGCGAAATCATCGAACGCGCCCTGGCCGACTGATCGCGGCGCGCCCTTTCCTTCCAGAGACTCCCCATGACCCAATCCGTCAACCTCACCCGCTATCTCGTCGAGCAGGAGCGCGAGCACGGCGTCATCACGCCCCAACTGCGCCTGCTCGTCGAAGTGGTCGCCCGCGCCTGCAAACGCATCAGCATCGCCGTGAACAAAGGCGCGTTGGGCGACGTGCTCGGCTCCGCCGGCACCGGCAATGTGCAAGGCGAAGTGCAGAAGAAGCTCGACGTCATCGCCAACGATGTGCTGATCCACGCCAACGAGTGGGGCGGACATCTGGCCGCCATGGCCTCGGAAGAAATGGACACCGTGTTCCCGGTCTCCGAGCACTACCCGCGCGGCGAATACCTGCTGCTGTTCGACCCGCTCGACGGCTCGTCCAACATCGATGTCGACGTCACCATCGGCACCATCTTTTCCGTGCTGCAGATTCCCCAAAACGCCACCGGCGTCACCGAGCAGCATTTTCTCCAAGCCGGCAGCAAGCAAGTTGCCGCCGGCTATTGCGTCTACGGCCCGCAAACCCAGCTCGTGCTCACCGTAGGGCATGGAGTGGCCGTGTTCACCCTCGACCGCGAACAAGGCAGCTTCGTGCTCACCCAGAGCGATCTGCAAATTCCGCCCAGCACCAGCGAGTTCTCCATCAATATGTCCAACCTGCGCCACTGGGCGCCGCCAGTCAAGCGCTACATCGACGAATGCCTGCAAGGCAAGGACGGCCCGCGCGGGCGCGACTTCAATATGCGCTGGGTGGGCAGCATGGTGGCCGATGTGCACCGCATCCTCATGCGAGGCGGCGTGTTCCTGTATCCGTGGGACAAGCGCGAGCCGAACAAACCCGGCAAGCTGCGCCTGCTGTACGAAGCCAACCCCATGAGCTTGCTGGTGGAGCAAGCCGGCGGCGCAGCCACAACTGGCTCGCAGCGCATCCTCGACATCGTCCCCACCTCGCTGCATGAGCGTTGCAGCGTGATGCTCGGCTCGCGCGAAGAAGTCGAACTGCTGCAGCGCTACCACGCCCAGTCCGTCTGAACTGAAAAGCAAATCCCGCCCTGGTATAGAATGGCGGGCTTCGCCGGTGTAGCTCAGTTGGTAGAGCAGCGCATTCGTAATGCGAAGGTCGAGGGTTCGACTCCTTTCACCGGCACCA
>DYKQ01000069.1 GCA_020722545.1 Thiomonas intermedia | reverse complement strand
TCTCATCCCCCTCGGGGGGCCTGACGCGAACGCGGCAGGTCTGGGGGCGCTCTCATGGAAACGCAAGGCCGCCCCAAGTTTCCTTGATTCCCGCGGGGGGCGGGCTGGGTCGTCCCCCTCCCGACCTCCCCCACGACGCGGAGGAGGTGAGATCACTCCCTCCCCACTCGTGGGGAGGGTTGGGGTGGGGATTGCCCGGACCTGGGGGCGCTCTCAAACGATGGCAAAAATCTCATCCCGACCTCTTCCCAAAAACGGTTGGGAATCCTGCGGGAACTGACAGGCAGCGTGGTCCGAATGATTCATGCCCGACGGCTATGCGCATATTGCACTATGCCGAGAGTTCCGCCAGCCGCTTCAGCAGTTCCGCTTCGTCGAGCACGGTCACGCCGAGTTCCTGCGCCTTGGCGAGCTTGCTCCCGGCCTCGGCTCCGGCGACCACGTAATCGGTCTTTTTCGAGACCGAGCCGGCCACTTTGCCGCCGGCCGCTTCGATGCGGGCCTTGGCCTCCTCCCGGCTCAGGGTGGGCAGGGTTCCGGTGAGCACCAGCGTCTTGCCTGCGAGCGGTTTGGGGGCGTCGCGGTCGGGTGCGGCCTCACTCCAATGCACGCCGCAGGCGCGTAGTTGTTCCACCACTTCGCGGTTGTGCGGCTGGTCGAAGAAGGTGCGGATGCTTTGCGCCACCACGGGGCCGACATCGGGCGCTTCGAGCAACTGTTCCAGGGAGGCGTCAAGAATGGCGTCGAGCCCGCCGAAGTGGCGCGCCAGATCCTTGGCCGTGGCCTCGCCGACGTGACGGATGCCCAAGGCGTAGATGAAGCGCGACAACGTCGCAGCCTTGCTGTGCTCCAGCGCGGCGAGCAGCTTGGCGGCGCTCTTGTCGGCCATGCGGTCGAGTGCGGCGAGCTTCATCAGGCCCAGCCGGTACAGATCCGGCAGGGTATGGACGATGCCGCCGTCCACCAATTGATCGACCAGCTTCTCGCCCAGGCCCTCGATGTCCATGGCGCGGCGGCTGGCGTAATGCAGGATGGCCTGCTTGCGCTGCGCGGCGCAAAACAGGCCGCCGGTGCAGCGCCAGTCGACCTCGCCTTCTTCGCGCACGATGGCCGAGCCGCACACCGGGCAATGGCCGCCGAGCTGCTTGTAAAGATCGAACGGTGCGCCCACATCCGCCGGACGCCGGTCGAGTTGGACGCTGACCACTTCGGGAATCACGTCACCGGCGCGGCGCACGATCACCAGGTCGCCCACGCGCACGTCCTTGCGGCGCACTTCGTCTTCGTTGTGCAGGGTGGCGTTGGTCACGGTCACGCCGCCGACGAACACCGGCTCCAGCTTGGCCACCGGGGTGAGCTTGCCGGTGCGTCCCACTTGAATGTCGATGGCCAGCACGCGGGTGCTGCGCTCCTGCGCCGGGTATTTGTGCGCCACCGCCCACACCGGCTCGCGGTTGCGAAAGCCGAGTTGCCGTTGCAGCGCCAGGCTGTCCACCTTGTAGACCACGCCGTCGATGTCGAAGGGCAGGTCATCGCGCGCGGCGGCGATGCGAGCGTGGAAGTCGATGAGGGTCTGCGCGCCGGGGCCGTGCACGCGCTGCGGCGCCACCGTCAGGCCAAGGGCTTCGAACGCGTCGAGCATGGCGTGGTGGGTGTCGGGCTGGCCGTCCCAGCCCTGAATCTCGCCCCAGCCGTAGGCGTAGAACGCCAGCGGGCGCTGCGCGGCGATGGCGGGGTCGAGCTGGCGGATGCTGCCGGCCGCCCCGTTGCGCGGGTTGACCAGCGTGGGCAGGCCCTTGGCGCGCTGGCGGTCGTTGTACCGCGCGAAGTCGGCGCGCTTCATCAGCGCCTCGCCGCGCACTTCGAGCACGGCGGGCGGCGTGGAGGTGCGCAGTTGCAGCGGCACGCTGCGGATGGTGCGCACGTTCTGCGTCACGTCTTCGCCGGTTTCGCCGTCGCCGCGCGTCGCGGCCTGCACCAGCACGCCGCGTTCATAACGCAGATTGATGGCCAGGCCGTCGAACTTGAGTTCGGCGCAGTAGTTGACGGGCGGATCGTCGGCGCCCAGGCCGAGGCGGTTGCGCACGCGCTGGTCGAAGGCGGCTGCCCCTTGCGGCGTGGTGTCGGTTTCGGTCTGGATGGACAGCATGGGCACGGCATGCCGCACCGGGGCGAACTGCGGCAGCGGCGCGCCGCCCACGCGCTGAGTGGGGGAGTCGGGCGTGCGCAGTTCTGGATGCGCCGCTTCGATGTGCTGCAGCTCGCGAAACAGCGCGTCGTAGTCGGCATCGGGCACGAGCGGGGCGTCGAGCACGTAGTAGGCGTGGTCGAGGCGATGGATTTCGGCACGCAAGGCCGCAGCGCGCTCGACGGGATTGACCGCAGGCATGGCGACGCTCAGGAAAACAGCCGCTGCGCCGTGGCGGAGCCGGCGGACAGGCCCTGCTGGTCGAGCACGGCGTAGAGCATGTCGAGCTGCTTTTCGATGTGGTCGAGCGCGGCGTCTGACAGCGGCGCGTTGTTGTCATCGACCACCGCGGCGTCGAGCGCAGTGCTGAGATCGCGCGCGGCCTGGCGCATGCGGCCAAAGGGCTTTTGCGCTGCGGGGGCCTGCGGCACTTCGAGCAGCAGGGTGGCGTGGCTGACGGCGGCTGCGCTGTCTGAAAGATCGGCGCGGGCGTCGAACTGCAGATGCACCAGCGGGGTGGGCGCCTGATCGACATCCTGATACAGCAGCACCATGCGCCCGGCCTCGGCGCCCGGAACGAAACCGGCGGCCTGCGCACGCTGACGCAGAAAGTCGATGCCCCAGGGCACGCTGCGGGCGCGCAGGGTGATGGAGAGCTGCGCGTCGTTGGCGCTGGCAAAGGCGTCGAGCTGCCGCGCCTGCTCCAGCGCTTCGGCCATGTCGGGCAGGTCGGGCGGCACGCCCAACGCCTCGCCCAGTTCATGGCATTTGGCGATGAACTCGGAAAACTCGATGGCATTGATCGGCCCGGCGCGGTTGCTCAGCTGCACCGCGGCCTGAAGCTCCGTGTAGGGGTGCTGCGGCTGGAGCGGCTCCCACTGGCCGGTTACGGCATTGCGGCCCTCGAACAACATGCGCTTGGCCCCGGCGCGCGCGGCCTTGGGCAGGCGCGGCTGCAGCACCTCGCCGGGCCGCGCCGGATCGAGCAGATAGCTGGAAATGGCATCGATGAGCGGGTCGATCCGCAGCGGCAGCAGACGCGGGCGCGGGCCGACTTCCGGGGACAACGGCACGCGTTCCAGCGACGCGCCGTCCACGCTCAGGGAGTCGATGCCGCCGGGCTCGACCAGTTCGCCGCGCGCGGGATCATCGGCGTCGACGGCGGCGCGCTGGCGCTTGAACTTGCCGGACTGCCAGGTGTTGTAGGCAATGACGGCGGCGATGATGAGGGCGCCGATGACGATCAAGGCGATTTGCAACTGTCCCATCCAGAAATCCTCGGGGGTGTGTGAGTGTGTGTGCGGCGTGTCGGTATGGCTCAGGCGGCCTGGGCAAAGCGTAGCGCCGCGTCCATTTCCACGGCAACGGTGCGTGAGACGCCCTGCTCCTGCATGGTCACGCCGATGAGCTGGTCGGCCATTTCCATGGCGATCTTGTTGTGCGAGATGAACAGGAACTGCGTGCTGGCCGACATGTCCTTGACCAGCCGGGCGTAGCGCTCGGTATTGGCATCGTCCAGCGGCGCGTCCACCTCGTCGAGCAGGCAGAACGGCGCCGGGTTGAGCTGGAAGATGGCGAACACCAGGGCGATGGCCACCAGCGCTTTTTCGCCGCCGGAAAGCAGGTGAATCGAGCTGTTCTTCTTGCCCGGCGGCTGCGCCATGACCTGCACCCCGGCATCGAGAATTTCCTCGCCGGTGATGATGAGCCGCGCATGGCCGCCGCCGAACAACAGCGGGAACATGCGGCCGAAGTGGTCGTTGATCTGCTCGAAAGTCGTGGCCAGCATGTCGCGGGTTTCGGCGTCGATCTTGCGGATGGCGTCTTCCAGCGTGGTGATGGCGGTTTGCAGATCGTCATGCTGGGCGTCGAGAAACTGTTTGCGTTCGCGCGCCTGACTCAGTTCGTCGAGCGCGGCGAGATTCACCGCCCCCAGCGCGGCGATGTCGCGCTGCAGCCGTTCATGCTCGCGCGCCAGCGCCGGGGCCTGGGCGCCTTCGGGCAGACTGGCGCGCACCGCTTCGATATCGGCCTGCGCCTCGGCGAGCTGCTGGGCGAACTGCTCGGCCTGCAGCCGGAACTCCTGCTCCTTGAGCTGCAATTCGGTGATGCGCTGGCGCAGCGGATCGAGGTCGCGGTCGAGCGTCAGCCGAGCCTCTTCGCGCTGTCGGAGTTGCAGCGCGATGTCGTCGGCTTCGCTGCGGCGGGCGCCCAGCACGGCCTGCGCGCTTTGCTGCTCGGCCAGCGCCGATTGCAGGTCGGTCTGCGCGCTTTCCTCATTGAGCCGCGCGAGTTCGGCCTGCGCCGCTTCGCGCGCGCTGGTCTGGCGGGCGATCTGCTCCAGCGCCATCTGCGCCTCGCGTTGCAGATCGGCCCGCTTTTGTTGCAGGCTGCGCACCGCATAGCCGCTCTCGGCCGCCTGCGATTCGAGCTGGCGCTGCTGCGCCCGCGCATCGGCGAGCGCCTGCTGCGCGGCCATCACCTCGGTTTCGAGATCGGCCTGCAACTGCTGCTGGTCGGCCAGACGCGCGTCTAGCTCCTCGAACCGCGCTTCGCTCTCGGCCTGCTGCGCCTGCAATTCACCCTGCTGGGCGTCGATGTCGCCAAGGTCGGTGGCGATCTGCTGATTGCGTGCGGCGCTTTGCTCGGCCTGCTGGGTGAGTTTGAGCAGTTCCACCTGCACGGTGTGCAGTTGCTGAGTGTCTTGTTGCTGGCGACGTTGCAGCGCGGCGAGCTGCTCCTGCGCCTGCCCCAGATCGTGTTCGGCCTGATGAAGTCGGGCGCGGCTTTGCTCGGCGATGAGTTGCTCGGCCTTGATCTGGCGCTCCAGATTGTCGATTTCCTGCTGCCGCGCGAGCACGCCGGACTGCTCGGAATCCGGGGCGTAAAAACTCACGCTCTGGCGCGACACCGCGTGGCCTTCGCGCGTGAGCAGCACGGTCTGCGCAGGCAGAGTGGCGCGCAGCGCCAGCGCCTGCTGCAGCGACGGCGCGATGAAAACGGCGGTCAGCCAGTCGTCGAGCAAGCTGGCCAACGCAGCATCACCGCTGCGCACGCCTTCGCGCAAGGGCCGACAGCCTGCGGGCGGCGCGGAGATCGCCCGCGCTTCGGTGGCTGGGGGCTGCACCGCTGCCGAATAGAACGCCAGCTTGGCCGGCGGCGCATCTGCGGCAAAGCCTGCGGCCATGTCGAGCTGGCGCAGTTCCAGCGCGGACAGGCGCTCGCGCAACACGGCTTCGAGCGCGGTTTCCAGCCCGTTTTCCACCTGCAGGCGCGACCAGAGTTGCGACAGGCCGTCGAGCCCGTGCTTGGCCAGCCAGGGCCGCAGCTTGCCTTCGGTGAGCACCCGTTCCTGCAGCGCTTTGAGCGCAGCGATGCGCGCACTCGTGGCGGCAAGCTGCGCGCTAGCGGCCTGCTGCGCCTGCTGCGCCTGCTGCCGCGCCAGTTGCAGATCGGGCAAGGTGTCGTCGAGTTGTTCGCGCTGCGCGCGGGTGGTGTCGAGCGCGTCGGTGAGGGTTTCTTGCTGCCGCTGCAAGTCGGCCAGACGCAGACTGTCGGGCGCGACCACGGCGCGCTGCTCGGCGCGCAGCCGCTCGGCGCGCTGTTGCAACTGCTGGATCTGCTGCCCGAGGCCGCGCTGCCGTGCCGCCTCGGCCTGCAAGGCCTGCTGCGCCCCGACGGCCTGCGCGCGCTCGTCGGCGGCGCGCAATTGCGCGTCGCTCAGCGCGGCTTCGAGCGCGGGCAGGCGCTCGCTTTGCTCCTGCACGCGAGCCTGCGCGACCTCGGCCTGCACCTCGGCATCGGCCAGGCGCTCGGCGGTGTCGTCGGCCTGCGCCACGGCGGTGTCGTAGCGTTGCTGCCAGTCCTGCGTTTGCGCGTCGATGGCCTGCAGCGCGGCCTGAGCGCGTTGACGGCCCTCAACGACGAAGCGAATTTCCGCCTCGAGCTGGCTGACGCGCGACTGTGCGGCGTAGAAAGCGGCCTGCGCCCGGTTGAGCGTGTCGCTGCTGGCGAACTGCGCCTGTCGCAAGGTTTCGATTTCGGCCTCGATTGCGCGCTGCTCGGCGATGCGGGCTTCGAGCGCATTCATCGCCTCGCCGCCAGCCAGGGTGATTTGCTGGCGTTTGGCCTGCGCTTCTTCTTGACGCAGCAGCCAGAGCTGCTGCTGCACCCGCGTCGCGCTGGCCTGCAGGCTCTGGTAACGGGAGGCGACTTCGGCCTGTTGTTCGAGCCGCTCCAGATTGCTGCCGAGTTCGCGCAGGATGTCCTGCACGCGGGTGAGGTTCTCGCGAGTGTCCTGCAGGCGGTTCTCGGTTTCGCGGCGGCGCTCCTTGTATTTGGACACCCCGGCCGCCTCTTCGAGCATCATGCGCAGGTCTTCTGGGCGCGACTCCAGAATACGGGTGATGGTGCCCTGGCTGATGATGGCGTAGGAGCGCGGCCCCAGGCCGGTGCCGAGAAAAATATCCTGCACGTCGCGGCGGCGCACCGCCTGGTTGTTGATGAAATAGCTCGACGTGCCGTCGCGGGTGAGCACGCGCTTGATGGCGATTTCGGTGAACTGTCCCCACTGTCCGGCGATGCGATGATCGCTGTTGTCGAACACCATTTCCACGCTGCAGCGGCTGGCCTGTTTGCGCTGCCCGCTGCCGTTGAAAATGACGTCCTGCATGGACTCGCCGCGCAGCTCGCTGGCCTTGCTTTCGCCCAGCACCCAGCGCACCGCGTCGATCACGTTCGATTTGCCGCAGCCGTTGGGCCCGACGATTCCGCTGATGCGGCCGGGAAAGGGCAGCGTCACAGGTTCGGCAAACGACTTGAATCCGGCCAGACGGAGTGAGGTCAAACGCATCGATATGTTCTAACTCTATGATTTACAAAAGAAATTGTGGATCTCGCAGCAGAGGGAAATCATACCATCGCCCTTGCGCCCGCTGGCATGGCCGCCGGAGGACGAAAACTCGCCGCGCCTATCATCGCGCCGCATGAAACCCGCCCAGATCCAGACCCTGTTCGAGCGCTTCGCCGCCGCCAACCCCGAGCCGCGCACCGAGCTGGAATACCGCACGCCCTTCGAGCTGCTGGTCGCGGTGGCGCTTTCGGCCCAGGCCACCGATGTCAGCGTGAACAAGGTCACCCGGCAGTTGTTCGCCGTGGCCAACACCCCGCAGGCGCTGCTCGACCTCGGCGAAGACCGGCTGCGCGAGGCCATCCGCACCATCGGACTGTATAAGACCAAGGCGAAAAACATCATCGCCACCTGCCGCATCCTGATCGACCAATACGGCGGCGAAGTGCCGCAGAGTCGCGAGGCGCTGGAATCGCTGCCGGGCGTGGGACGTAAAACCGCCAATGTGGTGCTCAACGTGGCCTTCGGGCAAGACACCATCGCGGTGGACACGCATATTTTCCGCGTGGCCAATCGCCTCGGGCTGGCCAAGGGCAACACCCCGCTGGCCGTGGAGACCCGGCTGGAGAAGGTGATTCCGCCGCCCTTCCGCCTGCATGCCCACCACTGGCTGATTCTGCACGGCCGCTACGTCTGCAAGGCGCGCAAGCCGGAATGCTGGCGCTGCGGGGTGGCCGATCTGTGCGCCTTCAAACCCAAAACCCCCGCACCGACATGACGTTTTCTCGATGGCTTTGGGCGCTCCTCGCCTTCATCCTGCTGCCCAGCGCCGCCTGGGCGGCCCCGGTGCGGGTGACCGACGACACGGGTCAGGTGGTTTCCCTGCCCGCACCGGCGCGGCGCATCATCGCGCTGTCGCCGCAGTTGCTCGAACTCAGCGCGGCGGCCGGGGCCAGCAAATTCGTCGTCGGCCGGATTCAGGGCGCGGGCAATGTGTTCTGGGCGCGCAAACTGCCGGTCGTGGGCGACGCGTTCGCCCTCAATCTGGAAGCCATCGTCCGGCTCGAGCCCGATCTGATTCTGGCCTGGCAATCGGGCACGCCCCCGCGCGAAGCGGCAAGGCTCAAAGCGCTGGGCATTCCGGTGTACTGGAGCCAGGCCAACACCTTCGAGTCGCTGGCGTCCACAGTCAGCCGCCTCGGCGAACTGGCGGGCACAGAGCGGCAAGCCGGGCGCTGGGTGCGCGATTTCAATACGCGTCTGGCCGCCATCCGGCAGCGTTACGCCGCCCAAAAACCGGCTGTACGGGTGTTTTACGAGGTGTGGAACCAGCCGCTGATCACCGTGGGCCACAAGCAACTCATCAGCCAGGCCATCACCCTGTGCGGCGGGCAGAATGTGTTTGGCTCGCTGGCGGTTCTGGCGCCCACCATCAGTGCCGAAGCCGTGCTTCAGGCCGACCCGCAACTCATCGTGACCGCCAGCCCCCAAGGCGCGCAGTGGCTCAAGTCGTGGAAGCAGTTTCCGCGATTGAGCGCGGTACGGCACGATCAGTTGGTCGCCCTCTCCCCCAACACCCTGCCGCGCATGGGCGTGGATGTGCTCGACGGGGTGCAGCAGCTTTGCACCGCCATCGCGACGACCCGCCGGGCGCTGCACGAATGAGCCCAGTTTCCCGCGAAAACTGTGCAGAAGTTGTCACAAGATAACGACGACTCTTGCCTATGATCCAAGCAGAACGGCCTCTGATCCGCCTTCCCTGAGGCCCTTGTTTGCCCCCGCTTGACGGGATTGTCTGCAAGACGGCGACGCCTGCATCATGTCGGTCGATGACCTCGAAAACGATTTTTCTGATGCGCAACGTGCTTCATCCGGCCGCGTGAAAACCTTGTCCACCCCCCTGTCACAACAAGTGCGAAATGCCATGCGCCTGGGCTCCGCCGCCCGCGCGCACGACCCGGCCGCGCCGCTGTCGCGACCGCAACAGCGCGACGTACACGTCTGGGAACTCGATCTGCGCCACCCGCCGCCTTGCGCCCTCGATCTGCTCGACGCCGCCGAACAGGAGCGGGCCCGGCGTTTCGTGTTTGCCGTCGACCAGACCCGTTTCATCGCCGCGCATGGCTGGACCCGGCAGATTCTCGGGCGCTACCTGAAACGCGCGCCGCAAGACCTGCAGTTTGCCCTCGGCCCTTACGGCAAGCCGGCGCTGACCGGGCATTCTGGCGATGCGACGCTGTGCTTCAACCTGAGCCACAGCCTCGACAAAGCGCTGCTGGCCGTGAGCAACGGCGTGCCGCTGGGGGTGGACATCGAAGCCATCCGACCCGATCTGCCCGACGCCGCTTTGGCCTCCGGCGTGCTGACCGCAGACGAATTTTCAGAACTTGTGCAACTGCCGCTGAGACAACAGACCGGGGTGTTTTTCGCCTGCTGGGCCCGCAAGGAGGCCTGCATGAAAGCGCTGGGCCTCGGCCTGGCCCTCGAACCCAAAACGCTGCACGTCGGAATGGCCGTGGCGCGGCAGCGGGTCGTCCTCAAAGACCTGCTCAGTCCAGCAGACCCTCAAACCGCCACCGCAGATTTCATCGACCTTTCCGCACTTCAGAGCCCGCCCGGCCATGCCGCCGCGCTGGCCGTGCTGGGCGGTTTTGGCAAAGTGCTGTATCGACAGGCTCTCGCTTCAGGAAGAACTCATTGACTCCCTTGCGTCTATTCAATGGCAGCCGTGAATTGGTTGGCCTGTATCTCGAACCGGCTGAGGATGCCCAGCCGCAGCAGCATGCCGTGTTGCTGTGCAACCCCTTCGGGCAGGAAGGCATACGCGCGCACCGGCTCTACCGGGTGATGAGCGACCGCCTTGCTGCGATCGGCTATCACGTGCTCCGATTCGACTATTACGGCAGCGGCGACTCGGCCGGAAGCGACGAGGAATGGGATGTGCAGGGCAGCATTGCCGATGCGCAGGCGGCGCTGGCGGAGTTGCTTCGCCGCAGTCGTGCGCCTCGCTGGTCGGCCGTCGGCCTGCGCCTGGGCGGCGCCATCGCGCTGGAAGTGGCGCGGCTGGCGCCCACACCGGCGCAGCTGTTGATGCTCATCGAGCCGGTGCTCGATGGCAGCGCCTATCTGCGCAGCCTGGCCGACTCCAGTCTCGAATCGCTGCACCGGAGCTATGGCGTGCGCTGGCTGCTAAGTGCTCGCCTGCGCGATACCATGCTGCCGACCCCCGAGAGCGAGGCCCTCGGTTTTTACCTCAGCCCGGCAACCCGCAGCCAGATCGACGCCCTCACCCCGGCCTGCCTGGAAACCGTTCCGGCCAGCACGCTGCGTCTGCTCTCGCCCGATTCGCAGGCGACTCGACAGTTTCTGCAACGCGCTGGCGTGACCCTGCCGCCTGCCGTGGAGTTCGTCGATAGCGACGCCCGGATCGACTGGGCCACCGACAGCGCTGCCGCCACGTCCATCGTCCCCATGCACTGGATTCGTGATCTGCTCGACCATCTTGCCGAGGGCGCCCATGCGTGAGACCACACTGACCTTCGGCCCGCAGGCCGATCTGCTGGGCACCGTGACCTTTCCGGCCAACGACGCCGCGTCGCCGCCTCCTTTCGGCGTGCTGCTGTTCAACGCCGGAGTCATCCACCGGGTTGGCGCGCACCGCGTGAACGTCAAACTGGCCCGCGCCCTCGCCGCAGATGGCGTCGCCACCTTGCGTTGCGACTTGCACGGCATGGGCGACAGCTTGCGCGCCGACGGCAGGCTGTCCTACAAAGACCAGGTGGTGGCCGATCTGCGCGCCGCCATGGACGTGCTCCAAAGCACCACGGGCGCACAGCACTTCGCGCTCGTCGGGTTTTGCAGCGGCGCCATGCCCAGCTACTGGACGGCGCAGGTCGATCCGCGAGTGAGTGCCATCGTGATGTACGACGCGCTGAATTTCACTACCCCGCTGAGCGTGTTGCGCTACCTGGGCGTGCGACTGATGCGCCACGGCTACGGGCCCAAGGCCTGGGCGGTATGGACACGCGTGGGTCTGCGTGGCGTGGCCGCAGTGGGCGCCAAGGCTGCGCGAATTTTCGCCAGGGGCTCCCGCTTCACCACGATGCAGACCAGCAGCGCAGAATCGGTTGACGAAGAAAAGGTCGACCGCCGCACCCTGGGCCGGGGCCTGCTCGCGCTGGCCAAGCGCGGCGTCGGGGTGATGGTTATCAGCGCGGGCGCCGATTTCAGCGCGGTGAATTACGCCGATCAGTTGCGCGACACCCTTGGTCTGCGTCAAGCCCGCAACCACCGTCTGCTTTTCGCCCATCTGCATGACATCGACCATGCCGTCACCACCCGCATCGCCCAGCAACAGTGGATCGACACCGTCCACCGCGGTCTGCGGCAACTCGCCCCGCTCAGCTCGCAGGCGGCCTCGCCCCCCTCCTCGTCATGATGCCGCTTGTTCTGTTCTGGGCAGCTGCCCTGTTCATCCTCTACACCTACGTCGGCTATCCCGTTTTGATCGGCCTGCTGGCCAAACGGCGTCCGCAGCTTGCCTGCCCCCTGCTCGACCACGAGTCACTTCCCCGCCTCACCGTGGTCATGGCGGGCTATAACGAGGCGGCGCGCCTGCCCGGCAAGATCGCCAATCTGCGCGCGCTCGACTACCCGCAGGACAAGATCGACATTCTGGTGGTCTCCGACGGATCGACCGACGCCACCGCCACCGTGCTGCAGGGCGCCCCCGGCGTGCGCACCCTCTCTTATGCCCAGCGGCAAGGCAAGGCGTATGCACTCAACTTGGCGCTTGCCCAGGTGCAGACTGAATTCGTCGTGTTCTGCGACGTGCGCCAGGATCTCGAAGCCGGATCGGTGCGCCGACTGATTTCCGATTTCTGCGACCCCGCCGTCGGAGCCGTGAGCGGCGAACTGGTGCATCGTCCCAGCAGCACCCAGACCGGGCAGAACATCGGCCTGTACTGGCGCTACGAAAAAGCCATCCGCAAATCCGAAAGCCGCTTTCACTCGACCGTGGGCGCAACCGGAGCGCTCTACGCCATCCGCACCCGCGACTTCTCCCCCATCCCGCCGGACACCATCCTCGACGACTTCGAGATTCCCATGCAGATCACCCGCGCGGGCAAACGAACCCTGATGGAACCCCAGGCCCACGTCTACGACACCCTGCAAACCGAGTCCGCCGCGGAGCAAAAACGCAAGATTCGAACCCTGACAGGCAATTTCCAGACCTTTTCGAGAAATTTTTGGCTGTTCAGCCCTATGCAGAACCCGGTATGGTTCCAGTTCCTGTCCCACAAGGTTTTCCGGCTCTTCGTGCCCTACGCCCTCATCATCACCCTGTTCACCAGCGCCTTCATCCCGTCGGCGTTCTACCGCCTTGCGCTGCTGGCGCAGCTTGCGTTTTACCTCCTGGCTGCCGCCGGACACTGGGCGCCGGCGCTGCGCAAAAACAAATTCGTCAGCTTCGCCCATGTGTTTTTCGACATGAATGCCGCCGCCATGCTGGCCCTGCTGAAATTCGCCCAGGGCCGCGCCGACGCCAAGTGGGAAAAAACATGAAGCGCCTGAGCATTCTGATGTACCACGGGCTTTACGCCACCGAGGCGCAGCGTCTGGCCATCGACCCGATCGACCGGCCCTATGCCCTCTCCACAGAGACGTTTGCCAGACAGCTCGATCTGCTGGCCGCAGCCCACATTCCAGTCATCCACCCGCACGCTCTCGAGCAACCCGGCGCGTCCATTCCCGGCGGCGTGCTACTCACCTTCGACGACGGCCACGCCAGTAATGCCGAACTCGCCCTGCCCTTGCTCAAGCAACGCGGCCTGAGCGCGCTGTTTTTCATCACGACCGACTTCGTCGGTCAGCGCGCCGGTTTCTGCACCTGGGATCAGGTTCGCCAGCTCACGCAACAAGGCATGGCGGTGGGCGGGCATGGACACACCCACCGCTTTCTCAGCGACCTGCCAGACGACGCGCTCAAAAGCGAGCTGCAGCAATCGCATGTCCGCCTCGAAAATGAGCTGCAGATAAAGATCGGGCAAATGTCCTTCCCCGGGGGGCGTTACGATGATCGCTGCCTGCGGTTGGCGCAAGACGCGGGCTACACCGTCCTTCATGGATCGGCCATTGGCGCCCTGAGCACTCGCCCGATTGCATCAACGCGCACCCTGCCCCGCCTGGCAATTCGCGCCGGAACCACTGACGCCACCTTCATGGCCTATGCCCGCGCCGACGCGACCACCTTGCTTCGTGCCCAGGCCATTTCGCTCGCGAAAACAGGGGCGAAACGCCTCATTGGCAACGCGCGCTATCACCAACTCTATGCGCGCGTCAAGGGCGTGCCGCACCAGCAGCCATGAGCGTGACCACCCCACACCCACGCCAAAAACCTGGAATGATCAGTAATCGGCTGATCGCGCCACAAGCTACTGCCGATTCCACGTCCCCCGAGGGGGTTGATTGGGCTAACCGGGAACTGTATTCCATATTAAAAATACTCGCCATACCTGCCATTTACATATTAAG
>DYKQ01000068.1 GCA_020722545.1 Thiomonas intermedia | reverse complement strand
ACCTCGCATGGCCCTGTTCAGGATCGCTTTTGCACACAAAGCTGCACACTACCTAGGACCGCAGTGATCGCTCACGCGTCTCGGCGCCTGCGGCCTTGTTGTAGGCGATGCGTTGCGCTGGCACCAGCAGCGTGGTGACGGCATCGACCAGGGTGGATTTGCCCGAACCGATGTCGCCAGTGAGCAGGCCGTTACGCCCATCGAGTTCATAGCGCCAGACGCGCCGGTCGAATGTGCCCCAGTTCAGAACTTCCAGCCGCTGCAGGCGAAAGCCGACGCGGCTGTCGTCGGCCACGAAATCGAGCTCCTGTGGCGAAAAATCGTTCATCGGCCAGCTTCCTTGTCGCGATCGGCACCTGACAATGCGGTGCGATAGCCCTCCAGGCGCGCATCGAAGTCGGCCAGCCACTGTGCATCGACGAACGCCTTGAGGATGCGCCGCACCTCGTAGCGAGGTGCCTGCTGAGCTGCGCCGGCAACGGGCTTGAGCTTGCGCAGAAAGCCCAGTTCCACCACCTTGGTGATGGTCGAATCCACTTGGTCGACGAGGCGCGCCTCGTTGGTGCCGTCCGGCAGAAACACGCGCATCAGTTCGGCGATCTCCTCGCGCGACAGCACCAGCCGGGTATCGCCGCCGCCGGCGTCGGCTTCAGCCAGGCGCTTGCGCAGCAAGGCCAGCATCAGGCTGACCGGGCAGGACAGCGGCCGTCGCGCGATCAGGCGCGGCGGACGGGGTGTGGCGTCCACATCCTCCGGCTCCGGCTGGCTTTTGAAGAAGGCGTACCCCTCGGCTTCGTCCAGTACCAGATCCAGCAACAACACCGCCGCCTGCTCCCGCACCCGCGCTTGCAGGCTCAACAGGCTGGCCCATAGGCGCTCGTCGTCCTGACAGTACAACACGCCTTTGAGCAAATGCACCATCAGTTGCGAGAGTTCCGCTACAACGGGCGGGCGCGACTCGGTGCCGCCTTCTGGATCATCCTGGTGCATATCGTTCATGGGCCTCCGCTCTATCCGTCGCAGCTTGCATTCAACGCGTAAAAATCACGCGGGGCATTCGCACCCGCCGTCGTACCGTTGAGCCAGGCGCGTCCTGCACGGCCCATTCGATGATCTCCTGCACATCGTCATCCACCGTGGCTCTGAGGCCATCCAGCCCGCGGCTGCCCGCGTGGGCCAGTTCCAGCCAGGTGACCAGTTCGGCCAATCCCTGTTGCAGCGGTTGCGTCTCCAGCAGCGCGCGCAAGCTGATCTGCGACTGCTGGCGCAATGCCTGCCGCAGGGCCTCACGCAGGCGGGTCTTGTCCACGACGTGCTGGTCGAACAGGCGTGTGGTGTCGATGTCGTCGTCCTCGCCGGATTCAAGTATCAGTTCCGCCAGGCGTGGCTTGGCATGGAGCGCAAACAGGGGGCGTTCCTGCGGCAAGGCGATGTCCGCGCCCATCTCGTCGAGGAGCATCACTTCGCCGGTCGGTGGCATGTCGCGCAATGCAAGCGCCTTGGTCTCAATGCTGCGCAACAGTTCGAGGATGCGACGGTTTTCCTGGAAGGCCCGGTCATCCAGGAAGCGGCGCAGTTGCTGCGACAACTGCGCCACCATGCGTTAGGTATGTTCGCCCGCTTCCAGCCAATCGTGGTGCACCCGGCGGGTGCGCGGCTCCGGCTTGAGCGCAGCCACGGCGGGCAGATCGAGGATCTGGTCGAGCCGTGTGGACAGTTCTTCCTGGCGACGGCTGGACATCAGGAAATCCCAGAATGCACGGAAGCTGCGCCCCTGGTCGGAATCCCCGATGGCGTCGCGCTCGCCCATGACTTCGTCGAGTAAAGCCCCCTTGCTGCCGTCCCACAACGCGATCTTCTCGCGGACGCTGCGGTCGAGTTGGCGGAAGTTGTGTTCTACCTGGCGGAAATCGCTCAGCAGTTCGCGCGCCAATTGCTGGAATTGCAGGAAGCGATCTTTGATGGCCGTGTCATCCATGAGCGGCACATCGCCGGACAGGACGCGGCCGATTTCGGCATCGATCTCGTTGCGCTTTCGATGCAGCTCCTCCAGGCGCCTGGCTGGATCGGCCTCGCTTCCAGTGCTGATCTGCTCCAGCAGCGCGAACATGGTCAGCAGGCGCGATTCCGTACCGACGAAAGGCCGTTCGGTCAGCGACACCAGCCAGGCGATGGCCTTTTCCGTGGCAGGGGTGAGATCGAACTGGGCCTCGTCGGTGCCGGGCTTGTAGAACTTGCGCAGCCAGCCCTTGTCCGGCGCGCACCAGTCATTCAGGTATTCGGTTGCGGTTTTCGGATACACCTCGACACCGAGCTGTTCGCGCAGCGCAAACAGCTCGTCTTCCAGCATTTCGGCCAGATCCGCTTCGCTCGTCAGCCGCACGTTCGGTGCAACGAACACCCGGTATAGGAAGCTTGCTACCAATGGCGCATGTGGCGAGGCCAGCAATCGCCATGCAGGATGCCGATCGCGGTATGTGGTGAGTGTGAGGTGGTCGAGTGCCATGATGGGCTGCCTTATCCGTGCCGTTCGTTGACAACGACGTCTCGATCCGAATGCACGGATCGGCTTGCCCGGAAAGCGCGAATCAAGGCGGCGTGGTCACTCATGCGAAACCGCCTCCAGGTAAGGACGCATGACATTTGCAACCCGGCAGACCTTGGCATGGCGCCATAGGTCATCGGCTGAAGCCTTGCGTGTCTTCCAGGCAGCCTTCAGCGCCTCAATGGCCACGTCCAGGCCGATCTGGTTGCGGTGCTTGAAGCAGTCCGCCACGGTTTTGGCGGCACTGTAGATCCGCAGTCTCGCGCCATCGCGTTCGTGCTCATCAATGCCCAAGGCATAGGCATCACCCGCCATCTGCACCATCTTGATCGGCGGGTGCTCGATACGTGGGGTGTGGCTGCCACGAGGCATGGCAATCCAAACCTGGCGAGGCAGTTGCGTGGTCAGTTCGTGGAACTGGAGTGCCGTCAGCAAGCAGAACACGGCTTTGGGAACCTTGACTGCAATCGAGGCGAGGTCCTCCTTCTCGGACATGGGGTTGCCTGGCAAACGGTAGAGGCCGCGCCCGACACGCTCCAACTGCCCGGAAGTGGACAGACGTGTCAGCACCACCCGCGGCGCGCCGATGGTGTCCAAGTCGCGGGTGCGCAGGAAGCCCTGCTTGTGGAGCAGGGCAAGAGCGCGCTGGGCATGTGAGGATCTTTCCATTGCCCCAAAGATGTTCCTTGATTTCGTTGATATTATACATCAAACGATAGAATGAAACACGTCTGCATGGAGCGCGCGTTGATGACTGACCGTGAATGTCAGCAGACAAATGCGGATAGGATCTGGTTGCCGACGCGGTACGTCCGGTACATAATCTGGCCTAATTCCGTAGCGTCAACGGAAGAAACTCGTTATCAATCAACGGGTTGAGTGCGGCGTGATGTTCCCTTCACCCGCTCCAAATGATCTCCGGTCTGAGCCGGATTTTTTTCGCCATGACGGCTGACCAAAACCCCGCAATAGACGACGCCGGCGCGCTCCGGCGACGCGGCATCCGCAGCTTTGTGCTGCGCGCCGGGCGCACCACCGAGGCGCAGACTCGCGCGCTGGCGGAATTGGGGCCGCGCTGGATCGTGCCTTATGCCGACGCCCTCGCCGATTGGTCCGCCGTATTCGGCCGCGCCGCCCCGCGGGTGCTTGAAATCGGCTTCGGCATGGGCGACGCCACGGCGCAGATCGCCGCAGCAAAGCCCGAGACGGACTTCATCGGCGTGGAAGTGCACCCGCCCGGCGTGGGCGCGCTGCTGCAGCGCATCGACGCCGCGAAGCTCCGCAATCTGCGCATCGTGCAGCACGACGCGGTGCATGTGTTGCGGCACATGATCGCGCCGCACAGCCTGGCCGGCCTGCATGTCTTTTTTCCCGATCCCTGGCCGAAAAAGCGGCACCACAAGCGCAGGCTGATCCATCCTGCGTTCGTGCAGTTGGCCGCAAGCCGCCTGCAACCCGGCGGCTATCTGCACTGCGCCACCGACTGGCAACCGTATGCCGAGCACATGCTGGAGGTGCTGCGCGCCGAACCCGGGCTGGTCAACACCGCTGCCGATTACGCCCCGCGTCCGGACTGGCGCCCGGTGAGCAAATTCGAGCGCCGCGGCCTGAATCTCGGCCACGGCGTCTGGGACCTGGTGTTCACCGCGCGCTGAACACAAGCGGGCGGGTTCAACCCGACCAGTTCACCCAGCCGCCCCAGGCGGTCACCAGCACCAGTGCGCCGAACACCAGCCGATACCAGGCGAAGGGCACGAAACTGTGTCCGCCCACGTAGCGCAACAGCCAGCGCACGACCATCAGCGCCGACGCAAAAGCCACTGCCATGCCCAGACCGAACACCGGCAGATCGCCCATGCTCAGCAGGGCGCGGTGTTTGACCAGGTCGTATCCCGTGGCGGCCAGCAGGGTGGGAATGGCGAGGAAGAAGGAGAACTCGGTGGCGGCCGCGCGGCTGAGGCCGAACAACATGCCGCCAATGATCGAAGCGCCCGAGCGGCTGGTGCCGGGAATGAGCGCAAACGCCTGCGCGATGCCGACCTTCAGCGCGTCAAGCGCGCGCATGTCGTCCACATGGTGGATGCGCACATGCTGCGCCGACCGCTTCTGCCAGGCTTCTGCCCAGAAGATCACCAAGGCGCCGGCGATGAAGGCCAGCGCCACGGGCACGGGCGCGAACAGCCAGCGTTTGATGGCGCCGGCAAACAGCAAGCCCAGAATGGCCGCGGGAATGAAGCCGATGATCACATTGATGGCAAAGCGCCTAGCGGTCCTGCGCCGCGCAGGTTCGGCGGCGGCCAGTCCGGTGAGCACTTCGCCGATGCGGGTGCGGTAATGCCACATCACCGCCAGAATCGCGCCGCTTTGAATCGCGATTTCGAACACCTTGGCCTTGTCGCTCACCCAGCCCAGCAGGCTGGCGGCAAGAATGAGGTGGCCGGTGGAGGAAATCGGCAGAAATTCGGTGATGCCCTCGACCAAGCCGAGAATCACCACCACGATGGCGGAATGCGCGTCCATGCTGACCCTTGTGACAAAAAGTTGCGATTATCCGCAAACTTTGCGTCAAAAGGGCGTCAAATGGGCTCAAACCAGGCTGCTCAGCCCCCCATACACCCCTAAACCAGCGGTCAGCACCACCACGGCGACGACCACCCAGAAGTACGCGCCGCGCAGGCGATGCTCCGGGGGCAGCGCCTTGGCAGCCAGCGCCACCAAAAACCCCAGCACCAGCGGCAGCATCAAGGCGTTCATCACTTCCACCCCGATGGACAGAGCGACCAGATCGGGCACGAAAGCCACCACCAGCGCCCCGCCGATCACTCCCGCGCTGAACACGGAGTAGAACCACGGCGCTTGCCTCGGATGCAGTTCCAGCGAGTGTTTGTAGCCGGTGACTTCGCCAAACCCCCAGGCCGCCGCCAGCGCCACCACGATGGCGGCCACCATCGCCGCCCCCAGAATGCCCAGGCCAAATACGGTGCGCCCCAGCGTCTCGCCCAACGACGGGGTGAGCGCCTGCGCTATTTGCCCCACGGTGTTGAGCGGCGCGTTGCTGTGCCCGTTCCAAAGCACCGCAGCGGTCACCATCAACACCGCCGCCATGATGAGCTGGGTGAGCACGGCGCCCACCGCCGTGTCCCAGCGGGCGGCGGCGTACTGCTCCGGCTTCAGCCCTTTGTCGGCCACGGCGGACTGCTGATAGAACACCATCCACGGCATGATGACCGCGCCGATATTGGCCGCCACCAGATACCAATACGCCGGATGCTGCACCGGCACATGGCCCAGCCCCTGCAACACCTGAGCGCCATCGACGGGGGCGCGAAACGCCACCCAGACGAACACCAGTTCGAACAGGCCGAGCGCGATGGCAATGCGCTCCACCCGGCGGTAAGACCCCGTCCACACCACCGCCAGCAGAAAGAACGCCGCCAGGCCAAGGCTCCAGCCGCGTGGCACGCCGAACAGCGCCCCGACCCCGGCCACCCCCGAAAACTCGGTGATGATGGCCCCGACCGAAGCCACCGCCAGGCCCGCCACCGATACCCAGGCCCAGCGCGCACCAAAGGTCTCGCGAATCAGCTCGCCATGCCCCTTGCCGGTGAAAATGCCCAGCCGCACGGTGAGCTCCTGCACCACATACAAAATGGAAATGAGCACGAGCTGCAGGCTGAGCAACTGGTAGCCCCATTGCGCCCCGCTTTGCGCCGCGGTGATCACGCTGCCGACATCGGTATCGGCCAGCATGACCACCAGCCCCGGGCCGAGCACGGCCAGAAAAATGGCCAGTCGGGACAGCGCCCTGGGGCCGGGCTGTGGCAGGGTGGAACTTGCGGACATGGCATTTGCCTCTCATCTGCCCACGCGGGCGCGAAGGCTTATGCTGCAAATGATATTTACTTTTATTTGTAATTCAATCGCATTTACTCCTGCTCACACTTCTTTCGTTCTACGCCAACTGTCAAATCAGCTTCCACAGCAATAGCGCATTCAGCGCGATGATCAGCGCCGTCACCGCCCACCCAACCCGGCGCACAGTCGGCCGATTGACCAATTCGCCCATCAAACCCCGGTTGGAGGTGAACAGCAGCAAGGGCACGAGTGCGAAGGGAATGCCGAACGACAGCACCACCTGCGAAAACACCAGCGTGCGCGTCGGATCGATGCCCAACATCACCACCACGACAGCCGGCAAGCTGGTGACCAGACGGCGCACCCACAGCGGCACGGTGAAACCCACCAGCCCCTGCATCACCACCTGCCCCGCCATCGTGCCCACCACACTGCTCGAAATGCCGCTGGCCAGCAGCGCCAGAGCGAACACCGTGGCCGCCCCAGCGCCCAGCATCGGTGTGAGGGTGCGATAGGCCTCGCTCAGATCATTCGCCGCGAGGCCCTGCTGGTGAAAGGTGGCCGCGGCGACCGCCAGCATGGACATATTGATCAGACCGGCCAGCCCCATCGCCAGCATCACGTCCTTCCAGGCGAAACGCATCAGCAGCGCCCTGCGCTGAACCGGCGCCTGAATGCGCCGCTGCGTCAGGCTGGAATGCAGATAGATGACGTGCGGCATGACGGTCGCCCCCAGAATGCCCACGGCCAGATACACCGCATCGGCGCTGCCGCCGAAACTGGGCGTCAGGGTCCCTTGGAGGATGGGCAGCAAGGCAGGATGGCTCAGCGCCAGTTGCAGGCCATAGCCCAGCGCAATCACCCCCACCAGCGCGGCCACCACCAATTCCAGCGGACGAAAGCCCTTGCGCTCCAGCGTCAGAATGCCCATCACCACGACAAACGCCGCCAGCACCGACGCCCCCATGGGCAGGCCGAACAGCAGATGCAGCGCCAGCGCGGCGCCGAGAAACTCAGCCAGATCGGTCATCATCGCCACGATCTCGGCCTGCACCCAGTAAAACCACACCAGCTTGCGCGGGAAGCGCTCACGGATGAGTTCAGGCAGATTGCGCCCGGTGGCGATGCCCAGCTTGGCCGATAGGCCCTGCACCAGAATCGCCGCCAGATTGGCCCACAGAACCACCCACAGCAGGGTGTAGCCATGCTGCGCCCCCGCCTGGATATTGGTGGCGAAGTTGCCCGGATCGACATAGGCGACCGAGGCCACCACCGCCGGGCCAATAAAAGGCAAGACTCGCCGCAGCCCGTGCGCGCCTCTTGGGGCGCCGCTCAGGGCGAGGTGCGCGGCCTGAGCGGTGCGCTGATCGAGTGTGGAGGCATACGACATGACCTTCTCCGTGCTGAACGTCTTGTCGATAATTTATGTCAATTACGATAAATTTCTAATTGGATTTGGATATGAGCGTCTTAGCCCGCAACGATGCGGCAACCGGCGCGAAATTTGCTCCACCGCAGACACCGCGTCACCCGCCGGTTTTGCATCACAAATTAAACTGTGGCACTTTCACCCTGCGTTACGGAGAACCCATGAGCATCGAGCAAGCCCGTTTCAACATGATCGAGCAGCAGATCCGTCCCTGGAATGTGCTGGACGCCGGCATCCTCGAATTGCTGGGCAGCGTGCGCCGCGAAGACTTTGTTCCCGCGGCCTATCGCGGTCTGGCCTTCATGGACACCGAAATTCCCCTGCCCTGCGGCCAGAACATGCTGGCGCCCAAGGTCGAGGCCCGCATCCTGCAGGAACTCGCGGTGCGCAAGGATGAATGGGTGCTCGAAGTCGGCGCGGGCAGCGGCTTCATGGCCGCGCTGCTCGGCCACCGCGCCGCCGCAGTACAGACCCTGGAACTCCACGAAGAATTGGTGAACATGGCGCGCGCCAATCTGCAGCGCGCCGGCATGGGCAACGTCACCGTCGAACAGGCCGATGGCGCGCACTACGCCAAAAGCGCCGAATTCGATGTGATCGTGCTCTCCGGCTCGGTCGCGCAGATTCCGCAAGACCTGCTGCAGCGCCTCAAACCGGGCGGGCGGCTGGCAGCCATCGTGGGCGACGAACCCGTGATGCGCGCGCAGATCGTCACCCGAGCCACCGCCACCGACTTCCGCACCCGCGATCTGTTCGATACCGTGGCCACGCGGCTGGAGCATTTTCCCGAGCCCTCGCGCTTCCAATTCTGAACCTGACAACAAGGACTCCCTGATGATCAAGCAACTCAGCGTGCGCGAACTGGCCGACAAGATCGAAGCCGCCACCGCCCCCATCACCGACTGGCAATTCCTCGACGTGCGCGAGCCCTGGGAATTCCAGATGGCGGCGATCAAGCATCCCAACTGCCCGGTCACGCACATCCCCATGAGCATCGTGCCCCTGCGGCAAAACGAGCTCGATCAGGGCAAGCCGCTGGTCGTCATCTGCCGCAGCGGCAACCGCAGCATGATGATCGCCCGCTTTCTGGAGCAAAACGGCTTCGGCGAGTTGTACAACCTCAACGGCGGCATGACCGCCTGGTCGCGCGAAATCGACCCCTCGGTGCCGATTTACTGAGCCGCGTCCGGGCGCTGCGAAAGCGCCTTCCCCGCGTTCTCCACAATCCAGTCCGCCTGACGCTGCGCCGCCCCCTGATGCGCCGCGGCGAAGGCGCGGGCGTTCTGGCTCGCCTGTTGCCGCAAAGGCGGGGCGTCGAGCCAACGCGCAAAAGCCAACCACACCTGCGCCGCATCCGCCGCCTGCACCGCAGCCCCGCTGTCGATCGCTGCCTGAGCCGCGGCAGCGAAGTTGAACTGCGACGGCCCCAGCACCACAGGGCATCCGCAGGCGCAGGCTTCGATCAGGTTCTGCCCGCCCAAAGGCAGCAGGCTGCCGCCGATGAACGCCGCATCGGCCATGGCGTAATAAGCCGCCATCTCGCCCAGTGAGTCGCCCAGCCACACGGCAGTCTCGGCCGTCGGCGCCGCTGCGCTGCGACGTTGCACGGCCAAGCCTTGTGCCGCCAGGAATTGCGCGACCGCACCGAAACGCTGCGGATGGCGCGGCGCCCAAACCAGCAGCGCCCGCTGCGCCAGCGCCAAAGGCAGCGCGGCCAGCAGCAACGCCTCCTCGCTCTGCCCGCCCTGCTCGCGTGTGGACGCCAGCAGCAGCACCGGGCGCGCAGCAGCCGCCTTCCACTGCTCGCCGAGCTGCAGCAGCGCGGGGTCGGGTCGCATGTCGAACTTCAGATTGCCCAGACTCGTCGCCTGCGCCGCGCCCAGCGCCTGAATGCGCTGTGCATCTTCCGGCGTCTGCGCCGCAGCGAACAAGCCGCCCCAGGCCACGCGCGCCAAGGACGGCCAGCGCTGCCAGCGGCGCGCACTGCGCGCGCTCAGCCGTGCATTGGCCAGCAGCACCGGCACCCCGGCGCGGCGGCATTGCTCGGCCAGATTCGGCCACACCTCGGTTTCCATCAGCACCGCCGCACGCGGCTGAAACCGGCGCAGAAAACGCCGCATCGGCCCCGGCAAGTCATACGGCAGCCAGACCTGCACATCGCCGGGCTGCAGCAGCTCAGCCCCGGCTGCGCGGCCAGTCGCGGTCATGTGCGTCAGCAAGAGCTGCATCTGCGGGATCCGCTCGCGCAGCGCCTCGATCAGCGGCGCAGCAGCGCGGGTTTCGCCCAGAGACACCGCATGCACCCAGATTAGCGGCCCCGTAGTTGTCGCAGAAGCCGACTTGCCGCTGAACCACCCCAGCCGCTCTGCCCAATGCCGCCGATACAGCGGCTCGGCGCGGCCGCGCCACCACAGCCGCAGCAAGGCGAAGGGCAAAGCCAGACGCCAGAGTAGGCCGTAAACCCGCAAGGCCAGTTTCATGCCGGGGAGCGGCGATTCGCAGCCGCTGCCAGCACGTCCCGCGTGGCATTCAGCACCTCGGCCACAGCAGGCTGCTGGCCTGTGTCGCCCAGACTGCGCCAGGGCCCTGCCGACTCGAAATCCACACTGTGCGGCGACGAGCCGGTGTAGAGGGCCACAGCGGGCGTGCCCACGGCGGCAGCGAGATAGAGCAGGCCGGTATCGACTCCAACCACCACGCTGGCCGCACGCAACACCCGCATCCATTCGGCCAGACCGAAGGCAGCGGGGGCCACGCAAGCGCGTGTCATCGTGCCGTCGGACGCGACGGCATTCACCGCCTCGGCCAGACGCACAGCGCGGGCACGCTCGGCGGCATTGCCCCAGGCGAAGACGCCGACGATGCCTTGCGCTGCAAGCGCTTGACCAAGAGCGACCCAGCGCGCTTCTTCCCACAGCTTGCGGTCTTTGGCGGTGGCGCTCAGCAGCAAGGCATAGGGCGCATCGCCCGCCAGCCACGCGGGGCGCTCGGCCTGCAGGCTCAGACCATATTGCGGCTTGCCCTGCGGGGCATAGCGCAAGGCCCAGGCGACCAGCGCCCGGTAGCGTGGCACCGCGGCCTCGGTGCGATGCAGCGCGGTTTTCTGGCGATGGGCGTAGAACAAGGGCGCGAGCGCCTCGCGCGCGCTGCCCCACGACAGGCCATAGAGCGGCCCGCGCGCCAGCCGAGCGATGAGGGCGCTTTTCACCAAGCCCTGCAAATCGATCACGGCGTCATAGGTTTCGGCGCGCAAACCGGCTTTCCACTCGCGCCACTCCTTCCGGGTTTGCCCGCGCCAGAACTGCTTGCGCCAGCGCCGCAGCGCCAGCGGAATCACTCGCCTTACCCCGGGATGGGCGCGCACGATGTCGGCGTAGGCCTCCTCGACCAGCCAGTCGATTCTCGCCCCCGGATGCGCGGCCAGGATGTCGTGCACCACCGGCAGCGCGTGCACCACGTCGCCCATCGAGCTGGTCTTGACGATCAGCACGCGCAAGGGCGGTGTGGACGGATTCAATACCGTGGTCAAAATGGCAGTTTCAACGAAGTATCGAGCGCCAACAGCGCGGCGCGGAACTCGGCCTGCACCCGCGCCAGCGCCGCCGCATCGACGCCCTCGAATCGCAGCACCACGCAGGGCGTGGTGTTGGAGGGCCGCGCCAGACCGAAACCATCGGCGTAGTCGGCGCGCACGCCGTCGATGGTGGAAATATTCAAAGCGCCGGGAAAGCGGCCTTCGCGCTGCAAACGGTCGCACAGCGTGAAGTTGGCGCCCTCGGCCGTCTCCAGCTTCAGCTCCGGGGTGGAGACGGAATCGGGCAGGGCCTCAAGCACGGCGCCCGCATTCTCGGCACGAGAAAGAATTTCCAGCAGCCGGGCCGCGCCATACTGCGCGTCGTCGAAGCCGTACCAGCGATCCTTGAAAAAGATGTGGCCGCTCATCTCGCCGGCCAGCGGCGCGTCGATTTCTTTCATCTTGGCCTTGACCAGCGAATGCCCGGTGCGTCCCATCACCGGCTCGCCGCCATGTCGGCGCACCCAGGCCGGCAACTGCGCGGTGCACTTCACGTCAAACAGAATGGGCGCGCCGGGATGACGCTCCAGCACATCGGCGGCGTAGAGCATGAGCTGGCGGTCGGGCCAGATGACGGCGCCGCTGGGCGTGACCACGCCGAGACGGTCGCCGTCGCCATCAAACGCCAGGCCGAGTTCGGCGCCGGTGTCGCGCACGGCGCGGATGAGATCTTCGAGGTTGTGCGGATCGGCGGGATCGGGATGATGGTTGGGAAACGCGCCATCGACCTCGCAGAACAACTCCACCACCTCGCAGCCCAGGCTGCGCAGCAAGCGCGGCGCAAAAGCCCCCGACACGCCGTTGCCGCAATCGACCACCACTTTCATCGGCCGCGCCAGCTTGATGTCGCCTTCGATACGGCCCAGATAGTCCTCGACGATAGAGGCCTGCCGCGCGCTGCCCTGCCCTTGTGCGAAGGCTTCGCTGCGGGTCAGCGCCAGCAATTCCTGAATCTGCTCGCCGAACAGGGCATTGCCGCCGAGCACCATTTTCAGGCCGTTGTACTCGGGCGGATTGTGGCTGCCGGTGATCTGAATGCCGCTGACCACCGGCGTGGTGGCGCAGGCGTAATACAGCATGGGCGTGGCGTTCATGCCGAGATCGATCACGTCCACACCCCCCGCGCGCAAGCCGGCGCTGAGCGCCTGCGCCAGCGCCGGGCCGGACAGACGGCCATCGCGGCTGATGTTCACCGCCGTCTCGCCATTGCGCCGCGCCAGGGTAGCGAAAGCCTGGCCGATTGCGCGGCAGGCGTCTTCGGTCAGCGTTTTGCCAACGATGCCGCGAATGTCGTAGGCCTTGAAAATCGTGGGATCGAGCTGCGCCATGCAGGGCTCCGGTGGGATGGATTGTCAAGAAGAGCGCGCAAGCGTCAACTTGCGTCATTACGATGATGCGTTTGGCAAACCACGCATTTTAGGGAGAGGCTTTGGCAACGTACCTGATCGGCGATGTGCAAGGCTGCGCCGACGCCTTTGACGCCCTGCTCGACGCGCTGCAGTTCAACCCGGCGCACGACCGGCTCATCGTGCTGGGCGACCTGGTCAACCGCGGCCCGCGGTCGCTCGCCAGCATGGAGCGGCTGATGGCGCTGGGCGACAGCGCGCAATGTCTGCTGGGCAATCACGACCTGCATCTGCTGGCCGTGGCGCATGGCGTGCGCAAGGCGCACCGCAGCGACACGCTCGACGACATCCTGCAATCACCACGGCGCACGGAGCTGATCGACTGGGTGCGCCGCCGCCCGCTGGCGCTGATGGAACAGGGCTGGCTGCTGGTGCATGCTGGGGTGTTGCCGCAATGGTCGGCCGACAAAACCCTGCAACTCGCCGCCGAGGTGGAACGCCGCCTGCGCGCGCCCGATTACGTCGATTTCCTGCGTGTGATGTTCGGCAACCAGCCCGACGAATGGAGCGAGAGTCTGGCGGGGTTCGACCGTCTGCGCATCGTGGTCAACACCCTCACCCGCGCCCGTTTTCTGCAGGCCAGCGGCCCGAATCGGGGACGACTGGATTTTCACAATAAGCAGGCCAGCGCCAACGGCGCCTCCTCCGAACTCCTGCCCTGGTTCGCCCTGCCGCAGCGCGAGACCGCGCAGACCCCCATCGCCTTCGGCCATTGGTCCACCCTCGGCCTGCGCTGGGAACACAACGCGCTGTGCCTGGACAGCGGCTGCCTGTGGGGCGGGGCGCTGAGCGCATTGAAGCTGCCGCCCGCGGGCCAGCCCTGGCTGGACATCACCCAGATCCCCTGCAGCCGCAGCCTGGAACCCATG
>DYKQ01000067.1 GCA_020722545.1 Thiomonas intermedia | reverse complement strand
CAATGGGCTATGCTTGTCGCAACATGCGCGAGGAGAGCCCCATGACAGACGAACAGCAGCCGCCGCCCGCTGGCGGCAAAAACCGGCCCAAGATCAATCCCAAGACGCAGGTGCATCTGGGCTATTGGCTGCTGGCCATCAGCTTGATGTTTCTGCTGCAAAGTCTGTGGTCGTCTTACAGCAATGTGCAGACGGTGCCGTACAGCGAGTTCCAGACCTATCTCAAAGAAGGCAGGATCAAGGATGTGGTGATCGGCGGCCAGACCATCACCGGCACGCTGAAATCGCCCGACGCCAACGGCAAGACCTTGGTGGTCGCGGTGCGCGTGGAGCCGCAGCTCGCCAGCGAGCTGCAGAAGTACGGGGTGACGTATTCGCAGCAATACACCGACACCTGGCTGTCCGACATTCTGTCGTGGGTGTTGCCCGCAGTGGTCTTTGTCGGGTTGTGGTTTTTTCTGGTGCGCAAGTTTGCCGACAAGGCCGGGGGCATGGGCATGGGGGGGTTCATGTCCATCGGCAAGAGCCGGGCGAAGGTTTATATGGAAAACCGCACCGGGGTGACCTTTGCCGACGTCGCCGGGGTGGATGAAGCCAAGGCCGAGCTGGAAGAAGTGGTCGATTTTCTCAAGAACCCCGGCGAGCACGGGCGCTTGGGCGCCCGCGCGCCCAAGGGCGTGCTGCTGGTGGGGCCGCCCGGCGTGGGCAAGACGCTGCTGGCGCGCGCCGTGGCCGGGGAGGCCGGGGTGCCGTTTTTCTCCATCAGCGGCTCGGAATTTGTGGAAATGTTCGTCGGCGTGGGCGCGGCCCGGGTGCGCGACCTGTTCGAGCAGGCGCGGGAAAAATCGCCGGCCATCATTTTCATCGACGAGCTCGACGCGCTGGGCCGCGCCCGCAGCGCCGCGCCGTTTAGCGGCGGACACGATGAAAAGGAGCAGACGCTCAATCAGTTGCTGGTCGAACTCGACGGCTTCGACTCCACTTCGTCCATCGTGATTCTCGCGGCCACCAACCGGCCGGAGATTCTCGATCCCGCCCTGCTGCGCGCCGGGCGGTTTGACCGACAGGTGCTGGTGGAGCGGCCCGACAAGGTGGGGCGGGTGCAGATCCTCAAGGTGCATGCGGTCAAGATCCGGCTCGATCCGAGTGTGGATCTGGAGCAGGTGGCGGCGCTCACGCCCGGGTTCTCCGGCGCCGATCTGGCCAATCTGGTGAACGAGGCGGCCTTGCTGGCCACGCGTGAAAACGCGCGCACCGTCACGCTGTCGCACTTCACCCGCGCGGTCGAACGCATCGTCGCCGGGCTGGAGAAAAAGAACCGCCTGCTCAACCCGAAAGAGCGCGAGATCGTGGCGCATCACGAAATGGGGCATACGCTGGTGGCCATGTCGTTGCCGGGCAGCGATGCGGTGCACAAGGTGTCCATCATTCCGCGCGGCATCGGCTCGCTGGGCTACACCATTCAGCGGCCCACTGAAGACCGCTATCTGATGACCCGGGAAGAGTTGAAAAACAAGATGACCGTGCTCATGGGCGGGCGGGCCGCCGAGCATCTGGTGTACGGCCATTGGTCAACCGGCGCGGCGGACGATCTGGCGAAAGTCACCGACATCGCCCGCAGCATGGTGACGCGCTACGGCATGGCCGAAAAGCTCGGCGGCGTCAGCCTGGAAGAAACCCAGCAATCCGTGCCCGGCATGCCGGGCCTGCCGCCGCAGCACGAATACAGCGAACAGACCGCGCGGGAAATCGATTGCGCCGTGCGCGATCTGGTGAATGACGCCTTCAACCGCGCGCAAGACATTCTGCAACGCGAACGCGCCGTGCTGGAGGAGGGCGCGCGGCAACTGCTGGCGAAGGAAACCCTGAGCGAAGCCGATCTCAAGGCGCTGTTCGCACCGCTGGCCGCTGCGCAGACCCCGGCTTAGGTCGTTGAGGCCCCGGTTTGCTCAGGCGTGGCTGGAATGCAGCACTTTGGGCGGCGCGGCCGGGCGGTCGTAGCGCTCGATGCCCAGTCCGGCGATGCTGATCTCCGGCTTGCGGTTGAGCACCAGATCACTCACGACCCGCCCTGAGCCGCAGGCCATGGTCCACCCCAGGGTGCCGTGGCCGGTGTTGAGGTAGAGGTTGGGATAGCGCGTGGCGCCGACGATGGGCGTGCTGTCGGGCGTCATCGGGCGCAGCCCGGTCCAGAACGTGGCGGCAGCGAGGTCGCCGCCGGGGAACAGATCGCGGGTGACCATTTCCAGCGTTTCGCGCCGACGCGGGTTGAGCCGCAGATCGAATCCGCCCAGCTCCGCCATGCCGCCCACGCGGATGCGTTGATCGAAGCGGGTGAGGGCGATTTTGTAGGTTTCGTCCAGCACAGTGGACCGCGGCGCGAGCGATTCGTCGGTCAGCGGCACGGTGAGCGAGTAACCCTTGACCGGATAGACCGGCAGATCGAGGCCCAGCGGCGCCAGAATGTCGCGGGTGTAACTGCCCAGCGCCAGCACATAGCGATCCGCGGTGAGGACGGCGTCTCCCGCCTGCACGCCGGTGATGCGCCGACCATCGCTCGACAGTCCGCGGACTGTCTGGCCGAACTCGAATTTCACGCCCAGTTCGCGTGCCATCTCGCCCAGGCGGGTGGTGAACATCTGGCAATCGCCGGTTTCGTCATGAGGCAGGCGCAGGCCGCCAACAAGCCGGTCGCGGGCGTGCGCCAGACCGGGCTCGACCTGGGCGAGCTGGTCGCGGTCGAGCAGTTCGTAGGGCACGCCGCACTCTTCGAGCACGGTCACGTCGCGCTGCACCGCATCGAGTTGCGCCTGGCTGCGAAACACCTGCAGCGTGCCGCCGGCGCGCTGCTCGTAGGCGATGCCGGTTTCCGTGCGCAGCGCTTGCAGGCTGGCGCGGCTGTACTCGGCCAGACGCATCATGCGTTCCTTGTTCACCGCATAGCGTTCGGCGCTGCAGTTGCGCAGCATTTGCGCCATCCAGCGCAATTGCCACAGCGTGCCGTCTGGACGAATCGCCAGCGGCGCATGGCGCTGAAACATCCACTTCACCGCCTTGAGCGGAATACCGGGCGCGGCCCAGGGCGTGGAGTAGCCCGGCGATACCTGGCCGGCATTGGCGAAGCTGGTTTCCATCGCGCAGGCGTTTTGGCGGTCGATCACCGTCACCTCTGCGCCCGCCTTGGCGAGGTAGTACGCCGTGGTGGTTCCGATCACGCCAGCGCCAAGAACAATGACTTTCATTGCAAACACCCGTTCAATAACTTGATGAGCGAAATTTAGTCGGTCACCTGCAAAAAAATTCCTTGTTTTTAGGGTGCGTCACAGTGAAAATCACTGAAACCACTTCCTCTTTTGGTGCACCAGCCGCCATGTACGAACTCGATCGCATCGACCGCCGCATTCTCGATCTCCTGCAGCGCAACGGCCGCATCGCCATGACCGATCTGGCCAGCGAAGTCGGGCTGTCGGCCTCGCCGTGTACCGAGCGGGTCAAGCGCATGGAGCGTGCCGGGGTGATCACCGGCTACAACGCCCGCATCAACCCGGCAGCGCTGGGCAAGACCTTGCTGGTTTTTGTGGAAATCAAGCTGGCGTCCAAGTCGGGCGATGTGTTCGACCGCGTGCGCCAGGAGTTGCTGCACATGCCCGACGTGCTGGAATGTCACCTCGTTTCGGGCAGTTTCGACTATCTGGTGAAGTTCCGCCTGCGCGGCATGAAGGAATACCGCCATCTGCTGGGCGACATTCTCAAGCGCCTGCCGGTCTCGGCCGAATCGCACAGCTATGTGGTGATGGAAGAGATCAAGGAAAGCCTGTATCTGCCGACTGACCGATAGCGCACCCGACAACCCTCTCCCCATTTTTCAGGACGACACATGATTGAACGTCTGCACGTCGGCCCGCGTCTGAGCGAGGCCGCCATGGCCGCCGACACGGGGTATCTCGCCGGGCAGGCGAAGCTGGCCGACCCGCGCTGGCGCATCGAGATCGTGGTGGCGGCAAGGCAGATGTCGCAGCCGTCGGCGTCATAACCCCGGCTCGCCGGGAATTCAAGCGTATGCTCGACAGCCATTTCGATTGAGCCACCCTTGCAGCCCATGCCGAACACCGCACGTCTCTACCCCCGTCATCCCCGAAGCTACAAGCCGCTGAGCGGCGTGCGCATCGTCACGCTGGCGCTCAACCTGCCGGGCCCGGCCGCTGCGGCTCGCCTGCGGGCGCTGGGCGCCAAGGTGCTCAAAATCGAGCCGCCCGGCGGCGACCCGATGGCGCAGATGTCGCCCGCGCTCTACCGCGCCATGCACAAGGCGGTGCCGGTACGCAAGCTCGACCTGAAAACCGCCGAAGGCCAGACGGCGCTGCACGAGCAACTGCAACAAAGCGATCTGCTGTTGACGGCGTTCCGCCCCGCAGCGCTCAAGCGGCTGGGGCTGGACCGGCGCAGTCTGGCCGCGCGCCATCCCCAACTCAGCGCCGTGTTCGTCGTCGGTTATCCGGGGGCGCAGGGACATCTGCCGGGGCATGATCTCACCTTTCAGGCCGAGGCCGGGCTGATCGGTGCCGCGCAGCCGCCCGCCACGCTGCTGGCCGACATGACGGGCGCCCTGCTGGTGAGCGAGGCCGCTCTGGGCGCGCTGCTGCAGCAACGCGCGCAGGGCAGGGGGGCGATGCTGGACATCGCGCTGTCCGACGCGGCCGGTTTTGCCGCCGTGCCCCGCGCGCTGGGCCTGACCGCGCCGGGGCAACTGCTCGGCGGCGCCTTGCCCGAATATGGCGTCTATGCCTGCGCCGACGGGCTGGTGGCGATTGCGGCGTTGGAGCCCCACTTCAAGCAGGCTCTGGCGCTGGCGGCGCAAGGGGCGACGCACCGCACCATCGCCCGCTGGTGCAAATCGCACACCGCCGCGCAGCTCACCGCGCTGGCGCAGCAACACGATCTGCCGCTCTGGGCATGGACGACCTGAAGTCCCAAGGCCCGCCCGAGGCCGACCTCACGCCGCGCATGCGCGAGCTGCTGCAGCGCATTGCTCGTGCGGGGCAGCCTGCGTTTGAGCAACTCACCCCCGCAGCCGCCCGCGCGGCCTACGCGCGCATGGCCGAAGTGCTCGACTTTCCCCCGGCCGAGCTGCCGCTGTGCGACACGCTCGATTGCCCGAGTCGCGACGGCGAGCGCCTCACGCTGCGCCGCTACGCCCCCCGGCTGGCTGACTGGCAGGCGCCGCAACCCGCCTTGCTCTACTTGCACGGCGGCGGCTTTGTCATCGGCAGCGCTTCCACGCACGATGCGCTGTGCCGCCAGCTCGCCCTGCGCTCAGGCTGGATGGTGTTGTCGCTCGATTACCGGCTCGCACCGGAACACCGCTTTCCCACCGCATTCAACGACAGCTGGGATGCGCTGCAATGGCTGCACGCCCACGGCGAGATGCTCGGCGTGGACACGCAGCGCCTCGCCGTCGGTGGAGACAGCGCCGGGGGCACGCTGGCGGCAGCCTGCGCCCTGGCGGCGCGCGACGCCGAGTTGCCGCTGACCTTGCAACTGCTGTTTTATCCGGGCATGGGCGGCGGGCATGAAACGCCGTCGCAACAGCGCTATGGGCACGGTTTTTTGCTCGACCGCGAACAGATCGACTGGTTTTTCGGCCACTACCTGCGCGACCCGCGCGATGGCGCCGACTGGCGCTTCGCCCCGCAACGGGCGACTCGGCATCAGGGCGTGGCTGCGGCGTGGATCGCGGTTGCCGGCTGCGATCCGCTGCGCGATGAGGGCCTGGCCTACGGCGCGTTGTTGCGCCGCGCCGGGGTGAGGGTCGAGGTGAGAGAATGGCCGGGCGTCACCCACAATTTCATCAAAATGAGCCGGGCCTTGCCCGAGGCGGTGCAGGCGGTGGAAGCCGCCGCGCTCGCGCTACGGAAAGCGCAGGCTCAATCGGGCGCGGTGAGCGCGTAGGGCAGGGCGCCCAGCTTCAGTTCGGGGCCTTCGGCGCTGCCCAGATGCAGCCCCGGCTGTTCGGCGAGGGCGATTTTCAGCTCGGCCAGCGCCCACCAAACACCCGCCGCATCGGACGCGGCATTCACCACCACGCCACAGGGCTGACCCGGATCGGCCGCGTGCACCAATTCCTGCCCCGGCTGCATGGCGGCCGGGCCGCTCACTACATACATTCGCCGCTTGAGGGTGCCGCGGTACTGGCTGCGCGCCACCACTTCCTGCCCCGGATAGCAGCCCTTTTTGAAATTCACCCCGCCGATCAATTCAAAGTTGAGCATTTGCGGCACAAATAACTGCTGCGTCGCGGCGGTGAGGTGCGGCAGCCCCGCGCGAATGTCCTGCAGCGCCCACTCTGACGGCGACAGCGCGGGCCATGCGGCAAGCTCCGCCCGCAGCGCGGCCTGCGTGGCTTGCTCCCGCTCGGTCAGCAGCACGCAGCGTACCGTCTCACCCGCCTGCGGCAGACGCAACAAAAGCGCGCCGTTGTCCAACCGCCGCACGCCCCAGGGTTGGGCGGGGGGAGCGAGCGAGGCCGGGTAGTCGGCGGCAGTGTCGCCCAACAGTCCGTGTCGTGTCCACTGCGCGCTGCCGTCGTCGAGGGTGCATTTGAGGCGCAACACAAACATCCGCAGGCGCTGCAGTGCGGCGGCGGCAATCGAGGCGTCGAGCAGCAGGCCGATCTGCTCGGGCGCCAGGCGCACCGCGATGAAGTCGGCCAGCATCCGCCCCTGCGGGTTGAGCAGCGCGGCCAGCCGCGCCTGCTCGTCCGGCCAATGCTGAAAATCCTGGCTGAGCTGGGCATGAAGCAAGTCGGCGCCCTGCGGCCCCGAGACACGCAAGAGGGAGAGTTGATCGAGAGGACAGGAGAGCAGAGGCATGAGCGGCTGATGGTTAAGCCCCCTGGAATGGGGGCTCGGCTAGTATAGGAAAGTTATTCGCCACCGGCGCGCGATGGTCGGCGCCCCGGCGGCAACTTCCCTCCACTCACAACGTGCGTTTTCTGCGAAAACTTGTTCTTCTCGGTTTGATCGTTCTGGCCTTGGCGGCCGGGGCGTTTGTCTGGTGGGCCAACCAGCCCATCGCCCTGCGCGAGAGCCCGCTCGACTTTTCGGTGCGCCCCGGAAGTTCCGCCCTGTCGGCGGCGCAACAGGTCAGGGCGCAGGGCGCCGATCTGCAGCCGCGTCTGTTTTATTGGCTGGCCCGTCTGAGCGGACGCGGCACGGAACTCAAGGCCGGCAGCTACGAAATCAGCACCGGCATGACGCCGTGGGTATTGCTCGAACGTATGGCGCGCGGCGATCAGACGCTGAAATCCATCACCATTCCCGAGGGCTGGACTTTTGAGCAGATGCTGCAGTCGCTGGCGAAGGCGCCCGGTCTGCAGCATGACGTGGGCGACCTCACCCCTGAGCAGATCATGCAGCGCATCGGCGCTCCGCCGCAGACGTCCCCCGAGGGTGAGTTCTTCCCCGACACCTATCTGTATGCGCAAGGCTCGTCAGAGCTGGACGTGCTGCGCCGCGCCTATCAGGCGATGCAAAAACGCCTGTCCGCCGCATGGGCGCAGCGCGCACCCGACCTGCCGCTGAAAACGCCGCAGCAAGCGCTCATTCTGGCTTCGATCATCGAGAAAGAAACCGGCAAGCCGTCTGATCGCGAAAAAATCGCCGCCGTGTTCATCAACCGTCTGCGCGCGGGCATGCCGCTGCAGAGCGATCCCACCGTGATCTACGGCATGGGCGCGCGCTACAAGGGCAATATCACCAAACGTGACCTGCAAACGCTCACGCCCTACAACACCTACGTCATCAACGGCCTGCCGCCCACGCCCATCGCGCTTCCGGGCGAGGCGTCGCTGCAGGCGGCATTGCATCCCGCGCCGATCAAGGCGCTGTATTTCGTGGCGCGTGGCAACGGCGCCAGCCAGTTTTCCGACACGCTCGCGCAGCACAATGCGGCTGTGGCGCGTTACATCCTCAAGACCCCATGAGCGCACTCAATCCCTACCGTCCCGGCCTGTTCGTCTCTCTCGAGGGCATCGACGGCGCCGGCAAATCGACCCAGTTGCAGACCGTGGTCGATGTGCTGCGCGCAGCCAACCGCCAGGTCATGCTCACCCGCGAACCGGGCGGCACCGAAATCGGCGAAAAAATCCGCGAACTGCTGCTGCACGAGACCATGCGTCCGGCAACCGAAGCCCTGCTGATGTTCGCGGCGCGGCAGGAGCATGTGCTGCGGGTCATCGAGCCGGCCCTGCTGGGCGGAACCGACGTGGTCTGCGACCGCTTCACGGCGGCGACGCTCGCCTATCAGGGCGGCGGCAAGGGCATTCCCACCGAGCGGCTCGACGCGCTGGCCCGCTGGGTGCATCCGGGGCTGTGCCCGGACTGCATCATCCTGATCGATGTGCCGCCCGAGGTGGCCGCGCAGCGTCTGGCGCAGACGCGGCAACGCGACCGTTTCGAGCAGGAAAGCGTTGATTTTTTTGTCCGTGTCCGCGCCAACTATCTGCAACAAGCCGCCAGTGCGCCCAAAAAATGGCGGGTGATCGATGGCACGCAAACCCCGGAGGCGGTACAAAAGGCCATCACAGAATACTTGAAGAAAGTTTTACAAGAGTTTGATTCAAAATGAATTCTGCCTGGCTGATTCACGCGCCGCAGGGTTATGGCAAATGGCCTCTGCTGCAGCGCACGGCTAACGCGCTGCTGTGCGAATCGCCCCAGTCGCTCACGGCCTCTCAAGGAAACGCCGGGTCGCCCCAAGTTTCCTTGACCCCCACGGGGGGCGGGTCGGCGAGCCGACCCTGGGGGCTCTCAGGGCTTGAGGCGGCCCGGCTTCCCGCTGTCCTGTCTACTTCCAAGGCCTGCGGACACTGCGCCAGTTGCGCACTGCTGGCAGCGGGCACGCACCCCGATTTACTGATCGCTGCGCCCGAGGCGATGTGGCCCGAACTCGGCCTGAATCCGTCTGAAGAGACCGCGCCGCGCTCCGAAACCAGGACGGCGAGCCAGGAGATCCGCATCGAACAGATCCGCCGCCTCAACGATTGGTCGGTGAGCACCAGCCACCGCGGCCGCGCCAAGGTGGCGCTGATCTATCCGGTCGATGCGCTCAATGCGGCCGCGGCCAACGCGCTGCTCAAGACCCTCGAAGAACCGCCGGAAGACGTGCAGTTTCTGCTCGGCGCCCACCGACTCGACGCCTTGCTGCCCACGATTCGCAGCCGCTGTCGCCTGGCGGCACTGCCGCGCCCAGGGGCAGCCGAGGCGCAGCAACAACTCGGCGGGAAGACGGTGGCGTCGGGGACACAGCAGGCCGTGCTGGCCTGGTGTCAGGGCGCGGTCTATCAGACCAACCCGGCGCTGGGGCTTGAATGGGCCGAAAGCCTGCTGGACGCCTTGTCGCGCCAAGCCGCCAGTCCGCAGTCGTCCACCCTGCCGCCGCCGCCCGATCAGGCGGCTGGCGTTGCAGCCCTGCTGAAAATCGGCAGCGATCTGCAGCGCGTGCAGTCTGGCGCGCCCCCGCTGTATCTGCCGCAAAAATTGCCGACTCTGACCGCACTCGCCCAGCGCATCGCACCGCGGAAACTGGCTGATGCCCTGGACGACTGGCGTCAGAAACAACGGCTGGCCGGGTTTCCTTTGAACCAGGCGCTCGCCAGCGACTCACTGCTCCTAGAATTTGCCCAGCTTTTCTCCCGAGGAGATTGATTCATGGCTACCGCCCCCCGCGCTGCAAGCGCTGCCGCCAACAGGCCCCGCGTCCTTCAGCTGACCATCAAGGAAAAACCGGCGCTGTATGCCTCCTACATTTCCTTCTTCCCCGAGGGCGGCATTTTTGTGCCCACGCCGCACGAGTATCGACTGGGGGAGGGCGTCTATCTGCTGCTCACCATTGTGGATGACCCGCAGCGCTATCCGGTCGAAGGCAAAGTCGCCTGGATCAACCCGGCCAATGCCGCCAACCATCGCCCGCAGGGCATCGGCGTGCGTTTTCCCGCCGACGACAAGGCGCGGAGCCTGAAGGTGAAAATCGAACAAGCGCTGGGCGCCGCCGAGGCCAGCGGCAAGCCGACCAACACCATTTGATGCCGCCCGGAATACCGCTGAAATGACCGCTGCACTGACCGATTCCCACTGCCACCTGGCCTATCCGGGCCTGGAAGAACGCCTCGACGACGTGCTTGCGCATATGCACGACAAAGGCGTGACGCGGGCGCTCAACATCTGCACCACGCTCGAAGAATTCGATGCGGTGCACGCCATCGCGCTGCGCCACCCCGGAGTGTGGGCCTCGGTGGGGGTGCATCCCGACAACGAAGGCGTGCGCGAGCCCGCGGTTGAAGACCTCACGCGCCTGGCCCAATTGCCGCGCGTGGTCGGCATAGGCGAAACCGGGCTCGACTATTTCCGCCTGGGCGAGCGCACCGTGGCCGAGATGGAATGGCAGCGCGAGCGCTTTCGGGTGCATATTCGCGCCGCCTTGCAGCTCGACAAACCGCTGATCATCCACACCCGCGCCAGCGCCGAAGACACCCTCGCCATTTTGGCCGAGGAAGGGCAGGGACGTGCGCGAGGCGTGATGCATTGCTTCACCGAAAACTGGGATGTCGCGCAGCGCGCCCTCGATCTGGGCTTCTACATATCCATCGCCGGCATCGTCACTTTCAAGAACGCCCAGGCGCTGCGCGATGTGGCGGTGCAAATTCCGGCCGACCGCCTGCTGATCGAAACTGACAGCCCGTATCTGGCCCCCATGCCACACCGCGGCAAAACCAATGAACCGGCCTACGTGAGTTACGTCGCCGACTATCTGGCCCAATTGCGCGGCGTGGATCGGGAGGCGTTGGCAGAACAGACCAGCGACAATTTCACCCGGCTATTTCTGCAATAAATCATTGTGTTGAGAATAATAGTTAAGGTGTTTTATGAATAGAGTTCGGCGCCAATTTCTCCAATCTGCCGTCGTGGCGACGCTGCTCGCGGGCTCGGGCGGGTGGGCCCACGCCGGGGCCTACACCGACTTTTTCCGCGCCGTCAATATCGACGACGTGGGCGCCGTGCGCAGTCTGCTGGCGCAGGGATTCGACCCGAACGCAGTGGACAGCAAAGGCAATTCGGCGCTGTATCTGGCGCTGCGCTACAACTCCCTCAAGGTCGCCAAGGTATTGATCGATGATCCGCATATTCATCTCAACTACCTGAACCCGTCGGACGAAAATGCGCTGATGATCGCCTGCCTGCAAGGCGATCTTGGCATCGTCAAACTCATGGTCGAAAAAGGCGCGGAAATCAACAAACCGGGCTGGACGCCGTTGTCTTATGCCGCCACACGGGGGCGCACCGAAGTCGTCAAGTATCTGCTCGAACATTCCGCCTACATAGACGCCGCCGCGCCCAACGGCTCCACGCCGCTGATGATGGCGGCGTATTTTGGCTATGACAGCACGGTCAAGCTGCTGCTCGAAGAAGGCGCCGACCCGAAGCTCAAAAATGCCATGGGCTACACCGCGCTGACCTTGGCGACCCAAATGAACCATACGGACATCGCCAACATGATCGCCAAGGCGCTGGGCAAGGACAGGCCGAAGGGATCCTGGTAAGCGCGCCATTCCAGCCTCGTGGCTGGGCGCCAATTAGAGAACATATGTGCATTATGTTAAGTAGGCGACACGACTGCACATCAAAAAGATTGACGGCGGCCCCTCTCGAAGCCGCCGCCGGTAGAAACCTGTTTCAGTCCGCGTTGCGCACGCAGTCCACGAAATAGCGTTTGTTTCCCCTGGCGTCGGTTTCGGTCACCAGTCCATGCACGTCGGTGGCAAATCCCGGAAAGCGCAGGTTGAAATCGCGGGCGAACTTCAGGTAGCGCATGATGGGCGCGTTGAAGCGCTCGCCCGGAATGAGCAGCGGAATGCCCGGCGGATACGGCGTGACCAGCGCTGCGGTGATGCGGCCTTCGAGCTGGTCGATCTCCACCCGCTCGATGTCACGGTGCGCCATCCTGGCGTAGGCGTCAGTCGGCGTCATGGCCGGCTGCAGATCGGAGAGATACATCTCGGTGGTCAGGCGGGCCACGTCCTGCTCACGATAGGCTTCGTGGATCTGCTGACACAGATCGCGCAGACCGATGCGCTCGTAGCGCGGATTCTGCGCCACGAACTCGGGCAGGATGCGCCACAGCGGCTGGTTGCGGTCGTAGTCGTCCTTGAACTGCTGCAGCGCCGTGACCAGGGTGTTCCACCGGCCTTTGGTGATGCCGATGGTGAACATGATGAAAAAGCTGTAGAGCCCGGTCTTTTCGACAATCACGCCATGTTCGGCCAGGAAGCGGGTGACGATGGCGGCCGGGATGCCGGCGGCGTCGAAATCGCCGTTGATGTTCAGCCCCGGCGTGACGATGGTGGACTTGATCGGGTCGAGCATATTGAAGCCGTCGGCCACGGCGCCGAAGCCGTGCCAGTCATCGGCGGCGTGCAGCAGCCAGTCGTCGCGTTCGCCGGTGCCCTCCTCCGCCAAGCCGTTCGGCCCCCACACCTTGAACCACCAGTCCTGTCCGTAATCGGCGTCGACCTTGCGCATGGCGCGGCGGAAGTTCATGGCCTCCAGAATGCTTTCTTCGACCAGCGCAGTGCCGCCCGGCGGCTCCATCATGGCGGCGGCGACATCGCACGAGGCGATGATGGCGTACTGCGGCGAGGTGGAGCTGTGCATCAGATACGCCTCGTTGAAGCGATGGAAATCGAGCTGCTGGTTTTGCGCGTTCTGCACCAGAATCTGCGAGGCCTGGCTCAGCCCCGCCAACAGCTTGTGGGTGGACTGCGTGGCGAACACCATGGTCTCTTTGGTGCGCTCGCGGTCAGGGCCGATGGCATGCATGCCGCGATAGAAGTCGTGAAAACAGGCGTGCGGCAGCCAGGCTTCGTCGAAATGCAGGGTGTCGATATGACCATCGAGCATCTGCTTGATGGCATCAACGTTGTAGAGCACGCCGTCGTAGGTGGACTGGGTGATGGTGAGCACCCGCGGCTTGATTTTGCCGACGAGATGCCGCGTGAGCGGATTCGCGGCAATCTTGCGAGCAATGTTGTCCGGGTGGAACTCGGCCAGCGGAATCGGCCCGATGATGCCGTAATGATTGCGCGTCGGCGTGAGGAACACCGGCAGCGCACCAGTCATGATGATGGCGTGCAGGATGGATTTGTGGCAGTTGCGATCCACCACCACCACGTCGCCCGGCGCCACGGTAGAGTGCCACACCATCTTGTTCGAGGTGGACGTGCCGTTGGTGACGAAAAACAGATGATCGGCGTGGAAAATGCGCGCCGCGTTGCGTTCGCTCGCCGCCACCGGGCCGGTGTGGTCGAGCAGCTGGCCCAGCTCATCCACCGAGTTGCACACGTCCGCGCGCAGCAGGTTTTCGCCAAAGAACTGGTGGAACATCTGCCCCACCGGGCTCTTCAGGAAGGCCACGCCGCCGGAATGTCCGGGGCAATGCCAGGAGTAGGAGCCATCGGCGGCGTAGCCGACCAGGGCGCGAAAGAATGGCGGCGCCAGCGAGTCCATGTACGAGCGCGCCTCGCGGATGATGTGCCGCGCGACAAATTCCGGCGTGTCCTCGAACATATGGATGAAGCCGTGCAGCTCGCGCAGGATGTCGTTCGGAATATGCCCCGAGGTGCGCGTTTCGCCGTAGAGGT
>DYKQ01000006.1:18885-56959 GCA_020722545.1 Thiomonas intermedia | reverse complement strand
GCTTCGGCTATGGGGCGGCAAATCCGCCGCCGCAGGCCATCCCCACACCCTTTTTTCGCTCTACGCGACTCAAGCCCGACAGGCTCCTTTGCCTCTGTAACGCCATTCCAGGCGCCGTGATGACAGCGGACCCGCTCGCCAGACTGAAAATTTCTGTGACACCGCCGGGTTTGCGCCTGCGCAGGGCTCCGTAGAATGGCAGCGCCTTCCGCCATCCCGCCCCAGCGCTTGCCGTGAACCCTCGCCTCGATCTGCTTCAACCCTATCCGTTTGAAAAACTGCGCGCGCTCCACCAGGGGGTGACGGCGCCCGCGCAGTGGCCTGCGATCAGTCTGGGCATAGGCGAACCCAAGCATCCCACCCCGACCTTTATTCGCGACGCCCTGGCCGCCCATCTGGACGGCCTGGCGGTCTATCCGAGCACGACCGGCACGGCGGAACTGCGGGAGGCTTGCGCGCAATGGGCGAGCCGCCGCTACGGCGTGCCGCTGAACGCGCAGACGCAGGTGCTGCCGATCAACGGATCGCGGGAGGCGCTGTTCGCCATCGCGCAGACCGTGGTGGACGCGGGCCGGGCCGGGGCCGCGGTGGTCTGTCCCAATCCCTTCTATCAAATTTATGAGGGCGCTGCCTTGCTGGCTGGCGCGCAGCCGTATTTCGCCGCGGTGGATGCGCAGCGCAATTTCGCGGTCGATTGGGCGGCAGTGCCCGAGGCGGTGTGGCAGCGCACCCAGTTGCTCTACGTTTGCTCGCCGGGCAATCCCACAGGCGCGGTCATGCCTCTGGAAGAGTGGAAATTACTGTTTGATCTGTCCGACCGGCACGGTTTTGTCATTGCCAGCGACGAGTGCTATTCAGAAATCTGGTTCGGCGCGCGGCCACCGCTGGGCGGACTGGAAGCCGCATGGCAACTGGGGCGGACGGACTTCCGCAATCTGCTGTTCTTCACCTCGCTTTCCAAGCGCTCGAACGTGCCCGGGCTGCGCTCCGGCTTTGTCGCGGGCGATGCCAAGCTGATTGCGGCCTTCACCCGTTATCGCACCTACCACGGCAGCGCGATGGGGCCAGCCGTGCAGGCCGCAAGTGCCGCGGCCTGGAACGATGAAACGCATGTCGAGCACAACCGCGCGCTGTACCGCGAAAAATTCGCCGCTGTGCTGCCGATTCTGCAGCCGGTACTCGACGTGCAATTGCCCGATGCCGGGTTCTACCTCTGGGCGGCCACGCCGGGCGATGATGCGCAGTTTTCCCGCGGGCTGCTCGAAAAATACAATGTCACCGTTTTGCCGGGCAGCTATCTGGCGCGGGAGCAGGGCGGCGCCAATCCGGGGCGCGGTCGTATTCGCATGGCTCTGGTGGCCCCGCTGGAAGAATGCGTCGAAGCCGCCCGCCGTATCGCCGCCTATTGTTCTGAACTGATCCACTCACAAAGACCCTCACCATGACGCAACAACTGCAGACCCTTATCGACCAAGCCTGGGAAAAACGTACCGAATACAGCCCGGCCAATGCGCCGGCGGAACTGCGCGAGGCGGTCAGCCATGTGATCGACCAGCTCAATGTGGGCAAACTGCGGGTGGCCGAGCGCGTGGGCGGCGAGTGGGTGACGCACCAGTGGCTGAAAAAGGCCGTGCTGCTGAGCTTCCGTCTGCACGACAACGTGGCCATGCAGGCCGGCGATCTGCACTTTTTCGACAAGGTGCAGACCAAGTTTCACAACCTGAATGAAGCGCAGATGCGCGCCACCGGGGTGCGCGTGGCGCCGCCGGCCGTGGCGCGGCATGGCTCTTACATCGCGCCCAATGTGGTGCTCATGCCGTCGTATGTGAATATCGGCGCTTATGTGGACGAGGGCACGATGGTCGATACCTGGGCCACCGTGGGCTCGTGCGCGCAGATTGGCAAGAACGTGCATCTGTCCGGCGGCGTGGGCATTGGCGGCGTGCTCGAGCCCATCCAGGCCAACCCGACCATCATCGGCGACAACTGCTTCATCGGCGCGCGCTCGGAGGTGGTGGAGGGCGTGATCGTCGAAGACAATTGCGTCATTTCGATGGGCGTTTACATCGGCAAATCGACCAAGATCTACGACCGCGCCACCGGCGAAGTGAGCTATGGCCGCATTCCCGAAGGTTCGGTGGTGGTCAGCGGCAACCTGCCCAGCAGCGATGGCAAATACAGCTTGTACTGCGCCGTGATCGTCAAAAAGGTGGATGCGCAGACGCGCTCCAAGACCAGCATCAACGAACTGCTGCGGACCTGACAGGCACTGCGCGCAGCCTCGGGATCTCGGCGTCCAACACTAAAAAAGGGGGAGTCATGTCGGCAATGGAGCGCTTGTTCAAGCTGATGGCGGAAAAGAAGGCGTCCGACATCTACATCAGCCCGCATGCCCCCATCCTCATCCGCATCAATGGTCATGCGGTGGCGGTGAACCGGCAGGTTCTCACACCGGAGGAGCCCTTCCGGATGCTGGCTGAAGCCGTGGGCCACGAACGGGCGGCGGAGGTCACCCGCACCGGCGAACTCAACTTGGGGCTGCCGCGGCCGGGGCTGGGGAGCTTTCGCATCAGCGCGTTCCGCCAGCGCGGCAGCGTGGCGATGGTGGTGCGCTACATCCCCGGAGAAATTCCGGCGCTGGAGTCGCTCAACCTGCCCGGCGTGCTGGCCGATCTGGTGATGGAAAAGCAGGGCCTGCTGCTCATGGTAGGCTCAACGGGCGCGGGCAAGAGCACCACGCTGGCATCCATGATCGACTATCGCAATGCCAACAAGACCGGGCACATTCTCACGCTCGAAGAGCCGATCGAATATCTCTTCTCCAATCGCAAGTCCATCGTCAACCAGCGTGAAGTGGGCATCGATACCGAATCGCTGGCGGTGGGGCTGAAGAACGCGCTGCGGCAGGCGCCCGACTGCATCATGATCGGCGAAATCCGCGATCAGGCCACGATGAGCGCCGCCCTGCAGTACTCCCTGTCGGGCCATCTCTGCCTGGCCACGCTGCACGCCAACAACAGCTATCAGGCGCTCAACCGTATCGTCGGCTTCTATCCGATGGATGTCCGCCCGGCGCTGCTCAACGACATGGCCTCGGGACTGCGCGGCATTGTCTCGCAGCGCCTGCTGCGCGCCAATTCTGGCGGACTCACTCCGGCGGTGGAAATCATGCTCAACACCCAGCTCGTGCGCGAGTTGATCGAGAAGGGCGATTTTTCCGGCGTCAAGGAAGCGATGGAAAAGTCCATGGCCGAAGGCTCGCAGACCTTCGAGCAGGCGCTGGCCAACATGGTGATGGAAGGAATGGTCAGCCGTGAGGAAGCGCTGGCCTACGCCGATTCGCCGACCAATCTGCTCTGGCGTCTGGAGAACGACTCGACGCTGCGCAAGCAGGCTGCGCCCGCCGAGGCGATCGAGGACGATACGCCCTCATTCACTGAAATCACCCTCGACCTGGACTCGCCGCGCTGAAGGCGAGGCCGGGCGCTCCCCATTTGCCGCATGTCTCCCACTCAAACTCTGGTCCATGACCTGATTTCCCGCCAGTCCATCACCCCGCAGGACGAAGGTTGTCAGCAGGTGCTGGGCGACCGTTTGCAAGCGCTGGGCTTTGTCTGTGAAACCGTAGAGAGCGGCCCGACCGACTTTCGCGTGACTAATCTTTGGGCGCTGCGTCCGGGTTCGAAGCCGGATGCCGCCGTGCTGGTGTTTGCCGGGCATACCGATGTCGTGCCCGCCGGGCCGCTGGATCAGTGGCAAAGCCCGCCGTTCACCCCGACAGTGCGCGATGGCAGGCTGTATGGCCGCGGAGCCGCCGATATGAAAACCTCGCTGGCCGCCATGGTGGTGGCGGTGGAGGAGTTTCTGGCGGCGCATCCCCAACCGAGCCATGCGATCGCCTTTCTGCTCACCAGTGACGAGGAAGGCCCGGCGCGCGATGGCACGGTCAAGGTGTGCGAGCTGCTGGCGGCGCGCGGCCAGCGGCTGGACTGGTGCATCGTGGGCGAGCCCACTTCCACCGCGAAGCTGGGCGACGTGATCAAGAACGGGCGGCGCGGTTCGCTCTCCGGCCGTCTCACCGTGCGTGGCGTGCAGGGGCATATCGCCTATCCGCATCTGGCGAAAAACCCCATTCATCTCGCCGCGCCCGCCCTGGCTGAATTGGCGGCCCTCACCTGGGATGTCGGCAACGCCTACTTTCCGCCGACTTCCTGGCAGATGTCCAATATTCATGCGGGCGCCGGGGCGACCAATGTCATCCCGGGCGAACTGGTGGTGGATTTCAACTTCCGCTTTTCCACCGAATCCACGCCCGATCAGCTCAAGCAGCGCGTCCACGCCACCCTCGACCGCTACGCGCTCGACTACACGCTCGACTGGACGCTGGGCGGCGAACCCTTCCTGACGGCGCCCGGCGCCCTCTCCGCCGCGCTGCAATCGGCCATTCACGCCGAGACCGGCATCACGGCCGAGTTGTCCACCAGCGGGGGCACGTCCGATGGCCGGTTCATCGCCAAGATCTGCCCGCAGGTTGTCGAGTTCGGGCCGGTGAATGCCAGCATTCACAAGATCGACGAATGGGTCGAAGTAGACGCCATCGACCCGCTCAAAAATATCTATCGTCGCACCCTCGAGGCCTTGGTGGCATGACGCCGCCGGAGCAACGAACGGGGGCGATTTCAGCCGCTCGCACCTTGGGCGCAGCCTGGGCGCTTGCGGCTCAGGCGCTGCAAGCCGCTGATCTCGACTATGGCCATGGCTGCGCCAGCGCAGAAGACGAGGCCGCCTGGCTGGTGCTGCACGCAGCACACCTGCCTGCGAGCGAGGCCGGTGATTTCGCGGCTTACGCCCATCAATCCCTGACCGCGCAGCAGGCGCTTCAGATCGAGACGGTGACGGCGCAACGCATCGCCACCCGGCAGCCCCTGGCCTATCTGCTGGGCGAGGCATGGCTGGCGGGCTTGCGTTTCGTGGTCGATCCGCGCGTCATCGTGCCGCGATCTTTCATTGCCGAACTGATCGATGAAGGCGCGCTCGATCCCTGGCTGACCGAACCGCCTCACCGCGTGCTCGATATGTGCACCGGCTCTGGATGCCTGGCCATTCTGGCCGCGCTCGTCTGGGACGATGCGCAGGTGGACGCCGTCGATCTTTCTGCCGACGCGCTGGCTGTGGCCGAGATCAACCGCGAGGCCTACGCCCTGCAGCACCGGCTGCGGCTCATCGCCTCCGACCTCTGGGACTCGCTCGCTGCTGCACCGTCCCAGGCGTATGACCTGGTGCTATGCAACCCGCCGTATGTGCCGACCGCCAGCATGCGGGCCCTGCCCGAGGAATATCGCCATGAGCCGGAGATGGCGCTGGCGGGCGGTGCGGACGGCATGGATCTGGTGCGACGTTTTCTGCACGACGCGCCCGCGCACCTTTCAGCACAGGGCATCGTGGTGCTGGAAGTCGGCAACGAGCGTGCCGCCTTCGAGGCTGCATTCCCGCATTTGCCCGCGATCTGGCTGGAGACCGAACTGCATGCCGAAGGCGTCTGCGTGCTGACGGCGGACGATTTGCGACTCGCCTTCGCGCTCGGAGCGGGAGCATGATCCGGCTCACCGACATCGTTCTGCGCCGCGGCATCCAGGTGGTGCTCGATCACGCCAGTCTGACCCTGCACCCCGGCGACAAGGTCGGCCTGGTGGGAGTAAACGGCGCGGGGAAAACGTCTTTGTTCGCCTTGCTCCTCGGAGGCCTGCATGAAGATGCGGGCAAGCTGGAAAAGCCGACGAACTGGCGCCTGGCCACGGTGGCGCAAGACGTTCCCGATTCCGACGGCGCCGCGACCGATTTTGTGCTGCAAGGCGATGTGGCTCTGCAAGCCGCGCAGCAGGCGCTGCAGGCCGCCATGGCCGCGCCCGAACAGGACGACGCCTCGGCTCATGCCCTGGCCGAGGCGCAGCATGCGTTTGAGCTGGCCGACGGCTACACCGCCCGCGCCCGCGCCGAAGCCTTGCTGCTCGGACTGGGTTTCAGCATGGCCGAACTGCGCAAGCCGGTGATGCAGTTCTCCGGCGGCTGGCGCATGCGGCTGGCCCTGGCGCAGGCGCTGTTCGCGCCCAGCGACTGTCTGCTGCTCGACGAGCCGACCAATCACCTCGACCTCGACGCCCTGGTCTGGCTGGAGCAATGGCTGGCGCGCTATCCCGGCCTGTTGCTGGTCATTTCGCACGACCGCGAATTTCTCGACGCAGTGTGCCGCGTCACCGTGCATCTCGACGGCGGCAAGCTCACCCGCTACGGCGGCAATTACACCCTGTTCGAGGAGCAGCGCGCCGAAAAACTCATGCAGCAGCAGGCGGCGTTTACCCGCCAGCAGCAAGACATCGCGCGGCTGACGCGCTTTGTCGAACGCTTCCGCGCCAAAGCGACCAAGGCGCGGCAGGCGCAGAGCCGCATGAAAGCGCTTGAGCGCATGGAGCGGCTGGCGCCGGTCTATCTGAGCGGGGCGCTGCGCATCGAACTGCTGGAGCCGCAGAGCCTGCCGCAGCAGTTGCTCACCTTGAGCGAGGCCGACTGCGGCTACGGCGATCCGCCGGTGTTGCGCTCGGTGGCGCGCGACATCACCGGTGGGCAGCGCATCGGCATTCTGGGGGCGAACGGGCAGGGCAAGTCCACGCTGATGAAAACGCTGGCCGGGGTGTTGCCCCTGCGGGCCGGGCGCCGCCGAGAAGGCAAGGGGCTGGTGATCGGCTACTTCGCGCAGCAGGAAGTGGATGTGCTGCGGCTGGATGAGTCGCCCCTGCAGCACATGCAGCGACTGGCGCGCGACATCGCCCCCAGCACCACGGAGCAGGAATGGCGCAACTGGCTCGGACGCTATCAGTTCGACGGCGACATGATGACCCGCGCCTGCGGCAGCTTTTCCGGCGGCGAAAAAGCGCGGCTGGCGCTGGCCCTGGTGATCTGGCGCAAACCCAATCTGCTGCTGCTCGACGAGCCGACCAACCACCTCGATCTGCCCACCCGCGAGGCGCTCGCCATGGCTTTGCAGAACTTCGCGGGCACGGTGCTGCTGGTATCGCACGACCGGGCCTTGCTGCGCGCCACCTGCGACGCTTTCTGGCTGGTGGCCGACGGTCAGGTTCGAGATTTCGACGGCAGTCTCGACGACTATCAGCAATGGGCGCTCTCGCGCACCGCGCAGCGGCAGAGCGCAGCGCAAGACAAGCCGCAGCCGCCTGGCGCCGCCGCAGACGAACCCTTGCCCGCCGCCGACCGCAAGGAAGCCCGCCGCCAGCAGGCCGAGCAGCGGCAGCAGCGCGCGCAACAGCTCAAGCCGGTCAGGGCCGAGTTCACGCGGGTCGAACAAGAGCTGCGCCAGCTCGAAGCCGAGCGCACCGCCATCGAGGCCGCGCTGGCGCACCCCGATACGCCAGCCGCCGAACGGGTGGAGCAGGGTCGGCGGCATCACGCCCTGGCCGAGCGCATCGGCGCACTGGAAGATCGCTGGCTTGAACTGGGCGAACAACTGGAGTCTTTGCAATCGGTTTGAGAGCCCCCGCCGCGAAATTTGATCCATGCTGATATGCGGACGTTTCTATCCGGGTAAATTACTCGGCTGTTCATTCACCTCAGCGCCGACCTGTCTGCGCGCCATCCCGGAGTTCCCATGAAACAAACCATGCTGCAGGAAAAATATCCCGTTTACGTTGCCGAAGTTTCCAAATCCGAAACGCGTTACACCACGGTCGATGAAGTGGTGACGTATTTCAAGGAAAAGATCGCGGCCAACCCCAAGGTGAAATTCATCGCCGTGTTCGACCACTTCGAACACACCACCAACATCGGTGGCGCCATTGCGCCGGAGATCAAGGCCGCAGCCGAAGTGATTTTCTGCTTCGGCATCGCGCTGCCCAACCCCATGGTGATGGCGGTGCGTCCCCGTTCCATCGGCATTGCCGATATGGGCGACAAGTTTGTAGTCACCTTCCTCGAAGCGCCGATGGCCCCTGCCAACGAAGCCATGGAAGCCTGGACCAAGGGCCTGCACAACAAAGATTGATGTCGGCTCCGGCCTTTTCAGCCTGACCAAGGCGCCGCGCGACTGCGAAGTCCGCGGTGTTTTTTTGTGTGCCGAAAAACTACCCTGGAGCCCTGCGAGCCGCGCGCCACAACAGCACGGCAAAGCAGCTTGCCGCGATCGCCAGTCCGGTGGTGTTGCCCATCCAGAATCCGGCGGCGCCTTGCAGCGCGGGCGGGGTGATGCCCAGCGTATTGAATCCCAGCAGGTAGCCGCCCCCCAGGCCAACACCCCATAGCGACAGCGCATACAACATGCTGGGCAGCAGAGCGATGTGGTACGAGCGCAGGATGAAGGCGCTGGTCGACTGCACCGCGTCGAACACCTGGTAGAGCGCGATGAACAGGAACAGGTGATAGGCCACGGCCTGCACCTGCGGGTCGGCGGTGTACCAGCCGATGATGCGCCCGCGCTCCAGCCAGACGACCAGGCCGATGACGATGGAGAGCAGCGCAGCAGCCCCCACGCCGCTCCAGGCCGTGTGCCGCGCGGCCCGGGTATGGCCGGCGCCCAGATGCTGGGCCACTACCGAGCCGGTGGCGATGGAAATGGACAGCGGCAACATATAGAGCACGGTGGCGAAGCTGGCGGTGATCTGGTGAGCCGCCAGCACGGTGTCTCCCAGCCGGGCGATGAACAGCGCCATGAAGGTGAACGCCGACACTTCGACCAGCAGGCTCAGGCCGATCGGCCCGCCCAGACGCAGCAAATGCGCTTGCGCCCTCCAGTCCGGCCAGTCCCAGCGCGACAGCGCGGCATAGGGACACAGCGCGGCGCTGTAGCGGTGCTGCAGCAGCGCCACGGCAAGCAGCCCATATTGAGTCAGCACGGTGGCGGCGGCGCAGCCCTGGGCGCCCAGCGGCGTCATGCCGTGCAGGCCGAATTTCTCGGGCAGTAGAAACACGGCATTGAGCAACAGCTTGACGCCCAGGCCCCCAATCTGCAGGGCGGCGGTAAGCAAGGGGCGCGAAATCGCCTGGCTGAGCGCGGCGTGCACCCGAAACGCGAGAGCCGCCGGCAGGCCGAGAGCGAGAATCGCCAGATAGCGATCAACCGTCGCATCGCGCGCCTGACCGGTCAACGCCAGCAGCGGCTGCGGCCAGAGCAGCACCGCGATGCCCAGAGCGCAAAGACCTCCGGCCAGCCAGAGCCCCTGGCGGAAACTGGCCCCCACCGCCTCGGGCTGGCCCGCACCGAAGCCTCGCCCGAGCGTGGGCAAGAGGGATTGGGTGACCCCGGAGAGCGAGACGAACAAGGTGATGTAGATCGCCTGCCCGATGGACAGAGTGGCCAGACTGGCCGTGGAGGCGAAGCGCCCCAGCATCACCGTATCGGCCACACCGAAGCCGATGACGGCAAGCTGGCCAATGAGCACACTCACCGCCAGACGCAACAGATTGCGCATAGGACGCATGGGAAGCGGCTCAGGGGCGGTTAAGGCGCGAGGCGTTGGTACAGATAGAGCGTGCCGCCGCGATCCCCCGGACGGCCGCCGCGCCAGATCAGACGCCACTGCGACGCAGGCAGCGGCGCGCGGGCGCCCAGCGCATAGGTGCATTGCGCCGTGCGCGAGGCGGAGAAATCGAGTCGGCTCCAGTAGCCGATCAGCGCCTGCGTGGTCAGATCGATGGCCATAGGCTGCAGGCAGGGCGAGCCGACCTGCATCGACAGCGCGCTGGCGCTCTGCACCGCATGCGCGACCTCGCGCCCCACGTTGCGGTAGGTGCTCGCATAGTTCAGAACCGGCATCCACAAGCTGCCCACCAGCACCCAGGCCAGGGTTACGCCGCTGGCCGACAACACCATGCCTTTCCACAAGGGGTGACGGTGGCGGCCGGTACGCCAAACAACCACCGCACCCCAGGCCAGAGTGGCGAACAGCGAGATCGCCAGGGCGACGGGGTCGAGACTGAATTGAAAGCCCGGCGCCAGCCGTGCAATATTGGCGGCCGGCTTGGCCGGCCAGCCGATGAACATGGCCAACCACATGACCCAGACCACCAAGGCCAGCAGGCTGTAGAACAGCACGGCGAACCAGTCGATCGCCGCCAGGCCCGCGCGGCGCAACACCGGCAGCGCGAATCCCGACAGAATGGCCAGGGGCGGCAGGGCCAACAGAAAAACCTTGTCGTTGTTGCCCAGCGCCAGCGCGCTCAGCAAAGCCAGGGCTGCAAGGGCCCATGCGGGCCGCAGATGCCAGGCCAGCAGGGACTCACGCCAGCGCCACAAGCCCCATGCGGCCAGCGGCCAGGCTGGCCAGGTGAACCACAGCCCGATGCGAAAGAAGTTGACCAGAGTGTCCAGATCGGGCCATTTGCCTCGCAGCATCCATCCCATTTGCGATTCGGCCCACAGCCCTGACAACACACCGACCGCCAACGCCAGCATGAGTGCCCAGTTGCCGCGGCGCAAACTGCCCCACAGCACGAGACCGAGCGTGAAGCTCAGCAGCAGGGCAAACCATCCCGCCGCAGTCAGCGCCAGACACAGCAAGCCCATGGCGATCAGGCTGGCCGATTTCCAGGGCTTTCGCGGCAGCAGCGACACCCCCAGCAAGATGCCGCTCACCGCAGCGAGTTGCACGACCTGGGTCGAGGCTTCGTGACCGCGCCCCAACAGACCCAGCGTGGCGAGCAAGGTCAGCAGCACCCCATCGGCAATGGCGCGGGCATAGTCGCTGGGAGCGATGGGCGGACCAAACGCGGGCCGCACCGGTTGGGCGTCGTCGTGGCGGGCGAAGTGAAAGGCGGCGTACCACGTCAGACTCATGCTCGCCGCTAATGCCAGCATGAACGGCAGCCGCGACGCCAGCACCGGCCCCAGCCAGGAACCCAGGAGTTGTATCGATCCCGCCCCCAGCCAGTGGGCCAGCCAGCCGCCACTGACCGCCTGCCCGTAGAGCGTGGGATGAAACCAGGACGTCAGGCCCTGCGCCATCTGCCACATCACCGCAAAACTCAGGCCATCCGTGCGCCAGGGATCGCGACCGATGAATCCCGGAAGAAGATAGGCCGCACACAGGAGCAGAAGCAGCGGCCGCGACAGCTTGCTCACGGCGCCCGGCTGCAGCGAGGGGCGCGCCGGCGGTCTGCGGGTCTGTCCGTGAGAAAACGGCGAGCTCATGGCAAGTGCGGTGGCGGATGAGAAGTGCGGATGCGTGGGAAACAACAACGGGCAGCCAGGCTGCCCGTTGTGGGGTGAAGCTCAGGGGTTGCTGCGTACAACCCCGTGGCGCGAAAGGCGCGCGATGCGCCTCAGGCTTTGCCCGCTGCCTTGGCGAACTTCTGGCGGAACTTCTCGACGCGGCCGCCCAGCGTATCGATGCTCTTTTGTTGGCCGGTATAGAACGGATGCGATTCGGCGCTGGTTTCCACCTTGTACAGGGGAACCTCACGGCCATCGTCGAGCTTGATGGTTTCGCGGGTCTGCGCGGTGGACGAGATGAGAATCTGCGAACCAGTGGACAGGTCGAGGAAGCAGACTTCGCGGTACTGGGGGTGGATTCCTGATTTCATGGGGGTTCCTTGGGTAACGATCTTGACGATCAAACGCTAGCCGCCGACGCCTGGGGTTGTTGCAAACGAGCGCTGCATACGGCTGTTGCAAACTGTCGGTACTTGGCAAAACGCTACATTGTCGCAGATTTTCCGGGCGATCAACCGCCTCGTCGCATCAGATCGAAGAACTCGGCGTTGTTCTTGGTCTGCTTCATCTTGTCGAGCAGGAATTCCATCGCCTGAATCTCGTCCATGGGGTAGAGCAGCTTGCGCAGAATCCAGGCTTTTTGCAGGATTTCGGGCTTGAGCAGCAGTTCCTCACGGCGTGTGCCCGAGCGGTTGATGAGCATGGCGGGATAAACGCGCTTTTCCGACAGACGGCGATCCAGATGGATTTCCATATTGCCGGTGCCCTTGAATTCTTCATAGATCACTTCGTCCATGCGGCTGCCGGTATCGACCAGCGCGGTGCCGATGATGGTCAGCGATCCGCCCTCTTCAATATTGCGTGCCGCGCCGAAAAAGCGCTTGGGGCGCTGCAGAGCGTTGGCGTCCACCCCGCCGGTCAGGATCTTGCCCGAGGTCGGCACCACGGTGTTGTAGGCACGGGCCAGGCGAGTGATGGAGTCGAGCAGAATGACCACATCCTTCTTCAACTCGACCAGACGCTTGGCTTTTTCGATCACCATTTCGGCGACCTGCACGTGCCGCACGGCGGGCTCGTCGAAAGTGGAGCTGACCACTTCACCCCGCACCGAGCGCTGCATTTCGGTGACTTCTTCCGGGCGCTCGTCGATCAGCAGCACGATGAGCACTACTTCTGGATGATTGTTGGTGATGGCATGCGCCAGCGCCTGCAGCATCACGGTCTTGCCGCTTTTGGGCGGGGCCACCAGCAGGCCGCGCTGTCCCTTGCCGATCGGGGCCACGATGTCGATCACACGGCCGATGATGTTCTCTTCCCCCTTGATGTCGCGCTCCAGACGCATGTGCTCCGTCGGAAAAAGCGGCGTGAGGTTCTCGAACATGATCTTGTTCTTGTTTTCCTCCGGAGTCACGCCGTTGACGCGGTCGACCTTCACCAAGGCAAAGTAACGCTCGCCATCCTTGGGCACACGCACCTCGCCCTCGATCGAGTCGCCGGTGTGCAGATTGAAACGGCGGATCTGGCTGGGCGAGATGTAGATGTCGTCGGGTGACGCCATATAGCTCGACTCGGGCGCGCGCAGAAAGCCGAAGCCGTCCGGCAGAACTTCAAGGCAGCCGTCGCCGAACACTTGCTCGCCGGTGCGCGCGTGCTTTTTGAGGATGGCAAACATCAGTTCCTGCTTGCGCAGGCGGCTGGCGTTTTCAATCTCGAGCGACTGCGCCATTTCAAGCAGCTTGGAGACGTGCGTCGCTTTGAGTTCGGACAGATGCATGATGAAAAACTCGGGAAGGGGAGGCTGCGCAATATCCGTCGTCAGACGGTGCGTGCATCAGAGCAGCACGCGCAAGCGGCTAAAAGAATCGTGAGGGAATGTGGGCCGTGCCAAGGGTGCACGGCGGGGCGTCACGGCGATTGAATTGCCTGGAGCGGCGGCTCAACCTGAGTGTTGCGCGGTGCGATGCCTGAGGATTGCGAACTGTACCGCGCAATAAAAAATTATAGATGGGCGTCGACGAAGGCCGTCAATTGAGACTTGGAGGCAGCGCCCACTTTGTTGCCAGCCAGTTCGCCGTTCTTGAACAGCAGCAGGGTGGGAATGCCACGAATGCCGAACTTGGCGGGGATGCTGCGGTTCTCATCCACATTGACCTTCATGATGGCGAGCTTGCCCTGGTATTCGCTGGCCATCTCGTCGAGCGTGGGCGCGATCATGCGGCAAGGCCCGCACCACTCGGCCCAGAAGTCCACGAGAACGGGAACACCCGACTTCAGAACGTCTTGCTCGAAATCGGCGTCATTGGTGTGTTTGATCAGTTCGCTAGCCATGGTCACCTCGATAGAAAGATTTGATGGGGATTTTGACACAAGTTGCCGCTGTGACGCTAAACGCGTCTGGTGGATACAGCATCAACGCCGGGACAAAAAGCCTTTGGGTTGCCGATGAACAAGCGCGCATCAGACGCAGCGGGCGGGCAAGGGTGTTGGGGTGACGAGCCGTTCCCCCGGCACTCACGGTAAACGGCTGTGGCTGCTCCGTTCCCGACCTGACCAAGTTCACCGCGCCGCGATGCGAGGCGGCCCGTCAATTGGCATTGTAGGGGCAATCGCAGGGCCATCACTGCAGCGAGGGTGGCGGGGGGCCGAGTCAATCGCCCGTTTCTTCCATCAACGCCCGGGCCTGGGCGATTTGGCTGCGATAGGCGTCGAAGATCTTGCGCAGTGCGGTCTGCATGTCGGCCTTGGGCGCCCAGTCGAGGTCGCGCATGGTGTTGGTGATTTTGGGCACGCGGTTCTGCACGTCCTGATAACCCGCGCCGTAATACGCGCCCGAGCTGGTTTCAACCACCTTCACGTTTTTGGCCGATTCGGCGTATTCGGGCATGTCGGCAGCCAGGCGCAGCATCATGTCGGCGAGTTCGCGCACCGAATGATTGTTGGCCGGATTGCCGATGTTGTAGATCTGGCCGCTGGCCGCGCCGTTCTTGTTTTCGATGATTTTCATCAGCGCGTCGATGCCGTCGTCAATGTCGGTAAAGGCGCGTTTCTGGTGACCGCCATCGACCAGGCTGATGGTTTCGCCGCGCACGATATGGCCCAGGAATTGGGTGACGACGCGGGAGCTGCCTTCCTTGGCCGAAAAAATATTGTCCAGTCCGGCGCCGATCCAGTTGAATGGGCGGAACAGGGTGTAGTTCAGGCCGTCCTGCTGGCCGTAACCGGCGATGACGCGATCCATCAATTGCTTGGAGCAGGCGTAGATCCAGCGCGGCTTGTTGATCGGGCCGTAGACCAGCGGCGAATTCTCCGGGTCGAATTCAGCGTCGCCGCTCATGCCGTACACCTCGGAGGTGGACGGGAACACCAGATGCTTCTTGTGCTTCACCGCCGCGCGCACGATGGGCAGATTGGCCTCGAAGTCGAGCTCGAACACCCGCAGCGGCGTCTTCACGTAAGTGGCCGGCGTGGCGATGGCCACCAAGGGCAGGATCACGTCGCACTTGCGTACGTGGTATTCGATCCACTCCTTGTTGATGGTGATGTCGCCTTCGAAAAATTTGAAACGCTTGTTGGCGGTGAGGTCTTCCACGCGGTCGGCGTTCATGTCCATGCCATACACCTGCCAGTCGGTGGTGGCGAGGATGCGCATGGATAGGTGATGACCGATGAAGCCGTTGACGCCGAGGATGAGGACTTTTTTCATGATTGCTGTGTTGCGAGTTCCGAAATTTGTAGATCGTTCAGGGGAATGCCCGGTTGGTCGGCATCCCATAGTTCGACGATGTGGAGTGCGCCGCCATCGCCGGTTCGGGCCAATAGTTGCCCATCTGCGATATGCAGGCCGGCCGCGTTTTTGCCGTCGATTTTCGCGCGGAGTGCGGGTGACGCGATGCGGGCGCGCGCCACGATGAAACGTCGGCCCAGGTGATCGAAAAATGCGCCGGGGTAGGGCGGGGCCACGGCGCGGATGAGGTTGTAAACCGATTGCGCTGACTGGTTCCAGTCGATGCGACCGTCTTCGGGCTTGCGGCCGCCGAAATAACTGCCGATGGACAGGTCGTTGCGGCGACGCGGCACTTCCCCGCGCATCAACTGCGGCAGGACGTTCCACAGCGCGATTTCGGCAGCCACGGTGAGCTTGTCGAACACCTCCTTGGCGGTGTCGTCAGGCAGGATGGGCACGGCCTGCTGCGCAACGATGTCGCCCGCATCGGGCTTGGCTTCCATAATGTGCAGGGTGGCGCCGGTCTCGGTTTCGCCGTGCAGCACGGCCCAGTTCACAGGAACTCGCCCGCGATACTTTGGCAACAGCGAGCCATGCATATTGAGCGCGGCGATTTTTGCGGCGGCCAGCAACCGCACGGGCAGCATGCGGCGGAAGTAGAAGGAAAACAGATAGTCGGGCGAAAGCGCCGCGACCCGGTCGATCAGCGCCGCGTCAACCGCGTCGTCCACATAGGCCACGGGAATGCCGGCTTCTGCCGCCACGTCGGCCACGCGATCAAACCACAGCGTTTCGGTCGGGCTGTCCGGGTGGGTGACGACCAGTTGCACCTGCACACCCCGCGCGAGCAGCGTTTTGAGGCAGCGCACGCCGACGTTGTGATAAGCGAAGACGACGGCGTTCACGGCAGCGGAGCGGGGGTTTGTTGCGCGGCGTTGGCCGCCGGCGCGATATGCGGCACGAACACGCCGGGCTCGGGGGGCAGGTCTTGCAATACGGCCTGCACCAGATAGCGGGGGCGCCCGCGCACCTGCTCATAGATGCGGCCGATGTATTCCCCCAGCAGGCCGATGCTGAACAGCACCACGCCGAGAAGGAAGAAGGTGATGGCGAACAGGGTGAAGACCCCCTGCACCTGCGAGCCTTCGACGAAGCGCTGCACCATGAGGTAGAGAAACAGCGCGCCCGAAGCGAGAGACAGCACGATGCCGGAGTAAGACATGAGCTGCAGCGGCACCAGAGAAAACCCGGTGACCAGATCGAAGTTCAGACGGATGAGCTTGAACAGTGAGTATTTGGACTGGCCCGCCTGCCGCTCCTCGTGCGCCACTTCGATTTCGGTGGGTTTGAGCGCGAAGGTGTAGGCCAGCGCGGGCACGAAGGTGTTGGACTCGGTGCAGCGATTCACCGTGTCCACGACGTCGCGGCCGTAGGCGCGCAACATGCAGCCCTGGTCGGTCATGCGCACGCTGGTGATTTTTTCGCGCGTCCAGTTCATCGCTCGGCTGGCATAGCGGCGAAACCGGCTGTCCCGGCGCCTGCGGCGAATGGTGCCGACATAGTCGTAGCCCTCGCGCATTTTGGCGACGAGCTTGCCGATTTCTTCGGGCGGGTTCTGCAGGTCGGCGTCGAGGGTGACGACGATGGGCGCGCGGGTGTGCTCGAAGCCTGCGAGGATGGCCATGTGCTGACCGTAGTTGCCGTTGAACAGCACCACGCGGGTGACGTCTGGGCGCAGACGTTGCTGCGCGGCCAGCAGCGCGGCGGAACGGTCGCGGCTGCCGTCGTTGACGAACAGAATTTCGTAGGGCTCGTTCAGGGCATCGAGTGCGGGGTAGAGGCGGGCGAACAGCGCGGCGAGTCCGGCCTCTTCGTTGTAGACGGGAACGACCACCGAAACGGCGGGGTGAGCATGAAGAGTCATAGGCCGAATTGTCGCAGCACGGCGTCGAGGGCGTCAGTTACCCGCGTCACATCGGTGTCCAGCATGCCGGGAAAAAGCGGCAGGGTGAGAATGGACGCGCCCACGGTTTCGGCGTGTGGAAAGTCGCCGGGTTGGAAACCGCGCTCGCGGTAAAGGCTGAACAGGTGGATGGGCGGATAGTGCACGCCGGTGGTGATGCCACGGTCTTTGAGCGCCTGCATCAGGGCGGCGCGTTGCACCTGCGGCGGCGGCACGATCTGGAACATATGCCAGTTGCTCTGGATGAAATCACGCGGCGGCAGTTGCACGCCCCTGGCCTCGACGCCCAGGGCATCGAAGGCGGCGAAATAGCGCTGCGCCAGGTCGCGGCGACGGGCGTTGAAGCGTTCGACGTGCTGCAACTGTCCCCAGCCCACGCGCGCGGCCACGTCGGTGAGATTGGACTTGCCGCCGACCACATCGACGTCCATGCCGTCCAGGCCGCTGCGCTGCACGCCTTGCAGGCGCAATCTGCGGGCCAGATCGACGTCGGCGTCGGCGGGAAGCACCAGACAGCCGCCCTCGATGGAGGTGATGTTCTTGTTCGGATGGAAGCTGAACGAGGCAAAGTCGCCAAAGCTGCCGATGCGCTGGTGTTTCCACAGGCTGCCGATGGCCTGAGCCGCGTCTTCGATGACGCGCAGACCATGGCGGGCGGCGATGGCGTAGATCGCATCCAGGTCGGCCGGCAGGCCGGCGAGGTGAACGGGCAGGATCGCCCGGGTGCGCGCCGTGATGGCGGCTTCGATGCGGTGGGCGTCGATATTGCGGGTGGCGGGATCGATGTCGACGAAAACCGGCGTGGCGCCCACCGCCAGAATCACATTGCTCGTCGCCACCCAGGACAGCGGCGTGGTGATGACTTCATCGCCCGGGCCGACGCCCAGCAGCTTGAGCGCGATCTCCATGGTGACGGTGCCGGAGGAATAGGCGAGCACCGGACGTCCGCCGAAATACTCGGACAGCGCCTGCTCGAACCGGGCGCACCAGGGGCCGGTGGTGATCCACCCCGAACGCAGCACTTCGACGACACCGGCAATGGTGTCTTCGTCGATTTCCGGGCGGGTGAAGGGAAGCATGTCTTGCGGATTCATACGGGTGAATTCAGGCTCGGGCGACGATGATGACGCCCACGATGATGACGGCGATGCCGACGAGTTTCTGCGCGGTGAGCGCTTCGCCGAACAGCCACCACGCGGCAAAGGCGGTGACCACATAGCCGAGCGACAGCATGGGGTAGGCGATGGAGACCTGCACCCGGGTGAGCGCCAGGATCCACACCACGACGGAAACCGCGTAGAACGTCAAGCCCAGCAGAATCTGCCATTGCAGGGCGAAGTGCAGCCCGGCGTGCCAGATATTTTCTGCGGTGAAGCTGAAGCGCCCCACGGTTTCCGCCCCCGATTTGATGAGCAACTGCGCCGCAGCGTTGAGCAGCACGCCGGTGAGCACCAGGCCAAAGGCGACCGCGCTCACCGCTGGGCTCCGGCTTCAGCCCGCGGGGAAACCAGCGACGGCCCTGCGTTCCAATCCGCGGGCAGCCGCGCCGATGCGGCCTGGGCAGCCGCGCCGTAGTCTTGCCCCGGTTTGGCGATGACGACGAAGCGCGGGGCGCGGTAGATCACCGTCATCGGCATATGCAGCGCCTGCAGCGCGGGCAGGGTGGACGGCGACATCAGCGCCAGAGGCTGCTTGTCCTCGTTCCAGCGCCGGGCGAAATCGGCGTAGGTCGGCACCCACAGACCGGGCTGCTGCGTAATGCCGAAATGCAGCTCGCCCTGATACTTGACCAAGGTGACGGTGCGGTCGAGGTAAAAGGGCAAAGTCTGGTCGTAAGTGCCCACAGCGTAGAACGGCTGGCCCGGCTGAATCCAGGGCTTGATGGCGTGGACCACATCCTTGGTTGACGCGGTGCGGCCCAGAATCTGGAACTGCTGGATGCCCAGAGAGAACCCCAGCGTCATCGCCACGCTGACCAGCAGCACGGCCGCGGTGCGTCGGCCCTGCGCCTCCCAGCGCCAGGCCACTAGCCCGCTGATCAGCGCCAGCGCTGCTGTGCCTTCGAGCCACCAGCCGAACTGCTGATACAGCGCGCCGGGCGTGGTGGCGTTGCCCAGTCGGTGCAATTGCGTCAGTCCGATGACGCCCGCCAGACCCAGCAGAGCGAGCAGACCGAATTGCCAGCGCAGGGCGCCGCCGCGAACGCGGTCGAAATAGTCGGCCATGAGCAGCGCCAACGCCGGAAAGATGGGCAGGATGTAAGACGGCAGCTTCGATTTGGAGATGCTGAAAAACACAAAAATGAACACCGCCCAGATCACCAGCATGCCTTGAGCATGCAGCGTGCGGCCCTGCGCGCTGCCAAAGGCGGCGCCGCGCTGCGCGGGCCGCGCCGCGCCGCGCCAGAGGGCGGGAACGAGGCTGCCCAGCCAGGGCAGAACGCCCAGAATCAGAATGGGCAGGAAATACCACCAGGCGCCGGGGCGGTGGAGCTTGTCGGTGAGAAAGCGGGTGAACTGCTGGTAGATGAAAAAGTAGTCGAAAAAATCAGGGTTGCGCACCTGCACCCAGATGAACCAGGGCGCGGCAATGGCCAGAAAAATGAGCAGGCCGCTGACGATGTAAAGCCGCGTCCACAACTTCCAGTCGCGGTAAATCAGGGTGTAGAGCACCAGCGCCGCGCCGGGCAGCAGAATGCCGATCAGCCCCTTGGACAGCACGGCCAGCGCCATGAAAGCCCAACAGGCCCACATCCACCAACGGGTCTGCGCACGGCTCGCATCGGGCCGCTGCGCCAGCAGAAAGGCCATCAGACTCGCGGACATGGTGGCTGCGGTGCCCATGTCCAGCGTGTTGATGTGGCTCATCGCGTTCCAGTAGAACATGCTCGCCAGCACGCCTGCGGCAAACACCCCGGTGCGCCGGTTGAACAGCCGCGTTCCGGCCCAGCCGGTGAACAGCACCGTCAACAGGCCGGTGAGTCCGGTCCACAGACGCGCCTGCCATTCGCCGAAGCCGAACACTTCATAAGTCACCGCAGTCGCCCAGTATTGCAGCGGCGGTTTTTCGAAGTATTTGAAACCGTCGAGCCGGGGCGTGACCCAGTCGCCCGTCACCACCATTTCCCGCGGGATTTCGGCATAGCGGCCTTCGTCCGTCGGCACCAGATCGCGCCAGCCCAGCGTGCCCAGCCAGAGAACGACGAGCGCGGCAAACAGCACCCAGATCAGGCTGCGGCCGGGGCCGGTGTCCGAATCGGAAAAGTCTTGTGTGGAATGCGACATGGGGCAAGCGTGTTCTGTGCAAGGCCGGGAGCCTGGCGGATAGCCGAGCATGGTAACGGGCTGTTCCTTGCACGCCACTGAGGGTCGGTGCTGCAATGCAGAGCACACCAAACTCAACCGGAGACACCCATGACCTGGCCTACCCATGAAGTGACCAATCAAGCCCCGCCCTTGCAGGATTACAACCTGTTCACCGCCGATCCCGCGCTGCGCGAGGCGCTGGTCCGTGCCGGCGGCGGCTGGGCGGAGGAGCAACTCACGCGACAGGGCGCGGAGCTTGGCGCCGCCGCCAGCTACGAGCAGGGGCGACTGGCCAACCAGAACACGCCAGTTCTGCACGCTTTCGATGCACGGGGCTTTCGCCGCGACCAGATCGAGTTTCACCCGGCCTGGCATGCGTTGATGAGCGACATCGCCCGGCGCGGCCTGCACACCGGGCCGTGGGCGCAACCGCGGCCGGGCGCGCATGTGGCGCGGGCGGCGGGCTTCATTCTGCAAACGCAGATCGAAGCCGGGTCGATGTGTCCCACCACCATGACCTATGGCGCGATTCCCGCGATGTCGCGCGACGCTCTGCTGGCGCGCGACTGGCTGCCCACGCTGATGCGCCCGGAATACGATCCGCGCGACCTGCCGCTGGCGCAAAAGCGCGGCGGGCTGATCGGCATGGGCATGACCGAGAAACAGGGTGGCTCCGATCTGCGCACCAACACCACTCGCGCCGAACCTGACAGCGCGGGCGGCTACCGCCTGACCGGGCACAAGTGGTTTTTTTCCGCCCCGCAATGCGATGCCCATCTCGTGCTCGCGCAGACGGCGGGCGGCCTGAGCTGCTTTTTCGTGCCCCGCTGGGCGCCGGACGGCAGCAAGAACCCGGTGCTGATCCAGCGGCTCAAGGACAAGCTGGGCAACCGTTCCAACGCTTCGTCCGAAGTGGAATTTCAGGGGGCTTGGGGGCGTCTGCTCGGCGAAGAAGGGCGCGGCGTGCCGACCATTCTGGAAATGGGAACCTACACCCGGTTGGATTGTGTGCTCGGCACCACCGGGCTGATGCGCCAGGCCCTGAGCCAGGCGGTGCACTACGCGCGGCGCCGCCGCGCTTTCGGCGCCGCGCTGATCGATCAGCCGCTGATGCGCAATGTGCTGGCCGACATGGCGCTGGAGGTCGAAGCCGCGATCGCCCTGGCCCTGCGGCTGGCGCAGGCCTTCGACTCGCAGCACGACGAGGCGCAGTCGCTGCTGCGGCGCCTGCTCACGCCGGCGGGCAAGTTTCGCATCTGCAAACGCGGCGCCGAACTCGCAGCCGAGGCGATGGAGGTGCTGGGCGGCAACGGCTACGTCGAAGATGATGTGCAGGCGCGCATCTATCGCGAAATGCCGGTGAATTCCATCTGGGAAGGATCGGGCAATGTGATGTGCCTGGACGTGCTGCGCGCCCTGGGCAAAAACCCGCGCACCGCCGACGCCCTGATGGCTGAACTCGCCCCGGCGCAGGGGCGCAACGCCCATTTCGACGCGCACCTGCAGCGCTTCTCGGCGGCTCTGCGCGATACCGACGCGCAGCAATCGCGCGCCCGGGCGCTGACCCACGACCTCGTGCTGGCCGTGCAGGCCGCTTTGCTGCTGCGTCACGCGCCAGAGCCGATCGCCCAGGCTTTCTGCGCATCCCGGCTCGGGGGTGAGTGGGGCGGAGGCTTCGGCGCCTTGAGGAAGGCGACGGATTTCGATCTGCTGCTCAGTCGGGCGCTGCAAACGGCGTGAGCAGGGCTCAATTCAAAATACGGAACTTGATCGGCACCAGCACCCAGGAAGTGATCGACTGACCGTTGCGCGTGGCGGCGACGAAGCGCCACTGCGCCACGGTCGCCTCGGCGGCTTCGTCAAGCCGCGGATAGCCGGTGGACGACATGAGCTTGATCTGCAGCGGGCGCCCGTTCGGGCCAACCTGCACCTTGAGCAGGGCCGTACCCTCCTCGCCCAATTGGCGCGACAGACGGGGATAAGGTGGCGGCGGATTGTCGAGATACTCCGCCTTGTACGAGGCCGCAGTCTCCACGACGGGCTCGGGCGCAGCGGAGGCCGCCGCCGCGGGGTGGGGCGGGTTGGGCGCCGCGATGGGCGTGGCGACCTGCGGGGCCGCACTGGGCGCAGCAGCTATCGCCGGGAGGTCGGGAGCAGGAGGGGCCGCAGGCGCTACGGTCGGCTCGATCGGCGGCGTGTTCGCGCGTGGCAAAACGGGCTTCGTTGGCTGCGGGCGCCGGGGCGCCGGTGGGACCTGCGGGCTCGGATGCGGCGGAGCGGGCCGGGCGAAGTGCTTTTTCGGGGGGGCGGGCTGCGTTTTTTCGGGCGGCGGCACGGCCGCAGCCGCCTGGGTTGGCGCAGGGGGCCGAGCGGCAGGCAGCGGCGCTTTCTGCAAGGTGATCCATTCAATCCGCTGTTCCGGCTTGTTGGGCGCCTGGGTGGGCGTGAACACCAGCCAGGCGAGCAGCAAGGCGTGCGCGAGCAGAACGCCGAACGCGAGGGCGAGCAGGGGGAGGGACCGAGGCGGGGGCGTCAGAGAAGGAAGGGTGTTCATTGCGACAAGTTGGCGTGTCCGGGCGCTTTGAGCGCCCCCAGGGCCGGGCTAGGCCCAGCCCGCCCCCCCGTGGGGGTCAAGAAAACCTGGGGCGGCCCAGCGCTTCCTTGAGACGCTGCGCAGACAAACCGCATGAATATAATCCGGCAGATTTTGTGCGCCTGAAGTGTCGCCGCCCTGCGGCGCCCCCCAAGGGACGTGATGGACGGGCAAATTGGCTTCACAGCTATTTGCGCGCCGCGCCCCAGATTGTCGGCCAGGCTGGCGATCCATTCCAATATCCGGGCGCTCACCGGAGAATTCTCATGCTGTCCATGCTGCCCAAAGCCGTTCTGGTTCTCGCCGACGGCTCGATCTTTCGCGGACTCTCCATTGGCGCGAGTGGACAGACGGTTGGCGAAGTGGTGTTCAACACCGCGATGACCGGCTATCAGGAAATCCTGACCGATCCTAGCTACTGCCGCCAGATCGTCACCCTGACTTATCCGCACATCGGCAACGTCGGCGCCAATGCGCAGGACGTGGAAGCGGCTCAGGTGCATGCCGCCGGGCTGATCATCAAGGATCTGCCGCTGCAGAGGTCGAACTATCGCGGCGAACAGACGCTCGATGCCTATCTGCGCCAAAACGGTACGGTCGCCATCGCCGGGATCGACACCCGCAGGCTGACGCGCCACTTGCGCACCGAGGGCGCGCAGAGCGGCTGCGTCATTGGCCTGGAGGCGGGGCAAGACATCACCGATGCCGTGATTCAGACGGCGCTCGATGGCGCGCGCGGCTTTGCCGGTCTGGCCGGTATGGATCTGGCCCGCGTCGTCACCACGTCGCAACCCTACGAGTGGACGCAAACCGACTGGTCGCTGGAGCGAGGTTATGGCGAAATGACCCGGCCCCTGCGTCATGTCGTGGCCTACGACTTCGGCGTGAAGTTCAACATCCTGCGCCTGCTGGCGGCACGCGGCTGCCGCGTCACCGTGGTGCCCGCGCAAACCTCTGCAGCCGACGTGCTGGCGCTGCGGCCCGACGGCGTGTTCCTCTCCAACGGCCCGGGCGACCCCGAGCCCTGCGATTACGCCATTGCCGCGACCCAGAGCATCATCGCCGCCGGCATGCCGACCTTCGGCATTTGCCTCGGGCATCAGATCATGGGGCTGGCCGCCGGCGGCAAGAGCTTCAAGATGAAATTCGGCCACCACGGCGCGAATCACCCGGTCAAAGACCTGGACAGCGGCCGCGTGTCCATCACCAGCCAGAACCACGGTTTTGCGGTAGACGCGGCCAGCCTGCCCGACACGGTGCGCATCACGCATGTGTCGCTGTTCGACGGCACGCTGCAGGGCATGGCGTGGAAAGACAAGCCGGCGTTCTGTTTCCAGGGCCACCCGGAAGCCAGTCCCGGGCCGCATGACATCGGCTATCTGTTCGACCGTTTTGTCGGCATGATGGATCGCGCCTGAGACTGCCCATGGATCAGATGTTCGGCATCGTCAATCTGTGGACCTATGTGCTCGGGGTGATTTTCATCGTCCTGCTGCCGGGGCCGAACTCGCTCTATGTGCTGAGTGTGGCGGCGCAGCGCGGGGTGCGCCAGGGCTATCGGGGCGCGTTCGGGGTGTTTCTGGGCGACACGGTGCTGATGGTGCTGGCGGCAGTCGGCGCGGCGTCGCTGCTGGAAACCAATCTGACCCTGTATCACCTGGTTCAGGCGGCGGGCGCGCTGTATCTGGGCTGGCTGGGCATCAAGATGCTGCGCGCGGCGTGGACGCGCTGGCACACGCCCGACACCGGGCTGCATGCCCAGGCGCCGCATCCTCATGCCCATCCTGAGCCGGTCGGAAAACGGCTGGAAAACCCGTTTCAAAAAGCCTTGTTCATCAGTCTGCTCAATCCCAAGGCGATTTTGTTTTTTGTGTCTTTTTTCATCCAGTTCGTCGATCCGCATTACCCGCATCCGGCGCTGACGTTTCTGCTGCTGGGCCTCATCGTCCAGTTCTTCAGCCTGCTCTACCTGTCGGTGCTGATCTTTGGCGGCGCACGGGTGGCGGATGCCTTCCGCCGCCGCCGACGCCTGTCCGCGCTGACGATGGGCGCGACCGGCGCCGGTTTTTTCGGCTTCGGCGTGAAACTGGCGCTGGCGGCCACCGCAAGAACGCACTGATTTTTCACCTGATTCAACCGCATAAAGAGACTCGCCCATGCCCAAGCGCAGCGACATTAAAAGCATTCTGATCATCGGGGCCGGCCCCATCGTCATCGGACAGGCCTGCGAGTTCGACTACTCGGGCGCCCAGGCCTGCAAGGCGCTGCGCGAGGAGGGCTACAAGGTCATTCTGGTCAACAGCAATCCGGCGACCATCATGACCGATCCGGAAACGGCCGATGTCACCTATATCGAGCCCATCACCTGGCGGGTAGTCGAGACCATCATCGAGAAGGAGCGGCCCGACGCCATCCTGCCGACCATGGGCGGGCAGACCGCGCTGAACTGCGCGCTTGATCTGCACCACAACGGGGTGCTGACCAAGTACGGCGTGGAACTGATCGGCGCCAAGCCGGCGGCCATCGACATGGCCGAAGACCGCCAGAAGTTCAAGCAGGCCATGACGCGCATCGGCCTGGGTTCGGCGCGATCAGGCATTGCGCATACCCTCGAAGAAGCCTGGACGGTGCAGAAGACCATCGGCTTCCCGGTCATCGTCCGTCCCAGCTTCACCCTGGGCGGCACCGGCGGCGGCATCGCCTACAACCCGGAAGAGTTCGAGACCATCTGCAAGCGCGGCATCGAGGCCTCGCCCACCAGCGAGCTGCTGATCGAGGAATCGCTGATCGGCTGGAAAGAGTTCGAGATGGAAGTGGTGCGCGACAGCGCCGACAACTGCATCATCGTCTGCTCCATCGAAAACCTCGATCCGATGGGCGTGCACACCGGCGACTCGATCACCGTCGCCCCGGCGCAGACCCTGACCGACAAGGAATACCAGATCATGCGCAACGCCAGCATCGCCGTGCTGCGCGAGATCGGGGTGGATACCGGCGGGTCGAATGTGCAGTTCGCGGTGAATCCCAAGGACGGACGGCTGATCGTGATCGAGATGAATCCGCGGGTCAGCCGCTCCTCGGCGCTGGCGTCCAAGGCCACGGGTTTTCCCATTGCCAAGATCGCCGCCAAGCTGGCGGTGGGCTACACCCTCGACGAACTGCGCAACGACATCACCGGCGGCGCCACGCCGGCGTCGTTCGAGCCGACCATCGACTACGTGGTCACCAAGGTGCCGCGTTTCGCCTTCGAGAAGTTCCCGCAGGCCGATTCGCGCCTGACCACGCAGATGAAGTCGGTGGGCGAGGTCATGGCCATGGGCCGCACCTTCCAGGAGAGCTTCCAGAAGGCGCTGCGCGGGCTCGAAGTCGGCGTCGATGGCATGAACGAAAAGACGCAAGACCGCGAGGTGCTGGAGAAGGAGCTGGGCGAGCCCGGCCCCGAGCGCATCTGGTATGTCGGCGACGCCTTCGCGCAGGGCATGAGTCTGGACGAAGTGCACCAGCTCACCCGCATCGACCCGTGGTTTCTCGCGCAGATTCAGGACATCGTGCAGACCGAGCTCGATCTGGAGCGCAACTTCACCCTCGATCAGCTCGATCGCGAACATCTCTACGCGCTCAAGCAAAAGGGCTTCTCTGATCGCCGTCTTGCCAAGCTGCTGCACACCACCGAAACGGCAGTGCGCAACCGCCGTCGTTCGCTGCAGGTGCGGCCGGTGTTCAAGCGGGTCGATACCTGCGCCGCCGAGTTCGGCACGCAAACGGCCTATCTCTACTCGTCCTACGACGAAGAGTGCGAGGCTGCGCCCACCACGCGCAAGAAGATCATGGTGCTGGGCGGCGGGCCCAACCGCATCGGGCAGGGCATCGAGTTCGACTATTGCTGCGTGCACGCCGCACTGGCCATGCGGGCCGACGGCTATGAAACCATCATGGTCAACTGCAACCCGGAGACGGTTTCGACCGATTACGACACCTCCGACCGGTTGTATTTCGAGCCGCTGACGCTCGAAGACGTGCTGGAAATCGTGGACAAGGAGCAACCCGATGGCGTGATCGTGCAATACGGCGGCCAGACCCCGCTCAAGCTCGCGCTCGATCTCGAAGCCAACGGCGTGCCCATCATCGGCACCAGCCCGGACATGATCGACATGGCCGAAGACCGCGAGCGCTTCCAGCACTTGGTCGAGCAGCTCGGCCTACTGCAGCCGCCCAACCGCACCGCGCGCTCGGAAGCTGAAGCGCTGACCAAGGCTGAGGAAATCGGCTACCCGCTGGTGGTGCGCCCCAGCTATGTGCTGGGCGGCCGCGCGATGGAGATCGTGCATGAACAGCGCGACCTCGAGCGCTATATGCGCGAAGCGGTGAAGGTGAGCCATGACTCGCCGGTGCTGCTCGACCGCTTTCTCAACGACGCCATCGAATGCGATGTCGATGCCATCTGCGACGGCGCCCAGGTATTCATTGGCGGCGTGATGGAACACATCGAGCAGGCCGGTGTGCACAGCGGCGACTCGGCCTGCTCGCTGCCGCCGTATTCGCTGTCCGCTCACACGGTGGCGCGCATCAAGGAGCAGACCGTCAAGCTCGCGCATGGCCTCAAAGTCGTCGGCCTGATGAATGTGCAGTTCGCCATCCAGCAGCAGGACGGCGAAGATCGCATCTTCCTGCTGGAAGTCAATCCGCGGGCTTCGCGCACCGTGCCCTTTGTCTCCAAGGCCACGGGATTGCAACTCGCCAAGATCGCCGCACGCTGCATGGCCGGTCAGACGCTGGCGCAGCAGGGCATCACCAAGGAAGTCACGCCGCCGTATTACTGCGTCAAAGAGGCGGTGTTTCCATTCAATAAGTTTCCGGGCGTCGATCCCATCCTGGGGCCCGAAATGAAATCGACGGGTGAAGTCATGGGGGTTGGCCGCACTTTCGGCGAGTCCTTCGTCAAATCGCAACTCGCGGCAGGCACCCGTCTGCCCGATCCGAAGGCTGGCGGCAAGGTGTTCCTGTCGGTCAAGCAGAGCGACAAGCCAGACGCGGTGGAGGTGGCCCGCCAACTTGTGGCCTTGGGCTTCGGCGTGGTGGCCACCCGCGGAACCGCGGCCGCCATTGCCGCGGCGGGCGTCGAAGTGCAGGTGATCAACAAGGTCACCGAGGGGCGCCCGAATATCGTGGACATGCTCAAGAGCAACGAGATCGTGCTGGTGATCAACACGGTGGAAGAGCGCCGCAATGCCATCAACGATTCGCGCGCCATTCGCACCTCGGCGCTGACCGCGCGGGTCACGACCTACACCACCATTTCCGGCGCACTTGCTGCAGTCGAGGGGATGAAACAATTGCAGAAAATCGCGGTCTATCCCTTGCAATCATTCGCAAACGCGTAAAATCATTTTCATCTGAGCACCGCACCCAGGCGATTTGACGCCGCAGGCTGCGGTGCTCGTTTTTTTCCTGGTTTAACGGAGGCCCAATCATGGCGACCCCCATGACGCGCAAAGGCGCGGAACAACTCAAGCAAGAGCTGCATCGTCTCAAGACCATCGAGCGACCCGCGGTGATCCAGGCCATCGCCGAGGCGCGTGCGCAAGGCGATTTGTCTGAAAACGCCGAATACGACGCGGCCCGCGACAAGCAGGGCTTTATCGAAGGCCGCATCGCCGACATCGAAGGCAAGCTCGGCACAGCGCAGATCATCGATCCGAGCGAACTGCAGGCCGACGGCCGCGTGGTGTTCGGCGCCACGGTGGAACTGAGCGACGAATCCAGCGGCGACGAAATCACCTACCAGATCGTGGGTGACGACGAGGCCGATCTCAAGCAGGGACGCATTTCCATCAACTCCCCCATCGCTCGGGCGCTGATTGGCAAAGAATCGGGCGATGTGGCCCAGGTCGCCGCGCCGGGGGGCGTGCGACAGTACGAAATTCTTGCGGTGCACTACCGATGAGCAGTCTGCGCGCCCGCTGGTTTCTCGCCGCGCTCTGGCTGGGCGGCATGGCGGCCGTCGGCCTCATCGGCGCGCCCACGGCGTTCGCCACGGCGCCCGAAAAAATGATCGCCGCCGCCGTGGCCAGTCGCATGTTCTACATCATGGCGCTGGCCGCCATCGTTTTCGGCGTGCTGATCGCCACGCTCGAACGGTTTGCCGACAAAAGGGCGATGTCGGCTGATCTGCTGCTGCCGTTGGGTGGCGTGTTTTTTGCCGTCCTGGGCGAGTTCGGCGTGGCGCCTCGGTTGCTGCAAGCCGCCTATAGCCATTCGCCGCAAGCAGGCATGTGGCACGGCATCGCCAGTCTGGTGTTCGCCCTGCAGGCCCTGTGCGTGGCGGCGTATGTCTGGCGTCTGCCGACACGCCGCAAAACGGCCTGAAACCGCTTTTGAAAGCGCTTCAGCCGCGCGACGATTTTTTCACGCTGCTCTGGCGCGGCTTGGCGCGCTTGACCTTGCCAGTGGCCGAAAGGCGCTGATTGCCCAGCAGGGTGACGCGCTTGACCTTGGCCCGGTGTGTCGGGCTGCTGGCAGGCACGACCACTTTGACGGTGCGGGGCGATTTGCCGCGCCTGGCGACTTGCGTTTCTTCTCCAGGCGCCTGCCGGGTTTCTTTCGGGCGTGGCCGGTACAACACCAGCAGTTTGCCGATCGCCTGCACAGGAGCGGCGCCCAGCGTGTCGCAGATGGTGTGTTGCATGGCCAGGCGCGCCGCGGCATCGTCACCGAACACGCGCACCTTGATGAGTTCGTGCGCCTTGAGCGCCACGTCGATTTCCGCCAGATTGGCCGGATTGAGCCCTTGCTCGCCGATCATCACGACGGGTTTGAGCCCATGCGCCTGGGCGCGCAGGCTGCTGCGAAAGGGCGGAGTGAGTTCCAATGCGGTCATGATTGCCAAGCGCGGCGCAACATTCTTTGCGCGCATTCTGAAGTCTTGATCCGCTATTGTCCTTGAAGAACCCATGTCGAGTGCGAAGAAAAACAAATTCAGCAAAGCCTGGCTGCAGGATCATCTCAACGATCCCTATGTGAAGATGGCGCAGCGTGAGGGCTATCGAGCCCGCGCCGCCTACAAGCTCAAGGAAATCGACGAGGCTGAAGGACTGTTGCGGCCCGGGCAGATCGTGGTCGATCTGGGCAGCACGCCGGGCTCGTGGTCGCAATATGCGCGTCACCGGCTGATGCGTGGCGGCGTGGTGCAGGGCACTATTTTGGCGCTGGATTTGTTGCCCATGGAGCCCGTGCCCGATGTGCATTTTCTGCTGGGTGACTTCCGCGAAGAGGCGGTGGTGGGCCAGTTGGAGGCGCTTCTCGAAGGGCGCAAGGTCGACGTGGTGTTGTCCGATATGGCGCCCAATCTCACCGGCATTCCGTCGGCCGATGCGGCCCGAATCGAACATCTGAGCGAACTCGCCCTGGACTTTGCGCAGCGCTGGCTGCAACCCCAGGGCGCGATGGTGATCAAGACCTTTCACGGCAGTTATTACAGTCAGATCGTGAAGGCTTTCAAGCTGGTATTCCAGCAGGTGAAGGCGGTCAAGCCGCAAGCATCACGGGACAAATCGGCGGAAACTTTCATTTTGGCTCGCACGCTGAAAAAGTCGGCTGCGTAAGCGCTCAACGTGATTGCAGCCACCTCGACAGACTTGCTATTTGTCAAATTCGATCAGATTGACGGAATCAATAGCCCATTTTGTCGGATCGGTTTTCCACAATCGCTGCGCCCTGCCTCTTGAAATGCCTAAAATGCGCTGCATGTCTTGCATCTGCGCTTGCCCTGTTTCAGGAGGTTGGTTTTGAATAATCAATGGTTTTCCAAAATTGCGATCTGGCTGGTGATCGGTCTTGTACTGTTCACGGTGTTCAAGCAGTTCGATCGTCCCCAGCAGACCGCAGATGCCGTGAGCTACACCCAGTTCATGCAAGACGCGAAAGCCGGGCGCATCAAAAAAGTCATCGTGCACCAGAGCGGCATTCTGGACGTCACGACCACGGAAGGGCGTCATTTCAATCTCACCTCGCCCGGCGACCTGTGGATGGTGGGCGACCTGATGAAAGACGGAGTCGATGTCGTCGGCGCCCCGCGCCAGGAACAGTCGTTCCTGACGCAGATCCTCATTTCCTGGTTCCCGATGCTGTTGCTGATCGGCGTCTGGGTGTATTTCATGCGCCAGATGCAGGGCGGCGGCCGTGGCGGTGCGTTCAGCTTCGGCAAGTCACGCGCCCGCATGCTCGATGAATCGACCAACACCGTCACTTTTGCCGACGTCGCCGGTTGCGACGAGGCCAAGGAAGACGTGAAGGAGCTGGTCGACTTCCTCAAGGATCCGCAGAAATTCCAGAAACTTGGCGGGCGCATTCCCCGGGGCGTGCTGCTCGTCGGCCCGCCCGGTACCGGCAAGACGCTGCTGGCCAAGAGTATTGCGGGCGAAGCGAAAGTGCCGTTTTTCACCATCTCGGGTTCTGACTTTGTCGAAATGTTCGTCGGCGTGGGTGCGGCTCGCGTGCGCGACATGTTCGAGAACGCGAAAAAGCACGCGCCCTGCATCATTTTTGTCGATGAAATCGACGCCGTGGGCCGCCATCGCGGCGCCGGTCTGGGCGGCGGCAACGATGAACGCGAGCAGACCCTCAACCAGATGCTGGTGGAAATGGACGGCTTCGAAACCAATCTCGGGGTGATCGTGATCGCAGCGACCAACCGGCCCGACATTCTCGACCCGGCTCTGCTGCGTCCTGGCCGCTTCGACCGGCAGGTCTACGTCACGCTGCCGGATATCCGCGGTCGCGAGCAGATCCTGCAGGTGCACATGCGCAAGATTCCCGTGGGCGCCGATATCCGGGCCGACATTCTGGCGCGAGGCACTCCCGGATTCTCCGGCGCCGATCTGGCCAATCTGGTCAACGAGGCCGCTCTGTTCGCCGCTCGCCGCAGTGCGCGCGTGGTTGAAATGGAAGACTTTGAGCGTGCCAAAGACAAGATCATGATGGGGGCGGAGCGCAAGGGCATGGTCATGCCGGAAGAAGAGCGCCGCAATACTGCCTATCACGAGTCGGGCCACGCGCTGGTTGCCATGATGCTGCCCAAGACCGATCCGGTGCACAAGGTCACCATCATTCCGCGCGGCCGCGCACTGGGCGTGACGATGCAGTTGCCTGAGACTGATCGCTACAGCATGGATCGTGACCGCATACTCAACATGATCTCCGTGCTGTTCGGCGGCCGCATTGCCGAAGAGGTGTTCATGAATCAGATGACCACGGGCGCTTCCAATGACTTCGAACGCGCCACGCAGCTGGCTCGCGACATGGTCACGCGCTACGGCATGACCGAGTCGCTGGGCCCCATGGTTTACGCGGAGAACGAAGGCGAGGTGTTTCTCGGACGGTCGATCACCAAGACCACGCATGTGTCTGAGCAGACCATGCAGAAGGTCGATTCGGAGATCCGTCGCATCATCGACGAGCAGTACGCCCTGGCTCGTCGGCTGATCGAGGAGAACCAGGACAAGATGCACGCCATGGCGGCAGCGTTGCTCGAATGGGAAACCATCGACTCCGATCAACTGGCCGACATCATGGCGGGCCGCGAACCCCGCCCGCCCAAGCTGCCGCCCAGCAGCGGCCCGACGTCCGCTCCGCGCACGCCCTCGGCTCCTGCCACGGGCGCCACGACGGACGCGCCTTCGGCTACTGCGGCCTGATCTTCGGGCTTCACTGGCGGTATTCATATTCAGCTCGTTACCGCGAATTCAGCAACGGCCCGGTCTAAAACCGGGCTGTTTTTTTTAGGAATCCTCTCCGATGGCAAGTCATTGGCAAACAGGGCGCTTCACCCTGCAATTGCATCGGCCCCTGGTCATGGGCATCGTCAACGTCACGCCGGATTCATTTTCCGATGGCGGGCAGCATGCGGATGCGGCGCTCGCCCTGCGACATGCGCAGACTTTGGTGGAGCAGGGCGCCGATATTCTGGATATTGGCGGAGAATCGTCCCGCCCGGGCTCTGCTCGACTGAGCCATGCGCAGGAATGGACACGCATCGCCCCGGTTTTACGGGAGGCCGTGCGCTGGAACGTCCCGGTTTCGGTCGATACTTATCATCCCGAAACCATGCGCCGTGCACTCGATCTGGGCACGGACATCATCAACGATATTCACGCTTTACAGCGGCCGGGCGCCCTGGAAGCTGTCGCCGCTTCAAAGGCCGGGGTCTGCCTCATGCACATGCAAGGCGATCCCGCCAGCATGCAGCAGGCGCCGCACTATGCGGACGTTCTAGGCGAAGTCCGGGATTTTCTGTTGAATCGCGCTGCCATGGCCGCGTCGATGGGCATCGACCGATCCCGCATCGCCCTCGATCCGGGGTTTGGCTTTGGCAAAACGCTGGAACACAATCTGACTCTTGCGCAAGGTTTGCCCGCGCTCGCGCAAACGGGTTATCCGGTGCTGGTGGGGGTTTCGCGCAAATCGATGATCGGCGCGCTTACCGGGCGCGATGTGGGCGAGCGTCTGTCGGGCAGCCTGGGGGCAGTGCTGGCTTGCGTGGCGGCGGGTGCGCAGATCGTGCGCGTCCATGACGTTGGCCCGACATGCGACGCGATTAAAGTGTGGAGCGCCATGCGCGCCTGAGTTAGGGCTGGCTCAAGCGCGCACAACAACCGCATAACAACCTTTGGGAGAAGGAATGAGCAGACAGTATTTCGGCACCGACGGCGTCCGTGGGCTTGTAGGCAAAAGCCCGATCGTGCCAGAGTTCGGCATGCGCTTGGGGCATGCCGCAGGCAAGGTGTTGCGCAGCCAGGGCGTCGGTCGGCCGACGGTGTTGATCGGCAAAGACACACGCATCTCGGGCTATATGCTCGAAGCTGCGCTGGAGTGCGGCTTCATTGCCGCCGGTTGCGATGTGGTGCTGGTTGGCCCATTGCCCACGCCCGGAGTGGCCTATCTCACCCGCGCGCTGCGCCTGGATCTCGGGGTGGTCATCAGCGCCTCGCACAATCCGTTTGCCGACAATGGCATCAAGTTTTTCTCGGCGGGCGGCAGCAAGTTGCCCGATGTCTGGGAACTCGAAGTCGAAGCCGTTCTGCCCGAGGCCGAGGGCTGCGTGCCCTCCGAGCAACTCGGCAAGGCTCGCCGACTCGATGATGCCGCAGGTCGCTACATCGAGTTTTGCAAAAGCACGTTTCCCAATCACCTCACCCTCAAGGGCCTGCGGCTGGTGGTGGACTGTGCGCATGGCGCGGCCTATCACATCGCTCCAGCGGTGTTTCACGAACTGGGGGCCGAGGTCATTTCCATCGGGACGCAGCCCGATGGTTTGAATATCAACAAAGAGGTCGGCGCAACGGCGCCGGATGCGCTGATTCGCACGGTGCGCGCCAACCAGGCCGACTACGGCATCGCCCTGGATGGCGACGCCGATCGCCTGCAACTCGTCGACCGTCACGGCCGCCTGTTCAATGGTGACGAGCTGCTTTATCTGCTGGCGATGGATCGCAAGCCCGCTGGCGTGGTTGGCACGCTGATGACCAATCTCGCGGTGGAAAAAGCGCTTGAGCAACAGGGCATGGAATTCGTGCGCGCGGCCGTTGGCGACCGCTATGTGCTCGAAGAACTGCTCGCCCGCGGCTGGCAGCTCGGCGGCGAAGGCTCCGGTCATTTGCTGCTGCTCGACCGGCATACGACAGGCGATGGCATCGTCTCGGCCTTGCAGATGCTTGAGCTCGTCGTGCGGACCGGCCGCAGCCTGGGTGAGCAATTGCAGGCCGTCCAACTGTTTTCGCAGACGCTGCTCAACGTCAAGCTTCCGCCTGGACTCGACTGGAAGACCCACGTCGGCTTTGCCCAGGCCCGCGCCGAGGCAGAACGCCAGATCAATGGCAGCGGGCGGATTTTGATCCGACCTTCCGGCACGGAGCCGGTGCTGCGCATCATGGTCGAGCATCCTGTGCAGGAGCAGGGCGCGCGAGTGGCCTCTGCACTGAAAGCCGCCTTGCTTGAACAAATAGCGGGTGCAGGCTCCTCAGAGACGGGCTAAGGTATTGATTTTCAATGAACCAGTTGTGAGAGTCGTAACAAGGCACATCGCATCACCAAGTTGTCATATTGGGCGTCTGAAATGACGCTCAGCCCCGCGCTTTTTGGGCGGGATTTGCCACTTCGGAGAAAACAATGTCCTTGAATCTGTCTCGTCGCACCCAGCTCAAAGCCGGTCTGGCGGTTGCTGGTCTGACCCTCGTTTCTGGCCTTTTCGTAGCGCCCGCGCAAGCCGCTCAGGTCACTCTGCTGGAAACCGGCTCTACGCTGCTGTACCCACTGTTCAACATCTGGGTGCCCGATTACACCAAAATGCACCCAGAGGTGAAGATCACCACCCAGGGCACCGGCAGCGGCACCGGCATCGCCGAGGCCATCTCTGGCGTGGCGCAGATCGGCGCCTCCGACGCTTATATGGCCGACGCGCAGATCAAGCAGAACCCCAACATCCTCAACATTCCGCTGGCGATTTCGGCGCAGACCATCAACTACAACATTCCCGGCCTGAACAACAAGCACCTCAAGCTCGACGGCCCCGTACTGGCCGGCATTTACGACGGCAGCATCAGGAACTGGGATGACGCCGCCATCAAGGCGCTCAACCCTGGCATCAAGCTGCCCAACCACGCCATCGTGCCGATCCACCGCATCGATGGCAGCGGCGACACCTTCATTTTCAGCCAGTACCTGTCCTTCTCCACCCCCAAGTGGAATGACAGCGTGGGCTTTGGCACCTCGATCTCCTGGCCTGCCGTTCAGGGCGGCGTGGGCGCCAACGGCAACCCTGGCATGGTGGAGGCCTGCCAGAAGACGCCCTACTCGGTGGCTTACATCGGCGTGAGTTTCCACAAAGAAATTGCCAAGGCGGGTCTGGGCACAGCAATGATCAAGAACAAGGCGGGCCATTTCCTGCTGCCCACGGCCAAGACCGTCGGCGCAGCCGCATCGGGTCTGATCGCCAAGACTCCGGCGGACGAGCGCATCAGCCTGGTGTTCTCTGAAGGTGCAGATTCCTATCCCATCATCAACTACGAGTACGCCATCGTCAATTCCAAGCAAGCCAATCCGGAAACCGCCAAGGCCATCCGCGATTTTCTTGGCTGGGCGGTTGATAGCAAGGGCGGTAATGCAGCCAAGTATCTGAATCAGGTGCGCTTCATCGCCCTGCCGGCGCGCATTCAAGCGCTGAGCAAGGCGCAGATCGCCAAGATTCAGTAAGCAGTTGGCGTGCTTGCGGCATCCGGCCTGCCTGACCAGGGCAGGTCGGATGTGTGTTTTTTTGCTGTTTTGAATCGACTTGCCATGCGCGTCTTTCGTCACGGATTGCTTGCTGTCTCGACTCTGATTCCTCTGGCTCTGCTGGCGGTATTGGTATTTCTCACCACTTATTCCTGGCCGGCGATCCAGTTCAACGGGCTGCATTTCCTGACGACCGAGACCTGGGATTTGGGCAATCTGTATTCCAATCCCGTCAAACGCGATGGCTACGAGGTGGCCGTCGGAGCCATCTATGGCATCTGGGTGTTTATCGTGGGCACTCTGGCAAGCTCGGCCATTGCCCTGGTTCTGGCTGTGCCCGTGGGCATTGGCGTCGCCCTGTTTCTGAATGACTATGCGCCGCAGAAATTGCGCGGCGCCTTCGTTCAGGTCGTGGAACTGCTGGCCATGGTGCCCAGCGTGGTCTATGGCTTGTGGGGGCTGGAAATCCTGGCCCCGCTGGTGCTCGCGCACATTGCGCCGTTTTTGGAGAGAGTGCTGGGTTTCATCCCCTTTTTCTCCGGCGCGGCGACCAGCGGCTATGGGTTGCTCACCGCAGGGCTGGTGTTGGCCATCATGGTGTTGCCGGTTATCACCAGCACGCTGGTGGAGGCGCTCAAGCGCGTGCCCAATGAGCTGCGCGAGGCGAGCTTCGGCCTGGGCGCCACCCGGGCTGAGGTGCTGCTCAAAATTCTGTTGCCCGCCGTGCGCGTGCCCCTGATCGGTGCGGTCATTCTGGCGCTCGGCCGCGCTCTGGGCGAAACCATGGCGGTGCTCATGGTCAGCGGCGGCGCCTTGAACTATCTGCCCGACACGATTTACAGCCCCATCACCAGCATGGCGGCTTTCATCGCCTCTCAACTCGACAGTGCTTTGCAAGACCCCAGCGGCATGGCCGTGCGCTCGCTGGCGGAAATTGCCCTGGTGCTGCTCATCATCGCGGTCATCGTCAATGTCATCGCTCGCATCCTCACCAGCCGGATCCACATCCATCGCGTCTGAGCGCGCCCGTCGGCTGCAACGTCGGCGCAGTCTGTTCAACGTGTTCTTTGCTGCGCTCTGCGTGGCGACGTTCGCCATTGTGGTCGTGCCGCTGTTCGACATTCTGTGGATGACCTTGGTCAAGGGCGGGGCAGCGCTTTCGCCAGTGCTGTTCACTCAGGTGACCAACGGCATCAGTGGCGGCCTGCTCAATGCCATCGAGGGCACCCTGGTGCTCAGCGGCGGTGCGTTGTTGTTTGCCGCTCCCATCGGCGTGCTGTCTGGAATCTATCTAAGCGAATACGGCAATGGGCGCTGGGGGTACGTGGTGCGATTTCTGGCCGACGTGCTCACGGGCGTGCCGTCCATCGTGCTGGGATATTTCGCCTACGTCACCTTGGTGATCGGCCTGGGCTGGCAGTTTTCGGCGCTGGCGGGTTCCATCACTCTGGCCATCATGGTCATGCCCTATATCGCGCGGTTCACCGAACTGGCCATGCGGCAGAATCCCACCAGCCTGCGTGAAGCGGCTTATGCCTTGGGCTGCAAGGAGCATCAGGTCGTGCTGCGCGTGTTGCTGCCCGCCGCGCGTTCGGGGGTGATCACCGGGGTGCTGTTTGCCCTGGCCATCTCTGTGGGTGAAACCGCGCCGCTGATCTACACCGCAGGATGGTCCAACTATCTGTGGAACGGCCATCTGACGCAGGAGCCGATCGGCTACCTCACCTATGTGATCTGGAGTTTCATCAATCAGCCCTTCGCTTCGGCGCATGCGCTGGCGTATGCCGCAGCGTTCCTGGTGGTGACGATGGTGTTGGCCATCAATCTGGCGGCAAGGGCCTTCCTGACTTCAAAGCGGCCCGTCTGATCCCGCGGTTGTGGGTCGATCTGCTTACCTGCGTGACCGACACGAAACTGTCATATTCGTGTCCTAAAGTGTGAGCAACCGCCATAAAGGCGCGTTGCTTCAATCATTTTTGCATTTCCTTTTGCCTCACTTTTGCCTCAC
>DYKQ01000006.1:0-18785 GCA_020722545.1 Thiomonas intermedia | reverse complement strand
CTTTTGCCTCACTTTTGCCTCACATCAGGGAGCTAACTCAATGAAAATCATCGTCAAAAGCCTGCTGGCTTCAGTCCTTCTGGCTGCCACCTACAGCGCCAACGCGCTGGAAATTTCGGGCGCAGGCGCCACGTTTCCCCAACCCGTCTATGAAAAATGGGCTTACGAATTCAACAAGGCCGGCATGGGCAAGGTGAACTACCAAGGCGTGGGCTCGGGCGCCGGTATCAAGCAGATCATTGCCAAGACCGTTGACTTCGGCGCATCCGACATGCCGCTGACCGATGAAGAACTGGCCAAGAACGGTCTGATCCAGTTCCCGACCGTGATGGGCGGCGTGGTGCCCGTGGTCAACATTGCTGGCCTGAAGTCCAACGAGATGAAGCTCAGCGGCGCGCTGCTGGCCGACATCTACATGGGCAAGATCACCAAGTGGAACGATCCGGCCATCGCCAAGCTCAACCCCGGCGTGAAACTGCCTGACGCGCAGATCGCCGTCGTGCGCCGCGCCGATGCCTCCGGCACCACCTTCATTTTCTCCAATTACCTGTCCAAGGTGAACAAGGAATGGGCCGACAAGTACAAGTTCGGTACCACCGTCAACTGGCCTGTTGGCACCGGCGGCAAGGGTAACCCTGGCGTTGCCGGCTTCGTGATGCAGTTGCCCAACTCCATCGGCTATGTCGAGTATGCCTACGCCAAGCAAAATCCCAAACTCGTGGTGGTGGATCTGATCAACAAGGCGGGCAAGGTCGTCAAGCCCTCGATCGACGCCTTCAAGGCTGCGGCAGCTGGCGCCGACTGGTCCAAGACGTTCTACCAAGTGCTGACTGACCAGCCGGGCGACGCTTCCTGGCCGATCACCAACGCCACCTACATCCTGGTGCACAAGACCGCCGACAAGCCGGAGAAGACTGCCGACGTGTTCAAGTTCTTCCAGTGGGCCTACAAGGATGGCGATAAATACGCCGAGGCGCTCGACTACATCCCCATGCCCGAGTCGGTGAAGACCGCGATCTACAAAGAGTGGACGGATGTGAAGTCCGCCAGCGGCCAGCCGGTCTGGAAGTAATTCGGCGTGCAGCAAATCCCTCGCGATGATCGGCCGGTTTTCCGGGTGATCATCGCGGGATGTCATAGGCCTGAGCGGAGTGTTCCGCCCGGGCCGGTTTGATTGAAGGATTTACAGTCATGGCTGCAGGCTATCCCGCAACCCCAATGAACGCAAGCTCCAAAGCGGCTCTCGGCGAGCCCGGCGCAGGTCAGAAGCGCACGCACAGCCCGATGGGCGATGTGCTGTTTTCCGGTATGGCGCGCGCTGCTGCCATCATCACCCTGGCGACCCTGGCGGGCATCATCGTGTCGCTGTTCATCGGCGCATGGCCGGCCATCAAAGCGACCGGTTTCGGTTTTTTCACCAGTTCCACCTGGAACCCGACGGACGAGCAGTACGGCGGGTTCTCCATGATTTACGGCACGCTGATCACCTCGCTCATTGCCCTGCTGATCGCGGTGCCCGTGAGTTTCGGCATCGCCCTGTTCCTCACAGAGCTGTCTCCCATCTGGCTGCGTCGGCCTCTGGCTACGGCCATTGAGTTGCTGGCGGCCATACCCTCCATCGTTTACGGCATGTGGGGGCTGTTGGTGTTTGCGCCTTTGTTGGCCAAGTATGTGCAGGCGCCTCTGCAGAATCTGTTGGGTGGCGTGCCCGGTCTCGGTTTCCTGTTCCAGGGGGCGCCGGTCGGTATCGGTCTGCTGTCGGCGGGCATCATCCTGGCCATCATGATCATTCCCTTCATAGCATCGGTGATGAAGGATGTATTCGAAATCACGCCGCCCATGCTCAAGGAATCGGCCTACGGCATCGGCTGCACCACCTGGGAAGTCGTGCGCAACGTGGTGCTGCCCTACACCAAGGCCGGTGTCATCGGCGGCATCATGCTCGGTCTGGGTCGCGCGCTGGGCGAGACCATGGCGGTGACCTTCATCGTGGGCAATACCAGTGCATTCAGCTCCTCGCTGTTCGCCCCAGCCAACACCATCACCTCGGTGCTGGCCAATGAGTTTGCAGAGGCTGGCCCGCTGCATCAGTCTGCCCTGTTCTATCTGGGGCTGGTGCTGTTCTTCATCACTTTCGTCGTGCTGGCGCTGTCCAAGCTGCTGCTGGCTCAACTTGCCAAGGGCGAAGGAGCCCGCACATGAGCGCCGCTACTTTGCCTCAAACCTCCAGAGGCGACTTTCGCCAGCGTTTTTTCGGTCGTCGCAAGATGACCAATATCGTGGTGCTTACGATTTCGCTGGCAGCGATGGCGTTCGGCATGATCTGGCTGCTCTGGATTCTGTACTCGGTGCTGCAACTCGGCATCAGCGGGCTGAGTCTGGCGACCTTCACCGAGATGACCCCGCCGCCTATGACCCACGGCGGTCTGCTCAACGCCATCTACGGTTCGGTAGCGATGACGCTTGTCGGCACCCTGCTGGGTACGCCGCTGGGCATCATGGCGGGGGTGTACCTGTCGGAATATGGCGCCAACGGCTGGCTGGCCAAGGTGACGCGTTTCATCAACGACATTCTGCTGGCGGCGCCGTCCATCATCATTGGTCTGTTCGTCTATGCCCTGGTCGTCGCTCGGACGAAGACATTTTCGGGCTGGGCCGGCGCGATCGCGCTGGCTCTGCTGGTCGTGCCCGTGGTGGTGCGTACCACCGAGGACATGCTGCTTCTGGTGCCGAACTCCCTGCGTGAAGCGGCTTATGCCCTGGGCGCACCGAAGTGGAAGGTGATTTCCGCCGTCATTCTGCGTGCGGCGCGCGCCGGGGTGCTGACCGGCATCATGCTGGCCGTGGCGCGCATCACAGGCGAAACCGCGCCGCTGCTGTTCACCGCGCTCAACAACCAGTTCTTCAATGCCAGTCTGTCGCAGCCGATGGCCAACCTGCCGGTCACCATCTACAACTATGCGATGAGCCCTTACAGCAACTGGCAGAGCCTGGCCTGGGCGGGCGTGCTGATCATCACCTTCGGTGTGCTTGTCATCAACGTGACCGCACGCATTCTGATTCGTCAAAAACATTGAGAGCCACATCATGAGCGCTGTCGCCGAAACCCTTCAGTCCCCGGCTTGCATGACGGTCAAAAATCTTGATTTCTATTACGGGAAATACAAGGCGATCAAGAACGTCAATATGGAAATCGCCAAAAACAAGGTGACGGCCTTCATTGGCCCGTCCGGTTGCGGCAAGTCCACGCTGCTGCGCATTTTCAATCGCATGTTCGAGCTGTACCCCGAGCAGCGCGCCGAGGGCGAAATCCTGCTCGACGGGCAGAACATCCTCACCTCCAAGGAAGATGTGTCGCTGGTGCGCGCCAAGATCGGCATGGTGTTCCAGAAGCCCACGCCTTTCCCGATGTCGATCTACGACAACATCGCCTTCGGCATCAAGCTGTACGAAAAGCTGCCCAAATCCGAGCTCGATGACCGGGTGGAGTGGGCGCTGACCAAGACTGCGCTGTGGGACGAAGTGAAGGACAAGCTGCAGCAAAGCGGCATGAGCCTTTCCGGCGGTCAGCAGCAGCGTCTGTGCATCGCGCGCGGCGTGGCGATCAAGCCGGAAGTGCTGCTGCTTGACGAGCCGACCTCCGCGCTCGACCCCATCTCCACGGCCAAGGTGGAAGAACTGGTGATCGAACTCAAGCGCGACTACACAGTGGCCATCGTGACTCACAATATGCAGCAGGCCGCTCGGGTTTCCGACTTCACCGCGTATATGTATCTTGGCGAGCTCATCGAGTTTGGCGAGACCGATCAAATCTTCCTCAAGCCGAAGAAACAGGAAACCGAGGACTACATCACCGGTCGCTTCGGTTGATTGATTCGGTTGATTGATTCGGTTGAGTTTTTCTGCTGATTGTTGATGAGCTTCACGCCATCCGCTGTCGCCCAGCGTCTGGCATCACACTTTGCTTACTGGGACCTGCACCATGGATGACAAACCCCATCTGTCAACACAGTTCGACGCGGAAATCAACGCTGTTTCCACCCGTGTGCTCGAAATGGGCGGGCAGGTTGAATCGCAACTGGCGCAGGCCATTTATGCCCTGCGCCACCTCGACGTCGAGGCCGCGCGCACCGTGCTGCAGGTCGAGAAACGGGTGAACCAGATGGAGGTGGATATCGACGCCGACATCACGCAGATCATCGCCAAGCGTCAGCCCACGGCGCGCGATCTGCGTTTGCTGGTGGCCATCTCCAAGACCATCGCCAACCTGGAACGCGCCGGTGACGAGGCGGCCCGTATTGCTCGCATGGCGCGCGACATTGTCGAATCGGGTACGCCCATGACGATCGGCATCAGCGATCTGCAGCATGCGTCTGATCTCGCCATCGAGCAAATGCGCAAGTCGCTCGATGCCTTTGCGCGCCTTGACGAGAAGGCGGCGGTCGACATCGTCGAATCCGACTTCCGCATCGACGATGAGTTTGAAGGCTTCACCCGCAAGGTCATCACCTATGTGATGGAAGACCCGCGCGCCATTTCCACCATGCTCGATCTGATGTTCGTGGCCAAGGCCATCGAGCGCATTGGCGATCATGCCAAGAGCATAGCCGAGTTCGTGATCTACATCGTGCGCGGCACCGACGTGCGGCACAACAAGGAAGCCTTCCGCGAAGTGGCAGGCTCGCTTTGAGCTGCGCTTGGGTCCGCACTTTCATTCAGCGTTCTGTTCTGAAAAGCACCTCGCCATGAGTCTGTCGAGCAATATTTTGATCGTCGAAGACGAGCCCGCCATCGCTGAATTGCTGGCGATGAATTTGCAGCATGCCGGGCATTGCCCCATTCGCGCCGGCAGTGCCGAAGAGGCGCTGCGGGTCATTCGCGACGTGTTGCCCGACGTGCTGCTGATCGACTGGATGCTTCCGGGCATGTCGGGCGTGGCGCTGGTGCGGGCCTTGCGCACCGATGCGCGCACCAAGGCCATTCCCATCATTTTGCTCACCGCCCGCAGCGAAGAGGGCGACAAGGTGCAGGGTCTCGACGCGGGGGCGGACGACTACATCACCAAGCCGTTCTCGCCCAAGGAACTGCTGGCCCGCATTCGCGCCGTGCTGCGGCGTCGAGCGCCGGAGCTCACTGCCGAGGAGGTGCAAATCGGAGGGCTGTCGGTTGACCCGTCCAGCCGTCGCGCCTTCTTCAAGCAATCGGGAAGCGAGCCATTGGAAATTCGGCTGGGGCCCACCGAGTTCAAGTTGTTGCACTACCTCATGGCGCATCCCGAACGGGTGCACAGCCGGGGCGCGCTGCTCGACAAGGTGTGGGGCGACCATGTGTTCATCGAAGAACGCACAGTGGACGTACACATCAAGCGCCTGCGCGAAGCGCTGTCTCCGGTGCAATGCGCCGATATGGTGGAAACGGTGCGCGGCGCGGGCTATCGCTTTACCGCACAGTCGCGCTCGCCGCAGGTCTCGGCTGCCTGAGGGGGCCACGCTCAGGTCGCCCACCCAGGTCGCCGCTTGATGCCGCCCGGCCGAATCGGGCTTCGTCTGCTTTACAGTGTGATTCGACACAAGTACGACACCTGAGGCAACCTTTCGCGCGTTTCCCCATGATCTCTGTCGCCTGGCGCATCTTCCTCATCCTGCTGTGGGTTTTGCTGGCCGCAGGGGTTGGGGCTTTGATCGACGGGCGCTCTGGCGCCATGGCGGCGGCGCTGCTGGTGCTCATCGGCGCGGTGGCGCGTGATTCACTCGCGCTGTCGCGCTTGATCCGCTGGCTCAAGGCGCCCGAAGCGACTCCGGCGCCGAAAGGCTCTGGCGCCTGGGCCGAAGTGTTCTATCGGGCATCGCGTCAATTGCGGCTGTGGACGGGGCGTCTGGGTCACGAGGAGTCCAAGCTGCACCGCTTCATCGAGGCGCTGCAGGTCTCGCCCAACGGGGTGATTCTGCTCGATGAAAACAACCAGATCGACTGGTGCAACGCCACAGCGGCGCAGCACTTCGGTCTGGACGCGCAACGCGATCTTCGCCAACATGCAGTGCACCTGATTCGCACCCCCGAGTTTGTCGCTTATCTGCAGGCGGCGCACTTTCACGAGCCCTTGCACATGCACCGCGCAGGTTCTCGGGCGCAGTTCACGCTGAGCGTGCAGGTCTTTCCTTACGGTGATCGGCAGAAGCTGCTGCTGTCGCAAGACATCACGCAGCTTGAGCGCACCGAGTCGATGCGCCGCGATTTCGTGGCCAATGTGTCGCATGAGATCAAAACCCCGCTGACCGTGCTGGGGGGATTCGTCGAAACCATGCGCGACATGCCGCTCGACGAGACCCAGCGCCTGCGCGTGCTCGACATGATGCAGACCCAGTCCGACCGCATGCGACATCTGGTGGACGATCTGCTCACGCTGGCGCGGCTGGAGGGCGACCCCTATCCTCCCACCGAAGTGGTCATCGACATGCCGTCGATGATGACGCAGTACCACAACGAGGCGGTGGCGCTGTCCGGCGGAAGGCATCAGATCACGATGGAAGTGCGCAGCGATCTGTGGGTGCGCGGTAGCCCGCAAGAGCTGCATTCCGCGCTCTCCAATCTGGTCAGCAATGCGGTGCGCTACACCCCGGACGGCGGCGCCATCAGTCTGGCATGGGACGCCGTTTTGATGGACGGCCAGCCCCGCTACGCAGAATTCAGCGTGAGCGACACCGGCATCGGCATTGCCGCGGAGCACATTCCGAGGCTGACCGAGCGCTTCTACCGCGTTGATCGTGGACGTTCGCGCGAGTCTGGCGGTACCGGGCTGGGGTTGGCCATCGCCAAGCATGTACTGCTGCGCCACCAGGCCGAACTGCTGGTGCACAGCACGCCCGGCAAGGGCAGCCGGTTTGTGGTGCGCTTCCCGGCCGCTCGACTGGCCCCCGCAGGCACGCCCTCAGCCGGACGTGCCGCTGAAGTTTCGTCCAAAGACAGCGCGATCAAGGCCGCTTGAAACGCCGCACTAATTTTTGCGTTCCAGCCGCGAGTGCATCAGCACTTGATGACAGCTCAGGCGGCTGCGTGAGCCGCGCGGGCGGTGGTAATTGCCCTCGCTGTCCATCTCCCAGGCGTTGCCCGGGTGTTGCCACTGCATGCGCAGACCTTCGCGGATGACCTGCGCCTTGATCTTGTTGTCGAGCAGGGGCACGGCGATTTCGACCCGGCGAAGCAGATTGCGCTCCATCCAGTCGGCCGAGGAGATATAGACCTCGGCTTCGCCGCCGTTGTGGAAGTAGAACACCCGCGAATGTTCGAGAAAGCGGCCGATGGTCGAACGCACCCGAATGTTGTCCGACAGACCTTCCACGCCCGGGCGCAGCATGCAGGCGCCGCGTACCAGCAGGCGAATTTCCACCCCTGCTTGCGACGCAGCGTAAAGCGCCTCGATCACTGTGGGTTCGAGCAGCGCATTGACCCGCGCCCAGACGCGCGCGGGCTTGCCGCTGCGCGCGTGGTCGGCCTCTCGTGCAATGGCGGCCAGCACATTGGCGTGCAGGGTGAACGGCGATTGCCACAGGCGCCTGAGTTCCTGCACCTGGCTGGAGCCGGTGATTTGCAGAAACACGCGGCGCGCGTCTTCGCAGATTTCCGGGTTGGCGGTCATCAGGCCGAAGTCGGTGTAAAGCCGCGCGGTGCGGGCGTGATAGTTGCCGGTGCCCAGATGCGCGTACATGCGCAGCACCTTGCGGCCGGCGCCCTCAGTGGTTTCGCGGCGGACAATAAGCAGCATCTTGGCATGGCACTTGAAGCCGACCACGCCGAAGACCACATGCGCGCCCGCCGCCTCCAGCCGCGATGACCAGTTGATATTGGTTTCTTCGTCCAGTCGCGCCATCAGTTCCAGCACCACGGTGACTTCCTTGCCGTTACGCGCTGCCTCGATGAGGGCGTCCATCAGCTCGGAATTGCCGCCGGTGCGGTAGATGGTCTGCTTGATGGCGACCACGGACGGATCGCGCGCGGCCGTCTTCACCAGATCGACCACGGGAGCGAAGGCATCGTAGGGATGGTGCAGCAGGATGTCGCGCGCCCGGATGCGGTCGAAAATCTCGGTATCCACGCCGGGCCAGTCTCGCGGCAGGGCAGGCAGATAGGGGCTGAACAGCAGTTGCGGCTCGTTGACGTAATCAAGAATTTCCTGCAGTCGCACCAGATTCACCGGGCCGTCCACCTGGTAGCAGTCTTGCGGCAGGACATTGTTTTCGCGCAGCAGTCGGTCGATGACCGCGAGCGGGCAATCGGCCGCCACTTCCAGCCGCACCGCGTCGCCGAAGTGCCGGGCGCGCAGTTCGCCTTGCAGTGCGGCGCGCAGATTGGTGATGTCGTCGTCGTCGATGAACAGTTCGCTGTTGCGGGTGACGCGAAACTGATGCACGCCGAGCACTTCGAGTCCCGGAAACAGTTGCCCGGCAAACGCCTGCATGCACGACGACAGCAGCATGAATCCGTAACGCGCGTCGCACAGCTCCGGCGGCAGAGGCACGACCCGGGGCAAGGTGCGCGGGGTTTGCACCACGCCCAGCTCGATATTGCGGCCGAAGGCGTCGGCGCCGCGGAGTTGCACGGCGAACACCAGGTTCTTGTTGATGACGCGGGGGAAGGGATGCGCCGGATCGAGGCCGATCGGCGTGAGCAGGGGCGAAACTTCGGTCTCGAAATAATGCTGCGCCCAGGCGCGCTGCGCATCGGTCCAGTCGGACAGGCGGTACAGGCGGATGCCCTGCTTGTCGAGTGCTGGCAGCACGGCCTGTTGCAGCACGCGGTACTGGTCGGCAATCAGGGCGTGGGCGCGTTCGGAGATCTCGGTCAGGGCTGCGCTGACGAGCATGCCGTCAGGCGTGCGTGAAGCCGGGTCGGCTTCCAGCATGTCTTGCAGGGTGGCGACGCGGGTTTCGAAAAACTCGTCCATATTGCTCGACACGATGCTGAGAAAGCGCAGCCGTTCGAGCAGGGGATTGGTGTCGTCGAGCGCCTGAAACAGCACGCGGCGATTGAATTCGAGGGTGCCCAGCTCACGATTGAGCAGGCGAGGTGTGGCGACGGGATGGGACATGAAGGGTTCGGGCGGAGAAGCAACTGGCATTTTGCCAGTGCCGGGAACAAACCGAGCGAGAATGACGGCTTCGGATGAAATCTTGATGACATTTTTTCAAAAACCTGTCATCAAACCAACGTTCAATTGCTGCTTATGCCCTCCCTGCTCAATCAACACCTTGCCGCGGTCGATCTTGGATCGAATAGTTTTCGCATGCTCATCGGTCGGGTGCAGGACAGTGCGGCGGGGGTGCAGGTCTATGCCATCGATTCCTTGCGCGAGCCGGTACGTCTGGCGGCGGGGCTGGACGACAAGAAGTATCTGTCGGAAGCCGCGCAGCAGATCGCGTTGCAAACCCTGCAGCGCTTCGGCGAACGCCTGCGCCAGTTTCACCCGGACCGGGTGCGGGCCGTGGCCACCAACACGGTGCGCGTGGCCAAGAATGCCCCGCAGTTTCTGCAGCGCGCCCAAGCGGCGCTGGGGTTTCCGATCGAGGTCATTGCAGGGCGGGAAGAGGCGCGGCTGGTCTATATCGGCGCGGCGCATTCGGTCTCGGTGGTGCAGGGCAAACGCCTGGTGGTCGATATCGGCGGGGGCTCGACCGAGTTCATCATCGGCCAGGGCTATGAGCCGGGGATGATGGAGTCGCTCTACATCGGCTGCGTGTCGATGAGCCAGCGTTTCTTTCCGGGCAATCAGGTGGACGAGACCACCATGCGCGCGGCCGAGATTGCGGCGCGCAAGGAGATCCAGATCATCGCCGCCGACTTCAAGCGCAATGGCTGGAACCATGCGGTGGGTTCCAGCGGCACGGCGCGCGCCCTGGCCGACATGATCGGCGGCAGCGGTTTCAACCCGCCCGACCAGCCGGGCGACATCACCCTGCAAGGGCTGCGCGAACTGCGTCGCACCTTCGTGCGGGCGGGCAATCTCAACAAGCTGCGCATGGAAGGGCTCAAACCCGACCGCGTGCCGGTGGCGGCCGGCGGGCTGGCCATCATGCTGGGCGTCTTCGAGGAGCTGGGCATTCAGTCCATGGAAGTGACGGATGCCGCGCTGCGCCTGGGCGTGCTCTACGACCTGCTCGGACGCGAGCAGTCGCAAGACATGCGCGAAGTCACCGCCCTGCAGTTCACGCAGCGCTACGGCGCCGACGCCCAACAGGCGCAACGGGTCTCGGAGCTGGCGCTGCGGCTCTACGCGCAGTTGCGCCCCAACGCTACCGAGGCCGATCAGCGTCTGCTGCGCTGGGCCGGACAGTTGCACGAAATCGGCCTGTCGATTTCGCACAGCGCCTATCACAAGCATTCGGCCTATATCGCGGCCAACGCCGATATGCCGGGCTTCTCGCGCAGTGAGCAAGCCACGCTGGCGCAGCTGGTGTTGACTCACACCGGCAAGCTGAAAAAACTCAGCGCCGCCGATCTGGAAAACCTCGATCTCGACGCCGTCTTGGCGCTGCGTCTGGCGGTCATTCTGGCGCGCAACCGCACGGCGGTTGACATTGATGGACTGCATCTGCGTTACCAGCCGGCTGGAGTGAAGCTCTCGGGCCTGCGGCCGCCGCTCGATATCGTCGCTCCTGAGCCCTGGCTCAAAAGCAATCCGCTGACCGAATACAGTCTCCGGCAAGAGGCCGCCGAGTGGACGCGGCTGAACTGGAACGTCGCGTTACAAAGTCCTTCTTGATTGCGTCATGCCTGCTGCGTAACCTTTGGACAGAAGCCGCGTTGAATGGCGCGGATCAACAAACAAGGAGCACACGATGCAGATCATTCTCACGCGGCATGGAGAAGTCGAAGGCATTCATCCCGAACGTTTTCGCGGGCGCATGGAACTGGAGTTGACCGCACTCGGCCGCCAGCAGGCCAAGGCGGTGGCGCAGCGCATTGCGGCCGAGTTTTCTCCGCAGGCGGTCTACACCAGCCCGATGGGGCGCTGCCGCGAAACCGGCGCCGAGATCGCCGCCGCCTGCGGCCTGAGCGCGCAGGTGCTCGAAGGGGTGAACGATCTCGACTACGGCCAGTGGCAGTGGAAGACGCACGAGGAGGTGAAGGCCGCGCATCCGCAGACCTACGCCTTGTGGAAAAGCGCGCCGCAGTGGGTGCGATTTCCCGGCGGCGAGTCGCTGCAGGACTTGGCGCTGCGCACTGCCGACGGCCTGAGGACGCTGCTCTCGCGTCATGCCGACCACACCGTGGTGCTGGTCGGGCACGACAGCGTCAACCGCGCGCTGCTGCTGCACGCGCTCGATCTGCCGCTATCCGGCTACTGGCGCATCACGCAAAAGCCTTGCTGCCTCAATCTGTTCAGCGTGGATGCACAAGGCAAGGTCGCGCTGCAACTCGTCAACGACACCACGCATCTGCGAGGTTTGGCTTGAAATCCGGGGGCGATCCGCAGTGCCCGTTCTGCCAGGACATGCCCTGGGTGCTGCACAACGAACTGGGCTTTGCGGTGTATGACCGCACGCCTGTCAATCCCGGCCATCTGCTGCTCATTCCCTTTCGCCATGTGGCCGACTGGTTCGACTGCACACCGCAGGAGCATCAGGCTCTGCTCGAACTGGCGGCAAGGGGGCGTGAACTGCTGCTGCGCGAGCGCAAGCCGGATGGTTTCAATCTGGGCGTGAACTGCGGCCGCGCGGCCGGGCAGAGCATTTTCCATGTGCATCTGCACCTCATCCCGCGTTATGACGGCGACATGGCCGAGCCGCTGGGCGGCGTGCGTGGCGTGATTCCGGCGCGGCAGAAGTATTGAGCGATTGCATTTCGAAGCAACCTTGAACGCTCGGGACTCGGTCCGTGCTTGTCAACCTCTGAAAGGAGTCCGTATGTCTTCGATCTCTTCCTCTCTTCTTGGCCGGGTTGATGAACGTCTGTCCCATCTTCCGCTGCCCTGCAGTGTGGTGCTGCCGGGCGGACGGCGGGTTGGCCCGAGCAATGCGCAAATCGAAATGCGGCTGCGCGACAAGCGGGCGCTGTGGCACATCACCACCGGGCAGATCGGCAAACTGGCTGAAGACTATGTGGAGGGAATGGTGGACATTCTGGGCAATCTGCGCGACCTCATGCGCATCGCCCCGGTGCTGCTCGACGACGACCCGCGCAAGGAGCCTTCGTCCGCCACCGCCCGGATATGGCACGGCTTGCGCCGCACCCTGTGGGAGCACACCCACCACAGCCGCGAAAAAGACGCTGCGCAAATCCAGCACCACTATGACGTCTCGGACGATTTTTACGCCCTGTGGCTCGACCCGCGCCGGGTGTATTCCTGCGCCTACTTCGCCGACCCGTCGATGACCCTGGCGCAGGCGCAGGAAGCCAAGCTCGACCATATCTGCACCAAGCTCATGCTCAAGCCGGGCGAGCGCTTCATCGACATCGGCGCGGGGTGGGGCGGGCTGCTGCTGTGGGCCGCCGAGCACTACGGCGTGGACGCCACCGGCATCACCCTGTCGAAGAATCAGTACGCCTACGTCAACAGGCTGATCGTCGAAAAAGGCTTGCAGGGACGAGTGCGCATGCTGCTGCAGGACTACCGCGATGTCGATGAGTCTCAGCCCTTCGACAAGGTGGCTTCGGTGGGTATGTGTGAACACGTCGGCCGCCCGAATCTGCCGCTGTATTTCGGCAAAATCCGCCGCCTGCTCAAGCCGGGCGGGCTGGTGATGAACCACGGCATCACCGCGGGCGGGGTGGACAACAGCCAGCTCGCCGGCGGCATGGGCGACTTCATCGAGAAATACATCTTCCCCGGCGGGCAGCTCGTGCATGTCGGCGTGATGGCCGAAACCATGACGCGCGGCGGCCTGGAGCCGCTGGATTTCGAATGCCTGCGGCCGCATTACGCCAAAACGCTGTGGTACTGGGTCGATGCGCTCGAAGGCCATGTCGACGAGGCCCGCCGCGTGCTGGGCGACAAGGCCGAGAAGACCTTGCGCGCTTACCGGCTATACCTCGCGGGGTCGGCGATGGGGTTTGAGCAGGGTTGGATTTCGCTGTTCCAGATTCTCGGCAGCCATGCGAATGGCGTGGTGGAAGACCGCGTCGATTGCGACCGCGTGCTGCGCGCCCGGCAGTCTGAGTATCCGTTCAACCGCAGCTACCAGTATGCGGGCAAGGCAAACGTCGGCACGGCAGGTGCGGAAAAACCGCAAGTCGTTGCGGCGCCGACCGAAGCGCAGACGGTGTAATTTTGCGAGTGCGGCGGCGCGGTTTCGCGCTGTTGATGTCCACCCTTCAAGGAGAGGCCATGCCTGCTTCAGACGCTCTTATTTCTTCGATTCGCGCGCAGGAAATTCTCGATTCCCGCGGCACGCCGACGGTCAAAGCCACGATCACCCTGCAGTCGGGGGTGCGCGCCTCGGCGGCGGTGCCTTCGGGCGCTTCCACCGGCAGCAACGAGGCGGTGGAACTGCGCGACGGCGACCCCAAACGCTATTTCGGCAAAGGGGTGCGCAAGGTGGTGGCGCATATCGAGGGCGAGATCGCCGCTGCCCTCAAGGGGCGCGACGTGTGCGATCAGGCGGCGATCGACGCGGGGCTCATCGCCCTCGACGGTACGCCCAACAAGGCGCGGCTGGGCGCCAATGCACTGCTGGCGGTGAGCATGGCCGCCGCCCGTGCCGCCGCGCTGGTGCGCGGTGAGCCGCTGCATCGCACCTTGTGCGAGAAGCCGTCGAACCTGCTGCCCATGCCCATGTTCAATGTGCTCAATGGCGGCCTGCACGCGCCAGGCAGCAGTCTGGATTTTCAGGAGTTCATGCTCGTGCCGATGGGCGCGCCGAGTTTCAGCGAAGCGGTGCGCTATGCCGCCGAGACCTATCACGCCATCAAGGAGTTGCTGATCGCGCAGGGACATTCCACCGCGGTGGGTGACGAGGGCGGCTTCGCGCCCAAGCTGATGGGCGGCAATCAGGCGGCTTGCGAGCTGATGGTTCGCGGCATGGAGCGCGCGGGCTATCGCCCTGGAGAAGATCTCGCCATTGCGCTCGATCCGGCCGCGACCTCGTTCTATAAAAATGGCCGCTACCACCTGCAGCGCTCGGGCAACCAGGTGCTCGACAGCCAGGAGATGATCGATCTCTACCAGAGCTGGCTGAACGTGTTTCCCATCGTGTCCATCGAAGACGGCCATGCCGAGGACGACTGGGCGGGTTTTGCCGCGATGACGCGGCAGCTCGGCGCGCAAATCCAGATCGTGGGCGACGACAACTTTGTCACCAATACCCGCATCATCCAGCGCGGCATTGACGAAGGCACGGCCAATGCCTCGCTCATCAAACTCAACCAGATCGGCACGGTGAGCGAAACCATTGCTGCGGTGCGCCTGTGCCAGAAAGTGGGCTGGGGCTCGGTGATGTCGCACCGCAGCGGCGAGACCGAAGACGCCTTCCTGTCCGACTTTGCCGTGGCCGTGGGCGCGGGGCAGATGAAGTCGGGCGCAACGGCGCGCAGCGAGCGGCTGGCCAAGTACAACCGGCTGATGGAGATCGAGGCCGAACTGGGTGATCGGGCCGAGTTCGTCAACCCCTACCGTTGAGGTCTGGCATGTCTGCTGCGCTGGCGTTTCACAGCATCGTCCATCCCACGCCGGAGCAGGAGGCCGCGCAGTCTCGCCCCGATCTGCGCGATGTGTTTCACGACCTGTTCCTGGAGGCGATTTTCATGGGGGCTTACGGCAGCTTTGCCCCGCGCGAAAAGCCGTCGCTCTATGTGGTCAATCAGGCGGATGACGAAGCGCCGTATCGCGCCGAGGTGCTGGCTTTGCTGCAGGCGCTGTTCGGCACGCCCTTGCATGAGCTGAGCGTGGTGCAGTACCGTCAGGCCGCGCTGCGCGACCTGAAACAGGCGCCGCTGCTCAAGGGCATGCGGGCGTTTCAGCGCGGCATGCAGGAGTTGCGCGCCGCGCTGCGTCGCGCAGAAAAAGCGGATTACGCCGCCGAGGGACAGCGCTGGTTTGTGGATGCCGCCTTGATTTACGGCCATGCGCTGCAAGCGCTGCATCAGACGCTGGCCGGCGCGGAGTTGCAGTCGCAGGCGCTGCAATCCTTGCGCGATCATGTCGCCGACTTGCTGGCCTCGCCCGCACATACCGAGCGCATGAAGGAAGCGCAGGCTTTGACCCAAGCGCTGGCGCAGGTGCGCTACGCCTTTCGCGTGGACGGCGCCGCAGTCACCGTGCTGCAAGACCCGCAAGAGCCCGACTACAGCGCCACCATCGCCGATACTTTCGCGCGCTTTCGCCAGGGCGAGGTCAAAGACTACCGGGTGCAGTTCAACCCGACTTCCAGACTGAATCATGTGGAAGGGCAGATCCTCGACCGGGTCGCCCTGCTGTACCCGGAGGTGTTCGAGCGGCTGGCGCAGTTTCGCCGCGCGCAGGAAGGGTTTGCCGAGGCCCGCATCGTGCGGCTGGACCGCGAGCTGGCCTGGTATCTGTGCTGGATCGATTACACCCAGCGCTTCGAACGCGCCGGGCTGCCGCTGTGCTTTCCCGCCCTCCACCTCGAACAGGGCCATATCGACGCCCGCGACGCCTACGACATGGCGCTGGCCTGGCAATGTCTGGATGCCCAGAAGCCGGTAGTGTGCAACGACATGGCGCTGCAGGGTGACGAGCGCATGCTGGTCGTCACCGGCCCCAACCACGGCGGCAAGACCACGCTGGCGCGCACCTTCGGCCAGTTGCACCACATCGCCTCGCTGGGTTTGACCGTGGCCGCTCGCAGCGCCAGCCTGTTGCTGCCCGACCGGATGTTCACTCACTTCGAGCGGGTCGAAGACATCAGCAATCAGCGCGGCAAGCTGCAGGACGATTTGGTGCGCATGCACCGCATTCTGGCCGCGGCCACGCCGCACAGCCTGGTGCTGATGAACGAGATCTTTTCGTCCACCACGCTCGAAGATGCGCTCTGGCTGGCGCGGCACATCATGGCGCGGCTCGCGGCCATCGGCGCGGCCTGCGTGTTCGTCACCTTTCTCGACGAACTCTCCACTTTCGATGCGCACACCGTGAGCATGGTCGGCACGGTCGATGCGCAAGACCCGACCCTGCGCACCTTCAAAGTGGTGCGACGCGCCGCCGATGGCAAGTCTTATGCGCTGGCGCTGGCGCAGAAGTTCGGCGTCACGCGGCAGCAACTGCTTGAGCGCATTCCCGCATGAAAGCCCATCTGCTGTTTCCCGATCGCGACTTCGATCCCAAGGCCGATCCGCCGCCGCAATGGCCCGAGCTGGCGCAAGACCTGGAGGTCGATACCCTGCTGGGCGCCATGGCCGAGGGCGATGCTTTCCTGCTCGACGTGGCGGCACGCACCCTCATGGCGGCATGCGCAGCAGGCGACGCCCGCGTCATCGCCTACCGGCAGGCGGCATTGCAGGATGCGCTCGACCATCCCGAGCAGGTGAGGGCGCTCTACGCCCTGGTGGTTGAAGCCATCGACAGTCGCAAGAAGCATCTGTTCGGCCTGGGGCTGTTCGGGCGTTATCCCAGTTTCAATCTGCGCGGCGCGGTCGAGCTGCTGCAGACCTTTGTGCAATACCTGCGCCGCCTGCGTCAGCAGGCTGACGCGCTGAGCGGCAGCTTTCGCTCAGAGGCCTTTGGCGCGCTGTTCGAAAGCCTCAAGCGCGACATCAGCGATGACTATTTCGACACCGTGCAGGAGCATCTGGAAACGCTGCGATTCCGGCATGGCGTGCTGCTCAGCTCGGGCCTTGGCCCGGGCAATGCAGGCAGCGGTTATGTGCTGCATGCGGGCAACGGCAGCCGTCCCGGCTGGCTGGCGCGGCTGCTGCACCAGGCCCCGCCGCAATACACCTTCCGCCTGGCCGAGCGCGACGAGGCGGGAGCGCAGGCGCTGTCTGAACTGGTCGATCGCGGCATCAACGACGTGGCCAACGCCATGGCGCAGGCCACCGATCATGTGCTGAGTTTCTTTGAGCTGCTGCGCGCCGAACTGGGCTTTTATGTCGCCTGCCTCAATCTGCAACAGCGGTTGGCGGCGCTGGAGGTGCCGGTGTGCATCCCCACGTTCAAGCTGATCGGCGCCTTGCAATTGCGCACGCAGGCGCTGCGCGACCCCACTCTGGCGCTCACCCTGCAGCGCGCCCCGGTGGGCAATACACTCGATGCAAACGGCAAGAACCTGATCGCCGTCACCGGGGCGAACCAGGGCGGCAAGTCCACCTTTCTGCGCTCCGTCGGCCTGGCTCAGCTCATGCTGCATGCTGGGCTGTTCGTTGCCGCCGAGTCGTATGACGGCGAGCTGGCCAGCGGTCTGTTCAGCCACTACAAGCGCGAGGAGGACGCTGGCATGCAGGGCGGCAAGCTCGACGAAGAGCTCGACCGAATGAGCCAGATTGCCGATCACATCCGCCCCGGCGCGCTATGGCTGTCGAACGAATCGTTTGCCTCGACCAACGAGCGCGAAGGCTCGGAAATGCTGCTGCAGGCGGTCGATGCGCTGCGTCAGCGCGGCATCAAGGTGGCGCTGGTCACGCACCTGTTCGACGCCGCAAGACGCCTGCAAGGCCAGAACGCCGATCAGGTGCTGATGCTGCGCGCCGAACGCCGAGACGACGGCAGCCGCAGCTTCCGGCTTGAAGCAGGCGATGCCCTGCAGACCAGCTTCGGCGCCGATCTTTACGCCGAAGTCTTTGGCGCCGACGCTTCCTGACCCTGCTGCGCAGGCGACTGCTCGCCGGGGAAGAGGGTCTGCAGCCGATTTTGCGCGCGGCTGCGAACCGCATGCGCCGGATGCTGCTCTGCCAGGCGCTCCAGTCCGGCCTTGAGCAGAGGATGTCCCGCGGGCATCTCGCTCAGACTATGGAGGATTTCCAGCCCTTCGATCACATCGCCGTCATGCTCCAGCGCACAGTCGGTGAGCGCGCCGATGGTGTGCGGATCGGCCTGTTTGCCCAGCGCGATGATGGCGCCCATGCGGGTTTCGCTCAGCGGATGGTGCAGGGCGTGGATCAGACGGTCGGGGTAGGGCGTGTGCCGCGCGTAGTCGTCGAGGTTGGTGCCGCAGTCGGGGCAGACCTTGGCGTCGAGCGGAATTTCGGCAAAGCACCAGGTGCAATACTGAAAAGTGCTGCGCTCGCCCATGATGCGCTCCCGAGTCAGAAGGTGATGCGCCGGTCGGTCACGTCGAAATAATGCCGCGCATGCGCCACCAGTTGATTGTTCGAGGGATGGTCGACCGTTTCCACCGCGATCACCCGCTCGAACACTTCCGGGTCGTGGCTGTGCAGGTGTTTGATGAGCCACAGCTTGGCCTGTCCCGGCCCGGTAATCAGAATTTCATGCGCGTCGCGCAGCGACTCGGCCACCGCGTGGTAGAAGTGTTCATCTTCCTGCGCCTTGCCCGAGCCGATGGTGTTGGCCTTGTGGTGCAGATGTTGATGCGGGTGCGGGGAGTGCACGATGGATTCGCGCACATGCTCCGGATCGACGAAGAACACATGCGCCTCGTTGTGGTCGATCCAGACTGCGGCGTGTTTAGAAGGATTCATGGCATTCGCGGCCTGGGCCGCGCCTCAGATTTAAAAAGAAAGCGGGAAAAAAGCGGTCCGGTCTAGGAGTCTGTCGGGCTTGGGGCGCGGATGGCGAAAAATGGCGGTGGGGATGCCCTGTGACGGCGGATTTGCCGCCCCATAACCGCAGCTATGGGGCAAAAAGCCGCTGGCGCAGGGCGCCGCAGCGCCATTTTGCA
>DYKQ01000066.1 GCA_020722545.1 Thiomonas intermedia | reverse complement strand
CATCCCCCTCGGGGGGCCTGACGCGAACGCGGCAGGTCTGGGGGCGCTCTCAGGAGCCTGTCGGGCTTGAGTCGCGTAGAGCGAAAAAAGGGTGTGGGGATGGCCTGCGGCGGCGGATTTGCCGCCCCATAGCCGCAGCTATGGGGCAAAAAGCCGCTGGCGCAGGGCGCCGCACAGCCTTTTTGCAGCCCGCGATCCTCAAGTCCGGCAGGCTCCTAGAATCAGCCGACCTTTGATCCGCCAGCACCCTGCTCCCGGGCGCACAGTGCGGTGAAAATCGTCTGGTTCGTCTCCCCCATCGCCTTCCGCCTCTCCGGACCGCCTTATGCAGAATTTGCCCGCGACCCCTCGCGTTTTATGGATTGCCCTTAGCGCCGCCCTGCTTGGCGGCTGCACTACGGTCGGCCCCGATTTCCATACGCCCAAGGCGCCCTCGGTTCAGCAGTACACCCGCGAGGCCTTGCCCGCGCAGACCGCATCGGCCCCCGGCACGCTGGGCGTGGCGCAGCGCTTCCAGACGGTCGAGCGCATCGCGCCCGACTGGTGGCGGGCCTATGGCTCGTCCCGCCTCGATGGCTTGGTGGACGCGGCGCAGCGCAGCAGCCCGACGCTGGCCGCCGCCGAAGCCACCCTGCGCCAGGCGCAGCAGACTTACCAGGCGCAGGCCGGTTCCACGCTCTATCCCACGGTCAACGGCAAGCTCGGCGCCAACCGCAATCAGACCAATGCGGCGTCTGCCGGACAGAGCAGCCGCGCCACAAACATCTTCAACCTGTACAACGCCAGCATTGCAGTCAGTTACAACTTCGACCTGTTCGGCGGCAACCGCCGCGCGCTCGAAGCCCTGGCCGCGCAGGCCGACTATCAGCAGTACCAGCTCCAGGGAGCCAAGCTGACCCTGGCGGCCAATGTGGTCACCGCCGCGTTCACCCAGGCCCAGCTTGGCGCGCAGATCGACGCCACCGAAGCCATCCTCAAGGCGCAGCAAGACCAGCTCGACATCGCCCGCAAACGCTTCGCCCTCGGCGCTGCGGCTCGTACCGATGTGCTGACGCTGCAAACTCAGGTGGAGCAGACGCGCGCCAGCATCCCGCCGCTGCGCAACAAGCTCGAGCAGACCGATCATCTGCTGGCCGTGTTGCTCGGCCAGGCGCCGGGCGCGGCCGATATTCCCCGGTTCTCCCTGGCCGACTTCACCTTGCCGCAAACGCTGCCCGTCGTCGTGCCGTCCGCTCTGGTGCAGCAGCGACCGGACATTCAGGCCAGCCAGGCGCTGCTGCATGCGGCCACGGCGCAGTACGGCGTGGCCGTCTCCAACCTTTATCCGCAGATCAATCTCAGCGCCAGTCTGGGCACGCAGGCGCTCACGATGGGCGCCTTGTTCGGCCCGGGCTCGGCGGTTTGGTCGCTGGCCGGCAGTCTGGCTCAACCCCTGTTCAATGCCGGTTTGAAGGCGGGTGCAAACGCGGCTGAAGCCAGCCTGCAAGCGGCCGGAGCCAACTATCAACAAACCGTGCTGCAAGCCCTGCGCAATGTGGCCGATGCCTTGCGCGCGCTCGACAACGACGCGCAGACGCTGCAGGCGCAGGCCGCAGCCGATACGGCAGCGCAAGAGTCGCTCAAGCTCGTCGACCAGCAATACCTGCTGGGCGCCGCCAGTTATCTGCAGTTGCTCACCGCGCAGCAGCAAGCGCAGCAAACCCGCATCGGCCTGATCTCGGCCCAGGCGCAGCGTCTGGCCGACAGCGCGGCGCTCTATCAGGCCATGGGCGGCGGTGTGCTGGGTGAACAGAGCGCGCCCGTCGCCGCTGCGTCGGCCAGCAGGTAAGCCTTCAATATTCCCTCGGCATTTCCGATCAGTCCCCCTGCAAAAGCCAGTACACGGAGTTCACAGATGACCCAAGGCACCACCAAGCGCATGATCATCATGCTCATCATCGCCGCCGTCCTGATTGGGGGCATGGTGTGGTTCCAGCACTTCAAGGACGCCATGATCGCCAAGGCGATCAAGGGCATGTCCAATCCGCCGCAGACGGTTTCGACCATCGTGGCGCAGGAGTCATCATGGCAGCCCACGGTCGAGGCGCTCGGTAATCTGCGCGCCAGCCAGCAGGCCTCGCTCAGTCCGCAGATCGCAGGAGTGGTCACCGCGATTCATTTCCGCTCTGGCGAGAAAGTGCGCGCGGGCCAAGTGCTGGCGCAGATCAGCGACGCCCCGCAGCGCGCCCAACTCGCGCAGCTGCAGGCGCAGGTCGGGCAGTTGCAGGCGCAGCTCAATCTGGCGCAAATCACGCTCAAGCGAGATGAAGCGCAGCTCAAGGTGCAGGCCGTCAGTCAGGCCGTGGTTGACACCGATCGTGCCAATGTGACCAGCGTGCAGGCCCAGCTCAAGGCGCTGGCCGAGCAGATCAACGCGCAGAAGGCGGTGCTGGCGCAGGCCGCTGTCACCGCGCCGTTCTCGGGCGTGCTGGGCATTCGGCGGGTCGACCTCGGCCAATATCTGACGCCGGGCACGGCGGTGGTCACGCTGCAGGCGCTCGATCCGATGGATATCGACTTCACCGTGCCGCAGAACCAGATCGATCTGGTGCATGTGGGCATGAAGGCGGAGCTCACCACCAACGCGGCGCCCGGCAAAACCTTCGAAGCCAAGGTCATTGCGGTCGAGCCGCAGATCAACACGGCCACGCGCAACCTCACGGTGCGCGCCCGCATTCCCAACCCCAAGGGCGAGCTGCTGCCCGGCATGTTCGCCACGATACGACTGACCGATGGCGCGCCGCACAACTACATCACCCTGCCCAATGCGGCCGTGGCCTACAACCCGTATGGCGCGACGGTCTTTCTGGTCAAGGACGAAGGCAAGGGCGCCGACGGCAAACCCAAGCTGGTGGCCGAACAGCGCTTCATCACCACCGGCCCGACGCGCGGCGATCAGGTGGCCGTGCTCAGCGGGCTGAAGGCCGGTGAAACCGTGGTGACCGCCGGTCAGCTCAAGCTGCGCAATGGCGTCCCGGTGCTGATCAACAACAGCGTGCAGCCGTCCGACAACCCCAACCCGCAAGTGCCCAATTCCTGAACCGGCCAGAGCGCGATGAACAAGAAATTCACAGACATCTTCATTGATCGTCCGGTACTGGCCGTCGTGGTCAGCCTGGTGATCCTGGTGCTGGGCCTGCGCTCGGTGGGTCTGCTGCCGGTGCTGCAATATCCGTACACGCAGAACGCCGTGGTCACCGTCACCACCACTTACCCCGGCGCCGACGCCAATCTGGTGGCCAGCTTCATCACCACGCCGCTGGAAAACGCCATCGCGCAGGCCAACGGCATCGACTACATGACGTCGAGCAGCGTGCAAAGCGTCAGCACCATCACCGCCAACCTGCGGCTGAACTACGACCCCGACAAGGCGCTCACCGAGATCAACACCAAGGTGAACTCGGTGCTCAACCAGCTGCCCGCTGCGGCGCAGAAGCCAGTGCTCACGGTCTCCATCGGGCAGACCATCGACGCCATGTACATCGGCTTTTACAGCGATGTGCTCAAGCCCAATCAGATCACCGACTACATCACCCGTTCGGTGCAGCCCAGGCTGCAGTCGGTCGACGGCGTGCAGACGGCGGAGATTCTGGGCGCCAAGAATTTCGCCCTGCGCGCCTGGCTCGACCCCAACAAACTCGCTGCCTACGGCCTGACTGCCGCCGATGTGTATTCGGCCCTGGCCGCCAACAACTATCTCTCGGCCACGGGCGACACCAAGGGCCAGATGGTGCAGATCAATGTGTCGGCCAACACCGATCTGAAGTCGCTCAGCGGCTTCCGCAATATGGTGGTGAAGACGGTTGACGGCCAAGTGGTGCGGCTCGATCAGGTGGCCGACGTCACCCTCGGCTCGGACGACTACGACAGCTCGGTGGCCTTCGATGGCAAGTCCTCGGTATTCGTCGGCATTCAGGTGGCGCCCGGCGCCAATCTGCTCGACGTCGTGGCCCGCGTGCGCAAGGTCTTCCCTGATATTCAGCAGCAATTGCCCTCCGGCTTGCAGGGGCAGATCGTGTACGACTCGACCAAGTTCGTCACCGCCTCCATCGACGAGGTGATCAAGACGCTGGTCGAAGCCGTGCTCATCGTCACCGCCGTGGTGTTCATCTTCCTCGGTTCGCTGCGCTCGGTCATCATTCCGCTGGTGGCCATTCCGCTGTCCATCGTCGGCGCCTTCACCATCATGCTGGCGCTGGGCTACTCGATCAACCTGCTCACCCTGCTGGCCATCGTGCTGGCCATCGGGCTGGTGGTGGACGACGCCATCATCGTGGTCGAGAACATCAGCCGCCACCTCGAAGAAGGCATGTCGCGGCATGACGCCGCCGTGCGCGCCGCGCGAGAACTGGCCAACCCCATCATCGCCATGACCATCGTGCTCGTGGCGGTGTATGTGCCCATCGGCTTCATGGGCGGGCTCACCGGCGCGCTGTTCACCGAGTTCGCCTTCACCCTGGTGGGCACCGTGGTGATCTCGGCCATCATCGCGCTGACGCTGTCGCCCATGATGTGCTCCAAGCTGCTCAAGGCGCCCGATCCGCAGAGCCATAGCTGGCAAGACCGGCTGGTGCTGTTTCTCGACCGCAGCTTCGACCGGCTGCACCAGCGCTACGAGCGCACCCTGCACGGCTCGCTCAACTTTCTGCCGGTGACGGCGGTGATGGCGGTCATCATTCTGGGCTCCATCTATTTCCTCTACTCCACCTCCATGTCGGAGCTGGCGCCGCAGGAAGATCAGGGCGTGCTCATCGCCGTGTCGTTCAACAGCCCGACGGCCACGCTCGACCAGCGCGCGCTCTATGCCAAGCAGGTCTATGACGTGTTCAAGACCTTCCCCGAAACCGACCATGTGTTCCAGCTCAACACCCCCAGTCAGGTGATCGGCGGCATGGTGCTCAAACCCTGGAACGAGCGCAAGAAAACCGCCACCGAGCTCCAGCCGGTACTGCAGCAAAAGCTCAATCACATCGCCGGCAGCCAGATCGCCGTGTTCCAGCCGCCGCCGCTGCCGGGCTCGCGCGGCCTGCCCATCCAGTTCGTCATCACCACCACCGAACCGGCGGACAAGCTCTACGAGGTGTCGCAGAAATTCCTGCAAGACGCGCTGAAATCCGGCAAGTTCATCTTTCTGCAGTCTGACCTGCGCATCGACCTGCCGCAGACCCGCATTCACATCGACCGCAATATGGCCGCGCAACTCGGCCTGACCATGCAGGACATCGGCTCGGCCATGTCGGCCATGCTCGGCGGGGGGTACGTCAACTTTTTCGAGCTCGACGGCCGCTCCTACAAGGTGATTCCGCAGGTCGCGCAAAAGTACCGCCTCAATGCCAGCCAGCTGCTGCACTACTACATCCGCACGGCCAGCGGGGCGATGGCGCCGCTGTCCACCGTGGTGCACCTGACCTCAAGCGTGCAGCCCGAGACCATCAACCACTTCCAGCAGCTCAACTCGGCCACCATTCAGGGCGTTTCCCTGCCCACCATCGCCCAGGGGCAGGCGCTGGACGATCTGGTGACGCTCGCCAAACGCACCCTGCCGGTCGGCTACAGCTACGACTTCGCCGGGCCGTCGCGACAGTTCGAGCAGGAGACCGGCGGTCTGGTGCTGACCTTCGGCTTCGCCATGATCATCATCTTCCTGGCGCTGGCGGCACAGTTCGAGAGCTTCCGCGATCCGGTCATCATCCTGGTGTCGGTGCCCATGGCCATCTCGGGCGCGCTGCTGTTCATCAACCTGGGCATCGGCCACGCCACCCTCAATATCTACACCGAGGTCGGGCTGGTGACGCTGATCGGCCTGATCTCCAAGCATGGCATCCTCATCGTCGAGTTCGCCAACAACCTGCAGCGTGAAGGGCGAAGCAAGCGCGAGGCCATCGAGCACGCCGCCGGCATGCGTCTGCGCCCGATTCTGATGACCACCTTTGCCATGGTGCTGGGCGTCATGCCGCTGATCTTCGCCAGCGGAGCGGGCGCGGTCAGCCGTTTCAACATGGGCCTGGTCATCGCCACCGGCCTGTCCATCGGCACCCTGTTCACCCTGTTCGTCGTGCCGGCGATGTACATGCTGCTCGGCGCCGATCACAGCCACGAGGCCCGCGCCCAGGCGCTGCGCGAGGCGCAGGCCGGACAAAACGGCCCCCATCCGGAACCGGCCAGGTCCGGGGGCGGCCATCCCGGCTGAGGCCGACGGCGGCCATCGGCCTGCAAGGCCCGCGCCTGAACGGCGCGGGCTTTCGCTTTTCTTTAAGCGGCGGCGGGCGCCAGGGCCTGCACCGCCACCGACTCCAGCGGCCGTCCGGCGCGGCGTTCCCAGTCGGCCTTCTGGTCTTCGCCGATCGGACCGACGTTGAAATACTGCGCCTCGGGATGGGCGAGGTAGAAGCCGCTGACGCTGGCCGCCGGGAGCATCGCCCAGCTTTCCGTCAACGACATGCCGATGTCTCCCGCACCCAGAACGCGGAACATCTCGCCCTTGACCGAGTGTTCGGGGCAGGCGGGATAGCCGGGCGCCGGGCGGATGCCGCGGTATTTCTCGGCGATCAACTCGGCGTTGCTCAGCGATTCTTCGGGCGCATACGCCCAGAATTCGGTGCGCACGCGCTGGTGCATGCGTTCGGCCAATGCCTCGGCCAGGCGGTCGGCAAGCGACTTGAGCAGGATGGCGGAATAGTCGTCGAGGTCGGCGAGGAAGGCTTTTTCCTTCGCTTCCACCCCCAGTCCGGCGGTCACGGCGAACACGCCGATGTAGTCCGCCGCCACGCCCTTGGGCGCGATGTAGTCGGCCAGCGCGCGGTTGGGGCGCAGCACGCCGTCCACCACCGGGCGTTCGGTCTGCTGCCGCAGGCCATGCCAGATCATCAGCTCGGTACTGCGGCTTTCGTCGGTGTAGAGGGCGATGTCGTCGTCGTTCACGCTGTTGGCGGGCCACAGGCCGATGACGGCATTGGCCGTGAGCCAGCGGCCTTCGATCAGCCGCTTGAGCATGCGCTGCGCGTCGCTGTACACCCGGCGAGCGGACTCGCCCACGATGTCGTCGGTGAGGATGTCGGGAAACTTGCCCGCCAGGTCCCAGGTCTGGAAGAACGGCGCCCAGTCGATGCAGGCAGCGATCTCGGACAGGTCGTAGTTGCGGAACACGCGTCGGCCGATGAACTTGGGCGTCGGCGGGGAATAGGCAGACCAGTCGATCTGCGTCTTGTTGGCCCGCGCCTGCGCCAGCGGCGCCAAGGGCGTCACGCGCTTGTTGGCATGCAGAATGCGCACCTTTTCGTAGTCGGCCTCGACTTCGGCGATATAGGCTGCGGCCTGATCGGACAGCAGGTTCTGCGCCACGCCCACGCTGCGCGAGGCGTCGGGCACATACACCACCGGCCCTTCGTAATGCGGGGCGATTTTCACCGCGGTGTGCACCCGGCTGGTGGTGGCGCCGCCGATGAGCAGCGGCAGCTTGCGGCTGCGGAACCAGTCGTCGCGCTGCATTTCGGCGGCCACATGCTGCATTTCTTCGAGGCTGGGGGTGATGAGGCCGGACAGGCCGATGATGTCGGCGCCTTCCTCGCGCGCGCGGGCCAATATGTCCTTGGCGGGCACCATCACGCCCATGTTCACCACTTCGAAGTTGTTGCACTGGAGCACCACGGTGACGATGTTCTTGCCGATGTCGTGCACGTCGCCCTTCACCGTGGCGATGACGATCTTGCCCTTGGGACGCACGTCGCAGCCCGCGGCCTGCATTTCCAGCTTCTCGGCTTCGATATAGGGCAGCAGATGGGCCACGGCCTGCTTCATCACCCGTGCGCTCTTGACGACCTGGGGCAGGAACATCTTGCCCGCGCCGAACAGGTCGCCGACCACGTTCATGCCGTCCATCAGCGGGCCTTCGATGACATGCAGCGGTCGCCCGCCTTCGGCGCGGATGGCCTGCCAGACTTCTTCCGTGTCCTCGACGATGTAATCGGTAATGCCATGCACCAGCGCATGGCTCAGGCGCTGGCGCACCGGCAACTCGCGCCAGGCCAGGCGGGCGGTATCGTCCTTGGCCGCACCTTTCACGGCTTCGGCCACTTCAAGCAGGCGCTCGGTGGCATCTGGTCGGCGGTTGAGCACCACGTCTTCCACGCGCTCGCGCAACTCGGGGTCGAGGTCGTCGTACACACCGATCTGCCCGGCGTTGACGATGCCCATGTCCATCCCAGCCGCGATGGCGTGATACAGGAACACGGTGTGGATGGCTTCACGCACCGGCTCGTTGCCGCGGAAGGAAAAGCTCACATTCGACACGCCGCCCGACACCTTCGCTCCAGGCAGATTCTGCTTGATCCAGCGCGTGGCCTCGATGAAATCGACCGCGTAGTTGTTGTGCTCCTCGATGCCGGTGGCGATGGCGAAGATATTGGGATCGAAGATGATGTCTTCCGGCGGAAATCCGACCTGCTCGACCAGGATGCGATAAGCGCGCGCACAGATGTCGATCTTGCGCTGGTAGGTATCGGCCTGGCCCTGTTCGTCGAAGGCCATGACCACGCTGGCCGCACCATAGCGCCGCAACAACCTGGCCTGACGAATGAACTCGGCCTCGCCCTCTTTCAACGAAATGGAGTTCACCACCGCCTTGCCTTGCACGCAGCGCAGACCGGCCTCGATCACACTCCACTTGGAGCTGTCGATCATCACCGGCACGCGCGCGATGTCGGGCTCGGACGCCATGAGGTTGAGAAAGCGAACCATCGCCGCCTTGCTGTCGAGCATGGCCTCGTCCATATTGACGTCGACGATCTGCGCGCCGTTCTCCACCTGCTGCCGCGCCACCGCCAGCGCCTTGTCGAACTCTCCGGCCAGGATCATGCGGGCGAAGGCCTTGGAGCCGGTGACGTTGGTGCGCTCGCCGATGTTGACGAACAGCGAGCCGGGGCCAATGGCGAGCGGCTCCAGGCCGGAGAGTTGCAGCGGGGGCAGGGCGGGGGCGGTTGCGTCTTGGAACATGGGATCTCGATCAGTTGTCAGCCTTCGTCACCGCGCGGGGGAGGAAGGGATGAGCGCCGTTGAGACCCCAAGCCTGACCCCTGCCGCACACTTCGTGGCAGGCGCTGCAACGCTCCTTGGAGCGACGTATTGTAAATATCAACATGAATGAGGCGCATCGGGCCTACCATGCATTCGTAACCCCATCCATCGCCATGCCCGATCGCCGTCCGTCCCCACAGTCCGTCCACGCCGCCTGGGCGCCGCGCATTGCGCAGTTGCTGCTGCGCCAGCCCGGCCATCGCCTCACCGCGGAAGACGCGGTGCTCATCGCCAACCAGATGCAAGTGCGCTGGATGCAGGCGGGCACGCGCTTCATCCAGCAGGATGACGACACGCACGACGGCGCCATTCTGATGCTGCTGTCTGGCGAGGTGAGCGTGGAGAAGGCGCCGCAGCACCAGGGCGACAGTCTGGTGGTTTCCATCGCCAAGGCCGGGCAGATGTTCGGGGAAATGGGCGTTTTGCTCGATGCGCCGCACAGTGCGAGCTGCGTGGCCTATTCCGATGTGGCCCTGGCCGAACTCAGCCGCGATGCGCTGGAGCGGCTGCTGGTCGAGCATCCCGCAACGGCGGCGCGTCTCGCTCTGGGCATCGCCAGCCGTCTGGCCGAGCATCTGCGCGACACCTCGAACAAGCTCACTTCAATGTCGCGCCTGGTCAGCGCCATGCACCCGGCCATTCGCGCGCAGATGCTGGGGCCGAAGTCGGGTTTTTCGCCTAGCCAGTTGGCCGATCCGACGGCGCCGGAGTAGATCAAAGCCGCCCCACGGCTTCCGCAGCCAGCCAGCTCACCACGCTGGCGAGCAGAAACACCAGAAATCCGATGTTGTTTTCCATCCCCAGGCGCTCGGTGAAAAACCGGCGCAGGCCATAAACCGCAAAGGGATAGATGATGACGGAGACGAAAAATCCGGCCACGGCAAGCGTCCTGAAATCGCGGGGGATTTATTGTGTCGCGTCCGGCGGTCTGAAGGTGTGTGCGACTGTAAAAGCGCGTTGATAAACGAAAACCGAGGCCGGCGGCGCGTTGCGCCAGGCCAGCCCGGCGCGCCGCACCTGCAGCCCCAGTTCTTCGCGCAAGGCGCGCGAAACCGGGCTGGCATGACCATAGGTGAACTGCACGAAGCAACCGCCGGGCCGCAGCACGGAAAACGCCTCGTTCAGAATGGAGCGTTGCGTGGCGCGCGGCATGGAAAGCAGGCCCAGCCCGCTGATCACCGCGTCCGCCGGGCCGCCCAGCAGGTAGCCCGAAGCCTGCGCCGCGGTTCGCAGCGCGCAGGCATCGGCCTGGATCAACTGCAGCTCAGGAAATCGCTGCCGCAGCAGGCCGTGCAGCGAGGCGTCGCGCTCGACCACCAGCAGATTGGCGCGGTGCAAACCGTGCTCGATGAGCGCGCGGGTGAAGGCGCCCGTGCCCGCGCCGAGCTCGATCACCCGCTGCTGGGCCGGATCGCTTTGAGACAGCAGCGAAAGCGGTTTGAGCATTTTCTGGCTGAGCTGCCGCCCTGAGGGCAGCACGGCGGCCACGCCCATGGGGTCGCGGGCCCAGGCGCGCAGGAAGGTGCGAATTTGCTGCCCTTCGCGCACACGGCTGACAGGGCTGGGGGGTGTGGTGCTCATGCGGATACAGGACAATTCCTGAGAGCGCCCCCAGACCTGCCGCATTCGCGTCAGGCCCCCCGAGGGGGATGAGAAAACTTGGGGCGGCCCGGCGTTTTCTCATGAGTGGATCCAAATCGTGCAGTCCAGGACTCCGGCGCACGCGGCGCCGAGCAAATAGCCAAGACGAACGAAGGATTTGGCGCCGGTTCAGTGCCGGTCTTGGGCTTGTCTCCCTGCTGTTTTTATAGTGTGGATGCCGCAACTGAGCGCAACCTTAGCATGAACTCCAACTCATCAGAACCCGCCGCCGTGCACGTTTTGAATTGGCAATGGCTGGGCCGACAGGACTATCTGCCGACCTGGCAAGCCATGCGTGCGCTGACCGATGCGCGCGACGCGGCGACGCCCGACCAGCTCTGGGGCGTGGAGCATCCGCCCGTGTTCACGCAGGGCCAGGCCGGTCGGCCCGAGCATCTGCTCGATGCGCACGGCGTTCCCGTCGTCCAGACCGACCGCGGCGGGCAGATCACCTATCACGGCCCCGGCCAGGCAGTGGTCTATCTGCTGCTCGACATTCGCCGCCGCCACTGGATGGTGCGCGAAACCGTGCAGCGCATCGAGGAGGCGGTGATCCGCACCCTGGCGCGTTGGGGCATCGAAGGGGTGCGCCACCCCGGTGCGCCGGGCATCTACCTCGCGTCTAGCGAAAAGATCTCGGCACTCGGGCTCAAAGTGCGCAACGGCTGCACTTATCACGGCGTGGCCATCAATGTGGCGATGGACCTGCAACCGTTCACCTGGATCAACCCCTGCGGCTACGCCGGGCTGCGCACACTCGACATGGCCAGTCTGGGCGCGCGCGCCACCGTGGAACAAGTCGCCGCGGCCTTTGCCGAGGAATTCGCCGCGCTCTGGCAGACGCAGGGCGGCGAGCCTACCATGAGGCCTTGAGCGTTTTTTCGCCTACCGCGCCTTTTCACATGACCTCGCCGACCCCACCGCTTGCCGACCCCACGATCAAACAAAAAGGGCAGGCCAAGACCGCCCGCATTCCCATCAAAATCGTGCCCGCAGGCGATGCGCCGCTGCGCAAGCCCGACTGGATTCGCGTCAAGGCGGCGGCGCCCTCGTCGCGGTTCTACGCCATCAAAGGGCTTTTGCGCGAGCACAAGCTGGTGACCGTGTGCGAAGAGGCCAGTTGCCCCAACATCGGTGAATGTTTCGGCAAGGGCACGGCCACCTTCATGATCATGGGCGACAAATGCACCCGCCGCTGCCCCTTCTGCGACGTCGGCCATGGTCGCCCCGACCCGCTCGACCCCGAAGAGCCCGGCAATCTGGCGCGGGCCATCGCGGCCATGCGGCTGCGCTATGTGGTCATCACCAGCGTGGACCGTGACGATCTGCGCGACGGCGGCGCGCAACACTTCGTCGACTGCATCCAGACGACCCGCGCGCTATCGCCCGCTACGCAGATCGAGGTGCTCGTTCCCGATTTCCGCGGCCGTCTCGACAAGGCGCTCGATCTGTTCGCCGCCGGCCTTCCTGATGTGATGAATCACAACTTGGAGACCGTGCCGCGCCTCTACAAACAGGCCCGTCCCGGCGCCGATTACGCCCACTCGCTCAAGCTGCTGGCCGATTTCAAGACGCGGTATCCCGGCATTCCCACCAAGAGCGGGCTGATGGTGGGCCTGGGCGAAACCGACGATGAAATTCTCGACGTGATGCGCGACATGCGCGCGCACGGCATCGACATGCTCACCATCGGCCAGTATCTCGCGCCCACCGGGCACCATCTGCCGGTGGCGCGCTATGTGCACCCCGACACCTTCGCGATGTTCGAGCGCGAAGCGCTGGCGATGGGGTTTACTCATGCCGCCGTCGGCGCTTTGGTGCGCAGCAGCTATCACGCCGATCAGCAGGCGCATGCGGCCGGTATCTGAACCGATTTCTTGCGCCAGCGCACCGCGCTGCGAGTTCGCGGCAGCAACAATCCGGGTTCAAAGTTCATTCGTTCTGGAGATCGCCTGATGAAATTTCCCGCCTATGCGCTGGGCCTGGCCGGGCTCATTCCCTTTATCGCTCTGGGCCTGGCCGCGTGGATTGCGCCCGAGACCTCGATGATCGCCGTGGTGGTGATTCAGGCGCAATACGCTGCGGCCATTCTGGCGTTTCTCGGCGCGCTCTACTGGGGCGCGGCGCTGGTGCTGCCCGAAGGTCAGGTGCAACGCCCCTGGCTGCTGCTGGGCTGGGGCGTGGTGCTGCCGCTGTGGGCGTGGCGCATGACCTGGGCGTCGAACTGGGTGTACGGCATGACCGGGCTGTTCATCGGTCTGGCCATTGCTTATGCGGCCGATGTGATGTTGCGCAAGCAGCTTCCGTGGCCGTCGTGGTTTTTGCAACTGCGTCTGTGGCTCACGCTGGGCGCGCTGCTCGGCCTGGGTTTGACGCTGGCGCGGCTTTACACCCTCAAGCCTGCGGGCTGAACAAGCGCTAATCGTCTTGGGTTGCGGCGGCGCAGGCCGCGCACAGCCCTTGCACTTCCAGCCGCGCGTGGCGGGCGACAAATCCGGTGGCCGCCACGGCCTTGGCAATGGCGGCATCCACCGCGTTGCTGTGCAGTTCTTCCACCCGGCCGCAGCGGGCGCACAGCAGCAGGTGCGCGGCGTGCGGCGTGTCGGGGTGGTTGCAGCCGACAAAGGCGTTCAGGCTATCGACGCGGTGAATCAGACCCTGCTCCAGCAGGAAATCGAGGGCGCGATACACCGTGGGCGGTTTGGCCGCGTGATCCTCGGTGGACAACTGCGCGAGCAGGTCATAGGCCTTGACCGCTTCGGTGCGCGATTGCACCAGCTCCAGCACCCGACGCCGCAGCGGGGTGAGACGCACGCCCCGGGCGGTGCACAGGGCTTCGGCATGCGACAAGGCTTCCTGAGAGCGCCCCCAGACCTGCCGCTGCGCGTCAGGCCCCCCGAGGGGGATGAGAAAACTTGGGGCGGCCCGGCGTTTTCTCATGAGGCTTCCTGGTGGTGATGGCGATGAGCGGTCATGCCTGCAAGTATGCAACAAGCCGCGCGACCGTGCGGTATCAGCCCTGTTCCGGCAGACGGCCCAGTTTCACGAAGATGGTGCAGCCTGACCGGCTGAACGGGGCATGCTGGC
>DYKQ01000065.1 GCA_020722545.1 Thiomonas intermedia | reverse complement strand
GCGCGATCAGTAATCTGGCGGTTGATGGGCCAGCGCTGCGGGATGAGCCGCGGGAGAGCGTCGGGCTCTGAGGTAGAGTCGACACCTCAGGCCAGCAGGCTCTTGAGATCCTTGAGCATCAGGAACAGGTGATACGGATCGGTCGGACTGGGCTCGAAATCCCATGATTCGTACCACTGCCGCGCCGCATCATCCTTGGCATGCACCAGCAGGCAACGAATACCGGCGATGTCGGCGGCCTGCGCCGTGCGCAGCAGGGCATCCTTGAGCAAAGCCTGGCCCAGCCCTTTGCGCTGATGCTCCTTGTCCACTGCAAGACGGGCCAGGATCATGACTGGCGCCGGATGACGCGCCAGGCCCTTCATCACTCTCGACGGCGCGACTTCCGGATCGACGCTGCCGACGGCAAGGCTGTAGTAGCCGACCACCAGGTCACCCTGGCAGCAGACGTAGGTCTGCGCGCTGTTGGCCTTCTGGTTGACGAGGGCGTAGCGCCGCAGGAACTGATTCAACGCGGCCTGGCCGCAGTCGAAAGCATCGACCTGATCCAACACCGCCAGCTTGCGTACGGGAGAGTAAGCACCGCTCAATCCAGGGCCCCGGGCTCACGCAGCAATTTTTTCAGGCGCGGCTTGCTTTGCACCGGACGGTCCAGCGCGTCCTGGAACGCTTGCCACTGCGCGTCGCCCAGTACGAACTGGCGACGATCCGCCAGTGTCTGCGCAGCCGCCGTCACGCCTGCGTCGAGCAGGAACTCGCTGACATTCTTGTGGCAGGCGCGTGCGGCTTCCTGCAGTAGTTGCTTGACTGGCGTGCTTGCACGAACGTCAATGCGTTCGGTCTTGGAAAGATTCAGGGTGCTCACGGCGCCCCTCCGGAATGATCTTGGATGACTGTATTGTAACCGTCCGGATATTGTACCGACAGTACCTTTCTCGTCGTGGACGCCGCCCGTCTGGCGGTGGACAAGCTTGCTGGCTTCGGCGGCCAGCGCCGCCAGGGCGGGGGTCAGCGCACTCGCTGACGCAGGAATTGCGATCGGGCAATTCCTCGGGAATCGCTCGGTCGCATTTGCGTCGTAGGGGATTTTTCGGGACATAGCATTTCGCGCATCTATCTCGATTCATCGGAGTTTCGCGCATGTTCAAGTCCCCGCTTCATCATCTCAGCGTCATGGCGCTGGTCGAAGGCTCGTCGCTTATCGCACTGGTGCTGCTGGCCGTGCCGCTGAAGTACGCGGCCGACTGGCCTGCGGGCGTGAAAATCATTGGGCCGATTCACGGCGCCCTATTCATCTGGGCAACGATCGCACTGGTGGTGACGCTCTCACGCGGGCAGCTCTCGCCCTTGCGCAGCTTGGGCGTTTTCCTCGCCTCGCTCATTCCGTTTGGCGGTCTGTGGTCGCACCGCATGATGCGCCGCCAACTCGACAAAGCGCCTGCGGCAGCAGTCTGATCGACCGCGCTACTGCAGAGTCAATCGCACCGCCCCGCTGTGGGTGAAGGGAATCTGCAGCATCGTCTGGCCGATCTCGGCTGTCCCTTGAATCACGTAGCGCACCGTGCCGTCCGACGGCAGGGTAGCGATGAGGCTCAGCAGTGTTGCGCTGTTGACCTCGACCTGCACCGGAACCTGCGCCTGCTGCTGCGCTGCGATGGTGACGGGCGCGGTGCTCACGCCCCGCGCCACGTCCAGGCCGTTGAACTGCAGTTGAAACCGCAGTTTCTGCAGCGGCAGGGCCAGGGCGCCGGTGTTGCGGATGTTCAGGGTGAGATCGAGGATGGCGGTGGCGCCTTGCAGCGCGATGCTGTCCACACTGCGAATCGACACCTCCGGCGCCACGGCGGCTTGCTGGGCCTGCGCTTGCGGCGAGGCGAACAAGGCCGCCGCGCACATCAGGGCGGGCGGCAAACCTCGCCAGCTTCCGATCCGTCGCGACACGTTCAATGTCCCGCGAAATCCACCAGGGTGAACAGCGGCAGGCCCGCGTCGCGCAGCAGTTGCGATCCGCCGAGTTCGGGCAGATCGACGATGGCCGCGCCTTCGATCACGTTGGCGCCGAGCTTTTCGAGCAGACGCTTGCCCGCCATCATGGTGCCGCCGGTGGCGATGAGGTCGTCGATGAGCAGCACGCAATCGCCCGGGTGCACGGCGTCGGTGTGAATTTCCACCGTGGCGCTGCCGTATTCCAGCTCGTACTCCTCCGACACCGTGTCGAACGGCAGCTTGCCTTTTTTGCGAATGGGCACGAAACCGATGTTCAGTTCGTAGGCGATGACGGCGCCGAGAATGAACCCGCGCGCGTCGATGCCGGCGACCACGTCCGGGCGCAGATCGGGGGCCATGTAGCGATGCACGAACTGGTCGATGAGCACGCGAAACACCCGCGGGTTCTGCAGCAGCGGGGTGATGTCGCGGAACTGCACGCCGGGCGACGGCCAGTCGGGCACGGTGCGGATGTGTTGGCGCAGATAGTCGATGACATTCATGGTGAGCTCATTCAACAAAGGAAATTCAGGTCGCCGCCTCGTCGCCAAACACGTCGTGGTACGAGGCAAACGACGCACCCGACAGCACGGGAAACAACACCAGCAGACCGAGGCCGAACGGCAACATGGCCACGATGGAAATCGGCAGCAGCAACACGGTGAACAAGGTAATGGGCGCCAGATTGGCGAACCCGGCCCGCACCGACAGCTTGACTGCATTCCACGGGCTGACGCCGCCCAGCGCCACCAGCGTATTGACGAACCAGAACGCCACGCTGAACAGATAGAGTGCCAGCAGTACCAACAGCAGCAAGGTCATGAGCGAACCCGCCAAGGCGCCCAGACCTGCGGCCATGCCTACGCCGGGGGTCATGACTTTGGCAAACGCGCCAAAGCTGGCCAGCCCCAGGCCGAACATCGCACCCAGCCCCATCACGATCACCGCGCCGATCACGCCGCCCAGCGCGAGCACCAGCAGGGAGACCAGCAGCAGCGGGCCGATGCGGCCGGTCCACCGCTGCGTGGTCGACGACAGCGTGCCTTCATTTTGGGGTTCGACAGGCATGCCTTGTGGCGTCATCGTTCGCGCCTGCGCCGCCCGCTTGCGCAGCAGCGCCGCAAAAATCACGCCGAAAGCCAGCAGCGGCAGGCTCAGCCATTGCGAAAGCAACCCGCCCATCGGCAGCTCGCCCAGCAGCCACAGCAGCACGAACAGGGCCACGGCCAGGCCCAGCCAGGGCAGCGGCGCCTGCATGAAACTGCGCCAGCCTTCTGCCCACCAGCGCAGGCCGAATCCGGCGGGAACGCGGCGAAACGCGGGGTCTGGAACGATGAGATCGGTGGAGGTCATGGCGGGCCGTTGGGAATGAAGACGGCCCATTATCCGACGCCGATCTGAAGGACTACCGAGCAATATCCTCCAGCCGCCGCTGCGTCACCCGCGGCCCCATGATGACAATGACCAGCGCCACACCGACCATCGCGGCGGCGATGAAGGTGAACACGCCAACGTCGCCCGAGGTCTTGAGCAGATCGGCGATGACGAAGCCGGTGAACACCGCGCTGATGCGGCTGAACGAATAGACAAAGCCCACTGCCCGCGCCCGGATGCGGGTGGGGTACAGCTCGCTCTGGTAAGCGTGGAAGGCGTAACTCATGATGTTGTTGAAAAACGCCACCGCAATGCCGAACACAATGATCGCAGCCGCCCCTTGCGCGTGGGCGAACAGCAGGCCAAACAGCGCCACGGCCACGGCGGGCACGGCGATCAGCCATTTGCGCTCGAAACGGTCGCCGAATGAGGCGCCGATGAGGGACGAAATCGGGTAGGCGAAGGCGATGATGAAGGTGTAGAGCAGCGACTTCGGAATGTCGAAGCCCTTGGCGATGAGATAGGTCGGCGCCCAACTGGCAAAGCCGTAGTACCCCACCGTCTGCAAGATATTGAACAGGATGAGCATCACCGTGCGTTTGCGATACACGCCTTCCCACATCTCGCCCCAGCGCGCTTTGACGTGCTCGACATCGCCCACAAAGCCCTTCGGCTCGGGCAGAGGCTGACCGGTTTCGCGTTCCACCTGCTTCTCGATGCGGCTGAGAATCGCGTCAGCCGCGTGATGACGGCCCTTGTCTTCCAGCCAGCGCGGCGACTCGGGCAGACGCAGCCGGATGAACCAGATGACGATGGCGCCCAGCGCGCCGATGATGGCCACCCAGCGCCAGCCATCGAGCCCCGCGATCTGATGCGGCACCAGCAGCCACCCCAGAAATGCGACCACCGGCACGGCGCTGAAGGTGATGAACTGGTTCATCGCGAAATACGTGCCCCGTTTGGCCTGCGGCGCCAGTTCCGAGACATAGGTGTCGATGTTGACCATCTCCAGGCCGATCCCGATGGAGGCGATGAAGCGCCAGATGTCGATATTCATCGCGGTCTGCTGAAACGCCATGATGAGGGTGGCGATGCAATACCAGAGCAAGGCCCAGGTATAGACCGCACGCCGCCCATACCGGTCGGACAGCCAGCTTACGAACAGCGTGCCCACCCACAAACCGAGAAACAGGGCCGCAACAAAGCTGGCGATACCCTGAAAGCCGAACAGCCCCTTGGTGGTCGCGGTGAACACCCCGCTTTTGAACAAACCGGGCGCGATATAGGCGGTCAGAAACAGGTCGTAAAACTCGAACAGCCCGCCCAGCGAGAGCAGGATGACCATATTGCGCACGGTCTTCGAGGGAGGGAGGCGGTCGATGCGCGCCGCGATGGTGGGCGCGCCGTGGTGGCCGGGACGGGGGCCTTCAGACGCTTCAGCGCCGACTGGCGCCGGGGTGGTGCTCATGTTTGTCTCCTGTATTTATCGTTCCTCCATGATGGATGGAAAAAACAGGAGATGAGGTGTCGAAATGTGACTTGGTGTGAAGCGTTGCTTCAGGACCTATTCACGCTACTTATCCCCCGCGCTGGGCTGCAACACACCCGCGCCGGGCTGCTTGAGGATCTGTGCCCACTCCTCGAGTTCGCGCGGCTCGCCGAACAGATAACCCTGCATGCTTTGCAGGCCCATGCCGTGCAGCGCCTGGGCGCATTCGCGCGTCTCCACCCCCTCGGCAACCACGTTGATCGACAGGCGTCGGGAGATATCGACGAGTCCGCGCACGATTTCCGCGTTGCGCACGTCCTTGGTCACATCCGCCGTGAAGCTGGCCGGAATCTTGATGTCGCTCGGATCGAGAATCTTGAGGTATTCGAACGAGGCGTAACCCTCGCCGAAATCATCCATCGCCACCCGCACGCCCGATTTGCGCAGCGACTGCACATTGCGCGCCACACTGGGAAACGCTGGGATGGCGCGGCGCTCGGTCACCTCGACCATCAGGCGCTCGGGCGCCCAGGCGTAGCGCTGCAGGGTGCTGCTGATGTGCTCGATCAGTGCCGGATCGCCGATCTGATCGGCCTCGATATTGACCGAGATGTAGCCGTTCCAGCCCGTCCAGTTGGACAGCACCCGCGCCTCGGAGATGGCTTCTTCCATCACCCAGAAAAACAGCTCGCTGGTCTGTGCAGGGGTCAGTTGCGGCAGGAACATCAGCGGGGAATGCCGCTTCGGTGCATCTTCCGCACGCCAGCGGAACAGCACCTCCAGCCCGATGACCTGCCCCGCCGGGAAACTCACCTGCGGTTGATAAACCAGCGCCGGAGCCCCCGCTCCCGCATGTGCGGCAATCTCAGAAAAAACGTCGCGTTCCACGATGAAGGTGCCGCTCAGTCGTTGTTGAAGAGTGTTGTTGAAAGTACCAAGCCTGAATATTTCCGGCAGGTTAGCATGGGTTTTGAAACGCTCAAATCTGGATTTGCAAATTCCGTGTTCACTGACAACAACGCGCGCGATCGATGCCAGCACACGACACCATGACCTCCTCCTGCCAACCCCGCCCCCGTACCGCCACCCTTGCCCAAGCCCTTCCCGACGGTTCGCAGACCGGCCCGAGCTACCGGGTATCGGTTGCCGATGCACTCGCGCACCAGTTTTTGGTCGAGCTCGACCTGCCCCACCCTGAACCAGCGGGGCAGGAGTTCTGGCTCCCGGTCTGGATTCCCGGCAGCTATCTGGTACGCGAGTTCGCCCGCCATATCTTGCAGGTGCAGGCCTGGTGCGCCGACAAGCCCATCGCCCTACACAAAATCGCCAAGAACCGCTGGCGCGCCGCTCCGTGCAACGGGCCGCTACGGCTGCGCTACTCGGTGTATGCCTTCGATCTCTCGGTACGCACCGCCTACCTCGATACCCAGCGCGGCTTTTTCAACGCCAGCAGCCTGTTGCTCGCAGCCGCTGGGCGCGAGCAACAGCCGCACACCGTCACCCTCGCCTGCCCCGACTTCGCGCCGCACTGGACATTGGCCACCACCTTGCCCGCGCTTGAATGCGACGCCAACGGCTTCGGCAGCCGACGCGCGGCAAACTACGACGCGCTGATCGACCATCCCGTTGAAATGGGCGAACTGCTGCGGCTGGAGTTCAGGGTCGGCGGGGCCCCGCATGCCATGGTCATCGCCCAAGGCCATCGGCCGCACGACACCGTGGATGCCCGGCGGCTGGCGCGCGACCTCAAGCGCATCTGCAGTGCGCAGATCGCCTTGTTCGAGCCCCGCAGCAAGCGCGCACCGTTTGCCGAGTACCTGTTCATGGTGGCGCCGACTGCCGAGGGCTACGGCGGGCTGGAACATGCCGACAGCACCGCCCTGATGTGCGCCCGCCGCAGCCTGCCGCACCCGCGCCTGCAAGACGCCGACAGCGCCGATAGCGCCCATAGCGACTACCGCGACTTTCTCGGCCTGTGCAGCCACGAATACTTCCACGCCTGGAACGTCAAGCGCATCAAGCCGCAGGCCTTCACGCCCTACGACCTGGAAGCCGAAAACCCCACCACCCTGCTATGGCTGTTCGAGGGCTTCACCGCGTATTACGACGATCTGATGGTGTTGCGCGCGGGGCTGATCACGCCGCAGCAATACCTCGACGGTCTGGCCCGCACCCTCGGCGCGGTGCTGCGCACGCCCGGACGCCAGGTTCAAAGCGTGGCCGAGGCCAGCTTCGATGCCTGGACCAAGTATTACCGCCCCGATGAAAACACCGGCAACGCCACGGTGAGCTACTACCAGCTCGGCGCGCTGGTCGCCTTGTCCATCGACCTGCGACTGCGCCGCGAGAGCCGGGCCACGCTCGACGACGTGATGCGCCTGCTGTGGACGCGCTATGGCCGCGCCGATGCACCGCTGCGCGCCGAAGGCGTGGCCGAAGACGCCCTGCCCGCGCTGCTCAAGGAAGTGAGCGGCCTGGACTGGCGCGCCTTCTTCCGCCGCCATGTTCACGGCACTGAACTGCCTCCCGTCAAGACGCAGTTCGCTGATTTCGGCATTCAATGGACCTCGCAGGAAGACACTCCGCTCGACGCGCTGGGGCTGGCCGCGCAGGAGCAGGCCGGCGGCTGGCTGAGCGTTCAGCGCGTGCGCAACGGCGGCTGGGCCGAACGCGCCGGGCTGGCCGCTGGCGATCTGCTGCTCACGCTGGACGGCGAGCGGGCGCGCAAAGCCGTGATCGAGCGTCGCCACGCGCAGGCCCGCGCGGGCGACGTGTGGCGTCTCACCTGGCTGCGCCAAGACCTGGAGCAGCACAGCGAAACGCCTTGGTTTGCGCTGCCCGACAGCCGCGTGCAACTGCGCCTGGCCGACAAACCGCGCCCCGCGCAGCGCCAACGTCTGAGCGCCTGGATGGGCGCCGCACTGTGACGCACAATGCCCTTGAATGATCCTTTAGGAGATGCCCATGGAGACCCCTGACGACGCCACCGTCCTGACCGAAACCCGAGGCCACGTCGGCCTCATCACCCTCAATCGACCCAAGCAGCTCAACGCCCTGAACGACGCCCTGATGGACGCGCTGGGCGCCGCGCTGAAAGCGTTTGACGCCGATCCAGCCATCGGCTGCATGGTCGTCACCGGCAGCGACAAGGCCTTCGCCGCCGGGGCCGACATCTCCGCCATGGCAAAGAAGACCTTTCCCGCCAGCTACGCCGAAGACTTCATCACCCGCAACTGGGAAACGATGATGCAGATCCGCAAGCCGGTGATTGCGGCGGTGCGCGGCTTCGCGCTGGGCGGGGGCTGCGAGCTGGCGATGATGTGCGATCTCATCGTGGCCGCCGACAACGCCCAGTTCGGTCAGCCCGAAATCAAGCTCGGCATCATTCCCGGCGCCGGCGGCACCCAGCGGCTGACACGCGCCGTGGGCAAAGCCAAGGCCATGGATCTGATCCTCACCGGCCGGATGATGGACGCGCTTGAGGCCGAGCGCTGCGGTCTGGTCGCGCGGGTCGTGCCGTTGGAGCAAGCACTCACTGAAGCCGTGGCGATGGCCGAAACCATTGCCGGCTTCTCGCAGCCTTCGGCGCTCATGGCCAAGGAGAGCGTGAATCGCGCGTTTGAATCGCCGCTGTCCGAAGGTTTGCGTTTCGAGCGTCGGCTGTTTCAGTCGCTGTTCGCCACGGCCGACCAGAAGGAAGGCATGGCGGCTTTCCTGGAAAAACGAAAACCGCTTTTCACGAACAAATGATGCGGTATACTGCGCGGCTTGTTTGCGTGTTGGCGCTTTAGCTCAGTCGGTTAGAGCGACGGAATCATAATCCGCAGGTCCGGGGTTCGAGTCCCTGAAGCGCCACCATCATTTTTCAGCCTAAATCGTTTTTTCGTAGGCTTCTCGTTTGCACCCTGTTTTCACCCCATGCGCCGAATTTCGTGGGCGCTGATCCAAGCCCATGCGTTGTTGCCTGGGCTTTTTTGTTTTGCGCGCCCTACGATCCGTTCCCTACGAACCGTTGTTTGTCCAAGGAGTCGGCCATGAAACATCAACCGTTGCTGCGTCGGATGGCGCTTGGGGCGGCGCTGTGTCTGGGCGGTCTGGGCGCGGCTCACGCGCAGATGAACTACCCGATGGGCAGTCTGCAGGGTCAGGCGACGTTTGGCGCGTTTCCGAACGTCAGCATCAACTGCACCGATTACACCCTCGGCCCAGGCGCGCGGGTGATCAGCCCGCAGAACCGCATCATCCCGCGCAACCAGCTCAACGGGCTGCAGGCCCCGGTGGTGTTTCAGACCGACGCGATGGGCAATGTGTTTCGCGTGTGGCTGGTGAGCCATACCGCGGCCAGCCAGCTTCAGTTGCCCAAGGCGCCAGGACAATGCGGGCTGTTTTTCAGCAATTGACGGCTTCCATCGTGACGAAAAAAGTCTTTATCAAGACGTTCGGCTGCCAGATGAACGAGTACGACTCGGCCAAGATGGCCGACGTGCTCAGCGCGACTGAGGGTTATGAACCTGCGGCAACGCCGCAGGAAGCCGATCTCGTTTTGCTCAACACCTGCTCCATTCGCGAAAAGGCGCAGGAAAAAGTGTTCAGCGATCTGGGACGCCTGCGCGAGCTCAAGGCCGACAAGCCGAATCTGCTGATCGGCGTGGGCGGCTGTGTGGCGAGCCAGGAAGGCGAGGCCATCGTCAAGCGCGCGCCTTATGTCGATCTGGTGTTTGGCCCGCAAACGCTGCACCGGCTGCCGCAGCTCATTGCGCAGCGTGAGCAGCAGGGGCGTGCGCAGGTCGACATCAGCTTTCCGGAAATCGAAAAATTCGATCATCTGCCGCCTGCGCGGGTGGATGGCCCAAGCGCCTTCGTCTCCATCATGGAAGGCTGCAGCAAGTATTGCAGCTATTGCGTGGTGCCCTACACCCGCGGCGAGGAAGTCTCGCGGCCCCTGGTCGACGTGCTCACCGAGGTGGCCGAACTGGCCTCGCTGGGCGTGCGCGAGGTGACGCTGCTGGGCCAGAACGTCAACGCCTGGCTGGGCTCGGGCGAGGGCGAAGATTTCGCCTTTCTGCTGGAATGCGTGGCCGAAATCGACGGCATCGAGCGCATTCGCTACACCACCAGCCATCCGAAGGAATTCACCCAGCGGCTGATCGATGCCTACGGCCGTATTCCCAAGCTGGTCAACCATGTGCACCTGCCGGTGCAGCATGGCAGCGACCGCATTCTGGCGGCGATGAAGCGCGGCTATACCGCGCTGGAGTTCAAGAGCATCGTGCGACGGCTGCGCGCAGTGCGTCCCGATATCTGCATCGGTTCCGACTTCATCGTCGGCTTTCCGGGCGAGACCGACGCCGACTTCGCGCAACTGATGAAGCTGATCGAGGACCTGCAGTTCGACGCCAGCTTCAGCTTCATTTTCAGCCCGCGCCCCGGCACCCCGGCGGCCAATCTGGCGGACGACACCCCGGCCGACGTCAAGCTCAAGCGGCTGCAGACCTTGCAGGCGCAGATCGAGACGCAGGCCTCGGCCATCAGCGCCGCCATGGTGGACACGGAACAGGCCGTTCTCATCGAAGGTCCGAGCAAGAAAGATCCGTCGGAACTGCAGGGCCGCACCGAAAACAACCGCATCGTGCACCTGAAGGCCAACGCGCGCTTGATCGGCCAGATCGTGCCCGTGCGCATCACCACGGCCTACCCGCACTCGCTGCGCGGCGAGGTGTGCGTGGCTGAAACGCATCAGGCCACGGTGGTCTGATTCGCCTCAGCCTGTACGGCCTTACTTGATCATCAGTCGCAGGCTGTCCCAGGCGCGGCCGAAAATACCGGCCTCGGGCACGGCCTTGATGACCTCCAGCGGATAGACCGCCAGCGGCTTGCCGCTCATGCTGACGTCGAGCTGGCCGACGCGCTGCCCGGCCTGCAGCGGCGCCACCAGCGGGTCGGGCCGCACCACCTTGGTCTGAAGGTCTTTACCCATGCCGCGCGGCACCGAGATGACCACCGGCGCCGAGGAGCCCAGCTCCACTTTGTTATCCACGCCCTTCCAGACGGGTGCAGTCAGTACCGGCTTGCCGGGCGAGGCCAACACGATGTCGTCGAAGTTCTGATAAGCCCAGTTGAGCAGCACCTGACTCTCCTCGCCGCGAGCCCGCTCGGAGGGCGTTCCCATCACCACGGTGAGCAGGCGGCGCGGTCCGTTGGGAAACTGGCGCAGCGCCGAGGTGATCATGCAGTAACCCGCTTCGGAGGTGTAACCCGTTTTCATGCCGTCCACGGAAGGATCGGTGAACAGCAGGCTGACGCGGTTGGCCTGGGTGATGTGGTTGTAGGTGAACTCCTTGACCTTGAAATAGCGCGCGTAATCGGCCGGAAAGTCGCGGATGATGTGGGTGGCGATGATGGAGAGGTCATAGGCCGTGGTGTGGTGGCCGGGTTCGGGCAGACCCGTCGGGTTCATGAAGTGCGTGCCCTTGAGGCCCCACTGCTGCGCCTGGCGGTTCATCATGGCGACGAAGGCGCTCACCGAGCCGCCCACCGTCTGCGCCAGCGTCATGGCGGCGTCATTGCCCGATTGCACGATCATGCCCAGCAGCAGATCGTTGACCGACACCGGCACGCGCGGGTCGATGAACATGCGCGAGCCGCCGGTCTGCCAGGCCTCTTTCGATTCGGTCACCATCTGGTTGAGCTTGATGGTGCCTTCTTTCAAAGCCTTGAAGGTCAAGTAAGCCGTCATCAGCTTGGTCAGCGAGGCCGGCGCCTCCTGAGCGTGGGCATCGTGCTCGGCGAGGATCTGTCCGCTGGTCAGATCGACCACCAGCCAGGACCGCGCATCGAGCTTGGGCGGCGGCACGGTGGCCAGCATGGCCTGCATCGGCGTGAGGGGAGCGGGTGCGGCACTCGGAGCCGTAGCCGTAGCGGCGGGGGCTGCCGCTGGAGCGGGAGCGGCTTGCGCCAAAGGCGACAGCGCGAGAAGACAGGCCGTGCTACAGGCGGCGACAAACGATTGAACGGACATAGGCGAATCCTGAGACTCAAAACAGAAAACCGACACCCTAGCAGCCTGAGGACGTGACAGGGGTGACGAAGTTTTGCCGCGCACGTTGGAACTCGCGGCAGAGGGTCAGAGCGCGGGGCGGCGAGAAGGTTCGCAGGAACGAAAAACAAAGGCGCGTCTCAGACGCGTGTGCTGCTGGCTTCCTGAGAAACTCGCCGGGCCGCCCCAAGAGTTTCTCACCCCCTCGGGGGGCCTGGCGCGCAGCGACAGGTCTTGGGGGCGCTTAGGGGTTTTCTGCCCCATGCCACTGACAGACCCAGTCGCGCAGGGGCAGCAGCAGGCCGTGGAAAAAATGCCCCGCGCCCGGAAACACGACTACGGGTAACTGCTGCGGCCGCGCCCAGTCGAGTACGCCGGACAGCGGCGCCACATCGTCTTGCTCACCATGCAGCACCAGCACGCGCTGTGCGAGCGGCGCGGCGTTGGCCGGCTTGATCTGCGGCACGTCGAAACGGGTGACGGCCGTGCCCACCAGAGTGAGATGCTGCAAGGTGGCGCCCCGCTGCTGCAAGGCCAGCGCACAACGCGCGGCGACGGCGGCGCCGAAGGAAAATCCGGCCAGCGCCAGGGGCAGCGCCTCGCGCTCAAGCCCGGCTTGCTGCGCGACCTGAGGAATGAAGTCGTCGAACACGGCCAGCAGGTCGGCGGTCTCGCCCACGCCGTTATCAAACGCTCCGGCCGTGGCGCCCACGCCGCGAAAGTTGGGCCGCACCGCCACGAAACCGAGTCGCAGCCAGGCGCGGGCCAGGGTCTGCGCCACCTTGTTGTCGAGCGTGCCGCCAAACAGAGGATGAGGGTGCGCCACCAGCGCCAGCCCGCGGGGTGGCCCCTCGGGCGCATCGACCGCCACTTCGATCGCCCCCGCCGGGCCTGCCACCAGCAGCTTGCGGGTCTGCGCGTTCATTTGCATCGGCCCGGATTACTGATCCGCGTCGGGCGCGTCGGGGAGATCCGGCAGACGCAGACGCTCCACCACCTCGCCACGCAGAAGATGACTTTGCACGATGTCATCGATGTCGCTCTGATCGACATAGGTGTACCAGACGCCCTCGGGATAGACCACGCAGACCGGCCCCTCCTCGCAGCGATCGAGGCACCCCGCCCGGTTGACGCGCACCTTGCCCGCGCCCGCCAGCCCCAGCGTCTTGACGGCTGATTTGCAGTGCTCGAACGCAGCCTCCGCCCCGCTGGCGGCGCAGCACGTCCGCTTGGCGCTGGCGTCGCGCTGGTTCAGACAGAAAAAAATGTGGTGTTTGTAATAGTCCATCGGTTCAATTGTCGTGGCGAACGGGCCGCAATGCTCGCGCCATCAAATAGATCAGGGCGGCGAACGGCCATAGCCAACTCAGCCACTGCGGCAAACCATACAGCCGGATGAACAGACCTTGGCTCCAGGCCTGCAGATTCAGCGCGTAATACGGCCCCGGCCCCGAGCCATTGATCCACCCCAACGCGAGCGCCAGACTGAGCGCGCCGAGCGCGGCGCCCCATCGCGGCGGCAGATACGACAGCGGCAAGCCGATCATCAGCCCCAGCGCCACACTGCGCAGGGTGGGCACGGTCGCCCAGGCCAAGGCGTGTTCGGGGCCGAAACTCAAGGCGGCCGACAGGCTGACGGCCAGCAGGCCGGTGAAGGTCAGCGCCAGCGCCAGCCGCATCCGGGGGGCGCCTGGCCGCAGCAGCGCCGCAAGCAGCAAAAGCGAACCGGCGAGCATGGCCGCGGTGATGCCGCTCTGGCGCAGCCCGCTCATCGGCGCGAAATCCGGCAATCGCAGGCCGCTGTTGACAAACCACGCCGACAGAATGCGCCAGGTATCGGTATCGAGCGCAGGCTGCAACAGGGTTGGCACGATCTGCCCGGTGCCGAACAGCACGGCGGCGGGCCAAAGCAGCGCCAGCGGCCACAGCGCCAGCAGCAGCAAGCCATAGCCCACATGAGGCGCGAACCAGCGTTCCCGCCACAGCCGCAGCAGCGCCGCGAGCCGCAGTCGCGGCAGTAGCCAAACGCAGATCGCGGCGCCTAGCAGACCGCCGAGCGAATTGGTCAGCCAGTCGAGGTTGGACGACACGCGCATGGGCAGAAAGGCCTGCGAGGCTTCCATGCCGAAAGACACGCCGCTGGCCAGCACGCTAGCCGCCAGCCACGATGCCCAGCGCGGCCAGCGCGCCGACAGATTGCGGGCGATGAGATAGCCCAGCGGCAGATAGCCGCCGACATTGATCAGCAAGTCGCTGAAGGGGATGTAGCGCGGCAGCGGCGCAAGCGCGAAATCAAACGGCATCAGCCCCTGCCAGCGCCATCCCGAAAAGGGATAGAGGCTGGCATAGGCGATCAGCAGCACATAGCCCGCCAGCGCATAACGCATGAAGCGGGAAACCGGGCGCGCGCTATGCGCAGGGCGATGCGGCGAAGACATAGGGCAACTTCAGGGCCAGCAAGCGGCACGCCCGTATAACCATCAAGGAAACGCCGGGCCGCCCCAAGTTTTCTTGTCCACCTGGCGGCTTGCAAGCCGCTCGGATTCGGCTGCGTCCAAGCTGCCGCAGGGCAGCTTGGAGCCGCGGGCCTCATCCCCCTCCCGACCTCCCCCACGGCGTGGGGGAGGTGAGAACACTCCCT
>DYKQ01000064.1 GCA_020722545.1 Thiomonas intermedia | reverse complement strand
AAGAACCTCACATGCCACCCTCCTTCAGGCTCATTTCTGGATTGGAAAGGACTCAAGTAGCCATTACCGTAGGCCTCCTTGCGCCGCCGTACGACCTCTGCGGCGCGCCCGATCAAGGGCACGCGCTGATCGTCGGCATCGTCTCGGTGGGCGTTCTTTGTCTTGCGTTTCGGAATGGTCCACCACAGGCCATCACCCTCGTCGGCGACTTCCCGACCCTCGATCTTCTCGATTTCTGCGCCACGGACCGCCGTCCAGAGATAGAGAGTCAACATGTCCTCGACATTCTTCGAGAAATTGGGTAGCCAGCGAATGATCTTGCCTATCTCATCCGGACTGAGGACGCGCTTCGTCACACCAGTTTTGACACCAAGCTTCGCGCGCCCTTTGGATTTGAGTTTGCCGCGGAGCACCGAGCGCCACCAGTTTGGCGTGGTCTCCGGAAGGTCGCCGGAATCCAGGCAGTAGTCCCAGACCGCCCCCAATTCCTTGCGCAGCATCGCCGCCTGCACTGGGATGTGGTCGAATTGCTTGATATGAGCGAATGCGATCTTGCGGGTGACTGTGGCGGCATCGCGGTCGGCAATGCCAACGAGCATCGTATCGAACGTGCGACGAATCTCCACCCTCCCCTTTTCGGCCCGATTCTTTCTTGATGTGCCCTTTCAGGTAGATATCGCAAACCTCGCGTACCGTTGGGCTCTGGCATTTGCCCGGTGCTGGCCGATCTGCGCCCCGTTGCCGTTTTCGCTCAATCGATGGGTCGGCGCCTTCATCGCGGCGCTGCCGGAGCACTTCCCATTGCGCAACAGCCGCGTGATAGGACATCGTCGGCCACCAACCCAGTTTCACTTGCCGCATCCGTTCGTCGATCGGGCTTTTGTACCGATAGGTCCAGGTTCGTCGGGTCGTGGATGCAGCGAGGCGCAACCCCGGATGATCTTCAAATGTCATGTGCTCCCCCGGCAGGAGCATACGAGCAGCGCGTGCGTCAAATCCCATAATTGGCAAAGAGGTCAGCGTAGGTTTTTTTCTGGAAGGCGAAATTTTTGGCGTAACTTTTTCATCAACGTCCAAAAAGCTACGCCAAAATCACAAGTGCAGAGGCATGTCGCTGGGCGTTGTTACGATTTCTCAGGCCCTTGCCGCATGCCCGACATATTGAAAAATCCTTTTATTGACAATAACTTATAAAATTTCATCAAGGAAATCAATTGAGTAGCATTTCCGCGCACACCCCGCTGATGCAGCAATACCTGCGCATGAAAGCGGAGCATCCCGGCACACTACTGCTGTGTCGCATGGGCGATTTCTACGAACTGTTTTACGAAGATGCCGAGAAGGCTGCGCGGCTGCTCGACATCACGCTGACCCGGCGCGGACAGTCGGCGGGCGAGCCGGTCATCATGGCCGGGGTGCCGGCGCAGGCGCTCGATGGCTATCTGGCCAAGCTGGTCAAGCTCGGCGAGTCAGCGGCGATCTGCGAGCAGATCGGCGATCCGGCGCAGGCCAAAGGCTTGGTCGAACGCCGCGTGGTGCGGGTGGTCACCCCGGGCACGCTCACGGAACAGACGCTGCTCGACGACAAGCGCGACGCCATTCTGCTGGCCATTGCGCCGCCGAAATCGGCTCGCGGCGAATGGGGGCTGGCGTGGATGGCGCTGACCGGCGGCGGCCTCACCCTGGCGCAGTGCGAAGCGGCCGCCCTGCCCGACTGGCTGGCCCGTGTCGCGCCCGCCGAGGTGTTGTGGCCGCAACACCAAAGCCTGCCGGACGAAACCCAGTGGCCCTACACGACCGAGCGGCCAGAATGGCATTTCGACGCCGCGCTCGGTCTGCGCAAGCTCTGCGCGCAACTGCAAGTGGCGCATCTCGACGGGTTCGGCGCGCAAGCCCTGAGTGCGGCACACGCCGCCGCTGCCGCCTTGCTGACCTACGCCGAGCAGACCCAGGGCGGCACGCTGCCCCTGCTGGCCGATCTGCGGGTCGAGCGGGCCGAACACAGTCTGCGGCTGGACGCCGTGGCCCGCCGGAATCTGGAGATTCTGCAACCCTTGCGAGGTGAAGACAGCCCCACGCTGTTTTCCCATCTCGACAGTTGCCAGACCGCGGCGGGCAGCCGCCTGCTGCGCGACTGGCTGCAGGCGCCGCCGCGTGACGCCAACGTCGCCCGCGCGCGCCACGCCGCTTTGCGGGCGTTGATCGATGGCGATTTGGCGGCGTTGCGCAGCAGCCTGCGCGGCATGGCCGATCTGGAGCGCATTGCCGCGCGCATCGCGCTGAAGCAGGCCAAGCCGCGCGAACTGTCGGCGCTGCGCGACGGTCTGCAGCGCCTGCCTGCACTGCGTCGCCAGGCGGCCGCATTCGAGCGCTGCGCCTTGCTGCAAACCCTCGATGCGCAGCTCGATCTGCCGCCCGAACCCGCCGCCTTGCTGCAACGCGCCATCGCGGCCGAACCGGCGCTGAATCTGCGCGATGGCGGCGTGATCGCGGCCGATTTCGATGCCGAACTCGACGAACTCCGCGCCATTGACACCGACTGCGGCAGCTTTCTCATGGAGCTGGAGCAGCGCGAACGCGCGCGCACCGGCATCGCCAATCTGCGGGTTCAATACAACAAGGTTCACGGGTTTTTCATCGAAGTCACCCACGGCCAGACCGACAAAGTGCCCGACGACTACCGCCGTCGGCAAACGCTCAAAGGCGCCGAGCGCTACATCACCCCGGAACTCAAGGCTTTCGAGGACAAGGCGCTTTCCGCGCAGGATCGCGCACTGGCGCGCGAGAAAGTCTTGTTCGAGGGCGTCATCGAAGCGCTGCAGCCCGCGCTGGCCGATATCCGCCGCGCCGCGCAGGCCGTCGCCCTGCTCGACACCCTGGCCGCCCTGGCCGAGCGCGCGAGCACCTTCGGCTGGGTCTGCCCCGAGTTCGTCGAGGCGCCGGGCATCGACATCGCGGGCGGCCGTCATCCGGTCATCGAGAGCCGGGTTGACCGCTTCATTCCCAACGATTGCCAGCTCGACGAACAGCGCCGCCTGCTCATTCTCACCGGGCCGAACATGGGCGGCAAATCCACCTATATGCGGCAGACCGCGCTGATCGCCCTGCTCGCCTATCTCGGCAGCTATGTCCCGGCCCGCAGCGCCCGCATCGGCCCGCTGGACGCGATTTTCACCCGCATCGGCGCCTCCGACGATCTGGCCGGCGGGCAATCGACCTTCATGGTCGAAATGGCCGAAACCGCAGCGATTCTGCGGCAGGCCACGCCCCACAGCCTGGTGTTGATGGACGAGGTCGGGCGCGGCACCTCCACCTTCGACGGCCTCGCGCTGGCCGCGGCCATTGCCGCGCAGTTGCACGACCGCAACCGCAGCCTCACCCTGTTCGCCACGCATTACTTTGAATTGACGGACCTGGTGCTGCGCCACCCGCAGGCGGCCAATGTGCATGTGGGCGCAGCGGAAACGCCGCAGGGCATCGTGTTTCTGCACGAGGTGCGCGAAGGGCCGGCCAGCCGCAGCTATGGCGTGCAGGTCGCCCAGTTGGCGGGGGTGCCGCCTGCCGTCATCCGCGACGCCCGCAAGCGGCTCGATGCGCTGGAACGCCAGCATCAGCAACAAGAAGCGCAGCTCGATCTGTTTGCAGCGTCTGCAGAAATTGCTGAAGCAGAGCCAGTGTCAGTCCCCACGCACGAAGCGCTAATTGAGGCGCTCGATGACACTGATCCCGACGCGCTCACACCGCGTCAGGCGCTTGAGACCCTCTACCGTCTCAAGGCCTTGCGAGAGGTCGAATGACGCAGCTCAAACCCGCTCGATCAGCGCGTAGGCCGAGTGGTTGTGGATGGACTCAAAGTTCTCCGCCTCAGCCACGTAATGCCCGATGCGCGCATCAGCGTTGAGCCGGGCGGCGACGTCACGCACCAGATCCTCGACGAATTTGGGATTTTCGTAGGCGTGCTCGGTGACGTATTTTTCGTCCGGGCGCTTGAGCAGGCCCCAGATCTCGCACGACGCCTCTTCCTCGGCAATGCGGATGAGTTCTTCCAACGCCACCGGCTGTAGCAACTCGGCCGTGATGGTGATGTGCGAGCGCTGGTTGTGCGCGCCGTAATCCGAGATTTCCTTAGAGCACGGGCACAGCGATTTCACCGGCGCCATGACCTTGGCGGTCAGCTTGAGTTGATCGCCGCGCGCTTCCGCGATCCACCCCGCCTCGTAATCGAGCAGGCTCTGCACGCCCGAGACCGGCGCGGTCTTGCGCAGAAACAGCGTGAAGGCGAATTCCAGACGCCCCGCCGTGGCGCCCAGCTTGGGCAGCATCTGCCGGGTGAGCGCGGCAAACGCCTGCGCGTCCATCGCCTCGGGCATGGCCTCGAGCAACTCGACGAAGCGCGACATATGCGTGCCCTTTTTCTCGGCGGGCAGCGCCACGTCGGCCGTCACCTGGGCGATGCTCGGGTGAATGCCGCCGTCGCGCAGACGCACGTTGAGGGGATAGCGCAAGCCCTTGACCCCGACCCGCTGGATCGCGATATGGCGCTCGTCCACGGTGCTCTGGATATCTGGAATGGCTTCAAAGGGTTTGTTCATGGGGTGACGGGTGGGGCTGCGCCGAGAAAGTTCGGTATCGCCCGCCCGGGGCATAGTTGAGAAAAGTTCTCGGATTATCCCGGACTGCGCGCATCCTTGCGCGGTCTGCGGAAATGGCGGCGCTCAGCCGCGCTGCGGCAGCACCCGCAGCAGCAGAAACAGCAAGGCCGCCGCGACCACCATGGCCGGACCCGAGGGCAGGTCGGAATGCAGTGAGGCCAGCAGCCCCAGCAAGATGGCGACAGCGCCGATTGCGGCCGCGCCCAGCGCCATCTGTACCGGCGTGCGTGCCAGTCGCCGCGCCGCCGCCGCCGGAATGATGAGCATGGCGACGGTGAGCAAAATGCCCACGAGCTTCATCGCCAGCGCGACGAAAATCGCCAGCACCAGCATGAACGCCAGTTGCAGCCATTTCACCCGCCGCCCCTCGACGGCGGCGAGTTCTTCATGCACGGTGAGCGCCAGCAAGCCCTGCCACAGCCAGGCCAGCAAAGACAGGCCCACGACGTCGATCAGGAGGATCCAGCCCAAATCTGCCGCCCTGAGCGCCAGGATGTCGCCGAACAGGTAGGCGAACAGATCGACCCGCACGTCTTCCATGAAGGCCAGCACCACCAAGCCCAGCGCCAGGCTGGTGTGCGCCAGCAGACCGAGCAGCGTGTCTTCGGCAATGCCTTCAGCCGGTTGTCGCCGCGCCAGAACGAGGGCGATGACCACGCTCACCGCCAGCACGCCGATGACCGGATCGAGATGCAGCAGCAGTCCCAGCGCCACGCCCAGAAAGGCCGAGTGCGCGAGCGTTTCGCCGAAGTAGGCCATGCGGCGCCACACCACAAAACAACCCAGCGGCCCCGCCAGCAGCGCCACGCCCACGCCGCCGATCAAGGCGCGCCAGACGAAATCAGGCAGCAGGAATTCAGTCATGGAGCGCCCGTCCTTCGGCTTCATCGGACACGATATTGCCGTGCAGGTCGTGATGATGATCGTGGTGATGACGATAGACCGCCAGCCCGCTCAGATCGCGCCCGAAAAGTCGCAGGTACTCCGGATGCACGCTGATGTCTTCGGGCCGCCCCACGCAGCACACATGGCGCTCCAGGCAAACCACCTCGTCGGTGGCGGCCATCACCAGATGCAGATCGTGCGAAATCAGCAGCACGCCACAACCTGATGAGTCGCGCAGGCGGGCGATCAAGGCATAGAACTCCTGCTGACCCTGCACATCGAGCCCTTGCGCCGGTTCGTCGAGCACCAGCAAATCGGGCTTGCGCAGCATCGCCCGGGCGAGCAGAACCCGCTGCATTTCCCCGCCGGAAAGCGCCCGCAGCGGTCGTCGCAGCAGATCGCCTGCGCCGTTATCGGCCAGCCGCTGTTCGCGCTGCGGCTCGGTACTCGGGCCCGCCAGTCGCAGAAAACCGTCCACATCCATCGGCAGGCTGGGCGGAGGGGCGAAACGCTGCGGCACATAGCCCACGCGCAGCCCGCTACGCCGCCGCACGACGCCGCGATCCGCTGCAATCAAGCCGAGCAGCACGCGCACCAGCGTGGTCTTGCCCGCACCATTCGGGCCGACCAGCGTCACGATCTGGCGAGGCAGCACGCGCAGACTGACGTCGGTGAGCAGCGCATTGCCGTGGCGCTGCACATGGATGCCCTCGAGGGCGATGAGCGGTTCTGTGAGAGACAAGTGCATCATTTTCTGTTGCAAGTGTTATATTGTAACTAATTATTTTCTCAACGCCCTCGTTCAAAAATGATCTTCCTGCGACGCCTCATATCCATTTTGGTCTTCCTCGCTGCAACCCTGGCCCCGCTGGGAGCGCAGGCTGAAACGCCGCGGGTCGCGGTGAGCATCAAACCCGTCGCCGATCTGGTGGCGGCCGTCATGGCCGGGGTGGGCAAACCCACGGTGCTGATTCCGCCGGGAAATTCGCCCCACACCTATGCGTTCAAGCCCTCTGAGCGAGCCAGCGCCGAACAGGCGCAGCTTCTGTTCTGGATCGGGCCGGACGTCGAGCCGGCGTTGACCAAGATCACCCAGGCGCTGCCCAAATCGGCCCAGGTGGTCACTCTTTCCACCCAGCCCGGCATGGACTTGCTGCCCGCGCGCACGGGCGGCGACTGGGAGCGCAAGCGCCCTGCGCCGAAACTGGCGCCATCGCACGACCACGGCGACGAGCATGACCATGTGCACACCGGCAGCTTCGATGGCCACCTCTGGCTGTCGCCCACCAATGCCAAGGTCATCGTACGCAGCGCGGCCCGCGCGCTGGCGGCGAAAGACCCGCAACATGCGGTGCAATACCAGGCCAATGCAGAGCAGGCGGTGCTGCGTATCGATGCCATGACGGCGGAACTCACCGCGCAACTCGCCCCGGTCAAAAGCAAGCCCTTCATCGTGTTTCACGACGCTTATCAATACTTCGAACATGCCTTCGGGCTGCGTGCGGTCGGCTCGATTCTGGTCAGCCCCGACGCCATGGCCAATGCGCGACGCGTGAGTCAGATGCGCGACAAGATCAAGTCGCTGGGCGTAGTCTGCGTGTTTGCCGAGCCGCAGTTCGAGCCCCGACTGGTGCAGACCTTGATCGAAGGAACCCGGGCGCGAGTCGGCACGCTCGACCCGCTCGGCGCCAAGGGCCCGCTCGGCCTGGAAGGCTATACCCAGCTGATGCGCAATCTGGCGAACAATCTCGACCAGTGCCTCGGCGCACCGTGAGGTTTTATTCGTTGGCCGCGCGCTGACGTCCTGCGGGATGCAGCAAGGCGCCAAAGCGTTTGCGCACGCTCGCGGCAATGCCCGCGGCGTCCAGGCCGATGTCAGTGGTGATTTGCGCGGGGTCGCCATGTTCGAGCCAGGCATCGGGCAGACCGAGGTTGAGCACCGGAATCTGAACGCCCGCCGCCTGCAAAGCCTCCAGACAGGCCGAGCCCGCCCCGCCACTGACCACCCCTTCTTCCACGGTGACCAGAGCATCGTGGCTGCTTGCAGCGGCCAGCAGCGCCGCCGTATCGAGCGGTTTCACAAAGCGCATATTGATCACGCTGGCGTCGAACTCTTCAGCCGCCTGTAGCGCGGCGTAGAGCACCGGGCCGAAAGCGAGTATGGCGATGCGCTGTCCCGGCTTGGCGGCACTGGCGCGCCGCGGCTGCGATTTCCCCCAGGGCAATTCGGTGAGCGAGGTCTGCACCGCCACGCCGGCACCGCTGCCGCGCGGGTAGCGCACGGCCGCAGGACCATCGTGGCGGTAGGCCGTGGTGAGCAATTGCCGACATTCGTTTTCGTCGGCCGGGGCGAGCACGCTGAGATTGGGAACGCAGCGCAGGAAGGGGATGTCGAAGGCGCCGGTATGCGTTGCCCCGTCCGCCCCCACCACCCCGGCCCGGTCCACTGCGAACATCACGGGCAGATTCTGAATGGCCACATCGTGAATCACCTGGTCGTAGCCGCGCTGCAGAAAGGTGGAGTAGATCGCCACCACCGGTTTCATGCCCTCGCAAGCCAGACCGGCGGCAAAGGTGACTGCGTGCTGCTCGGCAATGCCGACGTCGAAATAACGCTGCGGAAAGCGCTCGGCGAACTCGACCAGGCCGGAACCCTCGCGCATGGCCGGCGTGATGCCGACCAGACGCGCGTCGGCCTGCGCCATGTCGCACAACCACTGGCCGAACACCTGAGTGAAGGTGGGCGACTTGCCCGGTTTGCCGGGCGCCAGCCCCACGGCCGGATCGAACCGTCCCGGGCCGTGATAGGCCACCGGATCGGCCTCGGCCAGCTTGTAGCCTTGCCCCTTCTTGGTCACCACATGCAGCAGGATGGGGCCGTGCATGTCGCGCAGATTGTGCAGGGTGGGAATGAGCGCATCGAGGTCGTGGCCGTCGATCGGGCCGAAATACTTCACTCCAAGCTCTTCGAACAAAGGCGAAGGCGCCACCAGCCCCTTGGCATATTCCTCCAGGCGGCGCGCCAGGCCCAGCAAAGGCGGCGCGGCGCTGAGCACCTGCTTGGCGGTGCTGCGCGCGGCGGTGAACAGTCCGCCCGAAAGCAGACCGGTGAGGTGGCGATTGAGCGCGCCCACCGGCGGAGAAATCGACATGTCGTTGTCGTTGAGCACGATGAGCAGATCGGCCTCGGGGTGCACGCCGGCGTTGTTGAGCGCCTCGAAAGCCATGCCCCCCGTCAACGCGCCATCGCCGATCACGGCGACCACGCGCCGCGATTCGCCTTTGCGCTGCGCGGCCAGCGCCATGCCCAGCGCGGCCGAAATCGAGGTGGACGAATGGGCGGTGCCGAAGGCATCGAAAGGCGATTCTTCACGGCGCGGAAAGCCGGAAATGCCGCCTTTCTGCCGCAGGCCGCGCATGCCTTCGCGCCGTCCGGTGAGAATTTTGTGGGCGTAGGTCTGATGCCCGACATCCCACACCAGTCGGTCATGCGGGGTGTTGAACACGGCGTGCAGCGCAATGGTCAATTCCACGGTGCCGAGGTTCGATGAAAGATGCCCGCCGGTGCGCGACACCGATTGCAGGATGAATTCACGCAGCTCAACCGCCAGTTGCCGCAGGTGCGCGCGGTCGAGCGCACGCAGGTCTTCAGGCGAGGCGATGCGGTTCAGCAGAGAAAACGAAGCAGTCATAAGGGGCGAAGCGTGGAACCACGCGTGAAGCGGCGACTGAGTCAGCGGGTTGAGGGGGAAGCGCGGCGCCACATCGCGACGAGCAGCAGGGCTGACGCCAGAACGAATCCGGCCGCAGACCAGAACGGCAGCGCCAAACCGAACACCGAAGGGGTATCGGCGCAAAGCCCATCCGCGCGAAACATCCACGGCGCCCACTGCGTGACCGGCCAGTGGTTGATCACGGCAGCCAGCGGGTCGAGGCCGCAGAGCTGCCCCGGGTGCAAAACCAGCCAGATGTGCCGGGCGGCAAAACCCAGCCCGACGAGGCCGCTGAGCACCCCGAAGCTCATCACGACACGCGTCGCAAGCCGAGCGTTCGAGCGGATCAGACGGATGGCGGAAAGCGAAAAAATCAACACACCCAGATAAGCCATGCGCTGCAGAATGCAGAGCGGACAAGGGGCAAACCCCTTGCGCTGCAGCCAGAGCGCCCCGCCCAGCGAGCCCAGCGCAGTGGCTGCAGCGACAGCCGGGAGCACGGTAGCGTGGCGTTGATTCATGGTGACCGTCTCTTGAGCAGGTGAGGAATATCGAGGTGTGGCCGGGTCAATGCTCGCGCAACACGATTAGATCGGCAAGTTCGCGCAAGCGCTGGCTGGCTGCGCGCTGCGGCGGCGGCAGGGTGTCGAGTGCGGCCTGCGCCTTGTCGCGCAGACCATGCGCCAGCTTGCGCGCGGCGTCGAGACCCAGCGCCGAGACGTAGGTGGACTTGTTTTGCTGCGCGTCCTTGCCCGCGGTTTTTCCGAGGGTATGAGAATCGGCGGTGACATCCAGAATGTCATCCACCACCTGAAAGGCCAGGCCCACGGCGTCGCCATAGGTTTCCAGAGCCGTATACGTTTGCGCCGGATGCGCCGTATCGAACCCGCCGCAGGCTGCGCCCATCAGCACGCTGGCCTTGAGCAAGGCGCCCGTCTTGCGGCTGTGCATGTGCATCAGATCGTCACCGCTGACCGCGCCTCCGGTCGCCAGAATATCGAGCGTCTGGCCGCCGGCCATGCCGTCAGCGCCGGAAGCCCGCGCCAGCAACGCACACAGCCGCGCCTGCAGCGCCGGGGGGATGTCTGCCTCGGGCGTCAGCACTTCGTAGGCCAGGGCTTGCAAGGCATCTCCGGCCAGCAGCGCCAGAGCTTCACCAAATCGCACATGGGTTGTCGGTTGGCCCCGCCGCAGCACGTCGTCGTCCATGCAGGGCAGATCGTCGTGCACCAGTGAATAGGCATGCACCAGTTCCACCGCGCAGGCGGCGCGGTCGAGCGCCTGATCGTCGGCCTGCACACACTCGCCCGCAGCCCACACCAGCAAGGGGCGAACCCTCTTGCCCCCCATGGCCGCGGCGTAGTGCATCGCTTCGTATAGTTGCGGCACCAGCGGATGCTCCGCCGGCACGAAGTGCACGATCAACTGCTGGGCCCGGGCCTGGTGCTGGCGCAGCCAGTGGTCGAAGGAGTGATTGAGCGGCAGCACGCCCGGCTGAGTGGATCCCGGCGGCGCGCTCTCCAAATGCAGCGCCTCAGACACGGTCATCCTCCTCATCGGATTCCGTGCGCAAGGGTTTGAGCTGCTCGCCATCGAGCACCTGAACCTGCTGCTCCACCGCCTGCAGTTTGCCGCGGCAGAACTGCAGCAGCAGATTGCCGCGCTTATAGGAAGACAGCGTGTCGTCGAGGCTGAGCTGCCCTCCTTCCATGGCCTGCACGATCTGCTCCAGCTCGGCCAGCGCCTGTTCGTAGCTGGCTGGGGCCTGATCGGCATGGCGGGCAGTTTTGGCGGCGGACATCTTGTGGCGAGGCAATGAGAGGCGCTCATTTTAGGCGCGGCATCGCGGCTCGGCACGAAGCGCGGACTCTACAATCAGCCGCTGAGTCAGGCAGGAGTCCTTTTTCAACGAATTGTGGAGGTGCATCGCCATCATGTCCGATCTGAGCATTCGTCTGTCGCAAGATCATTTGCAATTACCGGTTTCAACCTATTTCGATGACGACCTGTTCAAGCTGGAGCAGGAACAGATATTCCGCTCCGGCCCGCGCTATCTCGGACATGAACTCACGGTGCCCAAGATCGGCGACTACGCCGCGCTCGCCCAGGAAGGTGAAGGCCGCGCGCTGATTCACGGCTCCGAGGGCATCGAACTGCTGTCCAACGTCTGCCGCCACCGGCAGGCCGTGATGCTGCGCGGCATGGGCAGCACGGGCAAGAACATCGTCTGCCCGCTGCATCGCTGGACCTACGGCCTCGACGGTCAACTCGTCGGCGCTCCTCACTTCGAGCAAGACCCCTGCCTGCATCTGCAAACCTACCCGCTGCAGCGCTGGAACGGCATGCTGTTCGAGGACAACGGCTATCCCGTGGCCCAGACCATGGAGCAACTCGCCGTTCTCAAGGAGTTCGACTTCACCGGCTTCGTGCATGACCACACCGAAATGCACGTGTGCAACTACAACTGGAAGACCTTCATCGAGGTCTATCTGGAGGACTACCACGTCGTGCCCTTCCATCCGGGCTTGAGCAAGTTCGTCGACTGCAGCGTGCTGCAGTGGCAGTTCGCCCCCGAATGGAGCGTGCAGACCGTGGGGGTGCATGAGGGACTGCAGCATCCGGGCAGCGCGGTCTACAGCAAATGGCACCAAGCCGTGCTGAACTACCGCTCCGACAAGAAGCTGCCGGAGCATGGCGCCATCTGGCTGACGTTGTATCCGAACATCATGCTGGAGTGGTATCCGCATGTGCTCGTGGTCTCCACCCTCTACCCACTGGAGCCGCAGAAAACCCTGAACATGGTGGAGTTTTTCTACCCGGAAGAAATTGCCGCCTTCGAGCGCGAATTCATCATGGCCGAGCGCGCCGCCTATATGGAAACCTGCGCTGAGGATGACGAAATCGCCGAGCGCATGGACGCCGGACGCAAGGCGCTGTTTGATCGCGGCGACGACCAGCACGGACCCTACCAGTCGCCGATGGAAGACGGCATGCGCCATTTCCACGCCTGGTACCGCGACAAGCTGCAGGTTCCGGCCTGAGCGGGCTGCAGACCCTTTTCAACCCGCATCGGAAGCCCGCCATGCGGGTTTTTTGCTTTATGGTTTCGCATTCCCGCTTCGGAACAGACGCCACGCACCATGTCCTCACACTACACCACCCTGATTACCGCCTCCGAACTGGCCTCACTGCGTGACGCCTTCATTGTCGACTGCAGCCATGACCTCGCCCAGCCCGAAGCAGGTCGGCAGGCCTATGACCAGGCTCATATCCCTGGCGCGCTCTTTCTTCATCTCGACCGCGATCTGTCCGCTCCAAAAAGCGGGCACAACGGTCGGCATCCTCTGCCCGATCCCGACGCCTTCGCAGGCCGACTCGCCCAACTCGGCCTGCGCCAAAACCAGCAGGTCGTCGCTTACGACCGAACCGGCGGCAGCTTTGCCGCGCGCCTGTGGTGGATGCTGCGCTGGCTCGGCCACGATGCGGCGGCCGTTCTCGATGGCGGCTGGCAGGCCTGGACGGCCGCTGGCGGCGCGAGCGAGTGCACGGCGCCAGCGGCCCGGGGCCCGGGCGACTTCAGCCGTCGCCCGGCGCTGGCGGGCGCCGTGCCTGCGCGCGGCGTGCTCGACAACCTGCACAGCGGCAAGCACCTCGTGCTGGACGCGCGCGCGCCGGAGCGATATGCGGGCGAAGTCGAGCCGATCGATCCGGTCGGCGGGCATATTCCCGGGGCGAAAAACCGCTTCTTCCAGACCAATCTGCAGCCCGACGGCGCCTTCAAGTCGCGCGAGCAACTGCGCGAAGAATTCACCGCGCTGCTCGAAGACTGGGACCCGCGCGATGTGATCCATCATTGCGGCTCCGGCGTCACAGGCTGCCACAATCTCCTGGCGATGACCTACGCCGGCATGGACGGCAGCCTGCTCTACCCCGGCTCCTGGAGCGAGTGGTGCGCCGATCCGGCACGACCCGTCGCAACCGGACGCGCGCCCGGCAAGGTTTGATCTGCAACAAACCAGACAACATATTCGAGGAGCAGCATATGGTTAGTGATTGAGGCTTCTATCTTCTGCAATCCCGATCAGTTCAACTACAGTTCACCTACTCTAAACGGAGATCGACATGTATAAAAAAATTCTCGTCCCCACCGACGGTTCCGACACGGGGGCCAAAGTGATTCCCCATGCAGTCGCGCTGGCCAAAAGCTGTGGCGCTGCGGTGGTGGGCCTCAACGTCACCGACCCGTATCCCTACTCCGGCCTGGCCGAAACCGTGCCCATCACGGCGGACCAGTACCGCGTGCACGTCACGCAAGAGGCAGAAGACGCCCTCAAGCCCCTGCAGGACGCCTGCAAGGCCGCTGATCTGGCCTTCGAGCCCATCATTGCCGAAGACATCCACCCCTGGAAAGCCATGCTCGACGTGGCCAAGGATCGTGGTTGCGACCTGGTGGTGATCGCCTCCCACGGACGCCGCGGCATGCAAGCCCTGCTGCTGGGCAGCGAAACCCAGAAGCTGCTGACCCATTCCACCATTCCGGTACTGGTTCTGCGCTGACCAGCCTTTCAAAAGGAGCACTCCCATGTTCAACCATCTACTCTTGTCCACAGACGGCTCAGAGCTCGCGGACAAGGCGCTGCCCTATGCCATCGAGCTAGCGAAAAAGTTCGGCTCCAAAATCACCGTCTGCTCGGTCATCGATCTTTATCCCTACATCGGCGCGATCGAAGTCATGCCCGTCGGCATGGAACAGTGGCAGGAAGAAGTGCGCAAACACGCCAATGTGGCGCTGCAGCACATGAGCGAGCGCATCAATGCGGCCGGGCTGAGTTGCGACACCGTGGTGGAAGAAGACGCCCAAGCCTGGCGCGGCCTGCTCGCCGCCGCCGAAAAGCAGGGCTGCGACGCTATCGTCATCGCCTCGCACGGCCGCAGCGGCATGAGTTCGGCCATGCTGGGCAGCCAGACTTCACGGGTGCTGTCGCATTCCAAACTGCCGGTACTCGTTGTCCGCTGAGGGCAAAGCCGCCCCAAAAACCACCTCAGCCGCTGAGCGTTGTACTGTGCGAAATGCGCGAGCGTGTGCGGGTGGATGAGCAAGGTGGTTTCCACCTCGTCGGGCGCGGTACGCATCAGCAGTTGCAGCCCATCGCCGAGGCTGCTCTGCAAGTCCCAGGAGCCTGTCGGACTTGAGGATCGCGGGCTGCAAAAAGCCGCTGCCGCAGGCCATCCCACACCCTTTTTTCGCTCTACGCGACTCAAGTCCGACAGATCCTATTGATCCGGCACAATGAAGAATGAACTTTCTGGTT
>DYKQ01000063.1 GCA_020722545.1 Thiomonas intermedia | reverse complement strand
GCACCGGCGAAGAAGGCTGCGCCCGCGAAGAAAGTAGCACCGGCGAAGAAGGCTGCGCCCGCGAAGAAGGCTGCGCCTGCGAAAAAAGCGGCGCCGGCGAAGAAGGCCGCAGCGGCTCCTGCCAAAAAGGCAGCGACCGTGCAAACCAAGCTGAATCCGCAAGCGGCCTGGCCGTTCCCGACCAGCAAGCCCTGAGCATTCAGTGCAATTGAGCCCGGGCTGATCGCCCGGGTTTTTTTATTCCCACATTCCGCATGCCTTCATCGGACCGTTATCCCGCCTGGCTTCACTCCGACGCCCCGGCGGGTGCGGTATGGTTGCGTCCATCTGCCTTATTACAGCAGTCCGGTTGAGCCAGACTGCCCCGACATCATGAGCATCAAATCCGATCAGTGGATCCGCCGCATGGCGCAAAACACGGCGATGATCGAGCCGTTCGAGCCCGCGCAGGTGCGCGAGGTCGACGGACGCCGCATCATCAGCTATGGCACGTCGAGCTACGGCTACGACATCCGTTGCGCCAACGAATTCAAGATCTTCACCAACATCAACAGCACCATCGTCGATCCGAAAAACTTCGATGAAAAGTCCTTTGTCGATTTTCATGGCGACGTGTGCATCATCCCGCCCAACAGCTTCGCGCTGGCGCGCACGATGGAGTATTTCCGCATCCCGCGCAATGTGCTCACCATCTGCCTGGGCAAGAGCACTTATGCCCGCTGCGGCATCATTGTCAACGTCACGCCGTTCGAGCCCGAGTGGGAAGGTTATGTGACGCTGGAGTTCTCCAACACCACGCCGCTGCCCGCGAAGATTTACGCGGGCGAGGGCTGCGCGCAGGTGCTGTTCTTCGAGAGTGATGAAGTCTGCGAAGTCAGCTACAAGGATCGCGGCGGCAAGTACCAAGGGCAGCACGGCGTGACGTTGCCGCGCGCCTGATCGCTTCGTTTTACGCGTCGCCGAGTGCGGCTTGCCAGCGCGCCACCTGCGCGCGCACTTGGTTCGGCGCCGTGCCGCCCAGATGATCGCGCGCGGCGAGTGAGCCCTGCAGCCTGAGCGCTTCGGGCGCGTCTTCGCCGATGAGCGGCGAGAAACTGCGCAGATCGTTCAGGCTGATGTCCTCCAGGCCGATGCCGCGCTCCACCGCAAATCGCACGGCTTTTGCCACCGCCTCGTGCGCGTCGCGGAAGGGCAGCCCCTTTTTCACGAGATAGTCGGCCAGATCGGTGGCGGTGGAGTAACCCTGCAGCGCGGTGCGCTCCATCGCCTCGGCCTTGACGCGGATGCCGCCCACCATGTCGGTGAAAATGCGCAGGGTGTCGATCACGGTGTCGGCGGTGTCGAACAGCGGTTCCTTGTCTTCCTGGTTGTCCTTGTTGTAGGCCAGGGGCTGGCCCTTCATCAGCATCAGCAGGCTCATCAAATGGCCGGTGACGCGTCCGGTCTTGCCGCGGGCGAGTTCGGGCACGTCCGGGTTTTTTTTCTGCGGCATGATGCTCGATCCGGTGCAGAAGCGGTCCGCCAGGTCGATGAAGCCGAAGGCCGGGCTCATCCACAGCACCAGCTCTTCGCTGAAGCGGCTGATATGCACCATGATCAGCGCGCAAGCGGCGTTGTATTCGATGGCGAAGTCGCGGTCGCTCACGGCGTCGAGCGAGTTCTGGCACACGCCGTCAAAGCCCAGCAACTCGGCCACGCGCGGGCGGTTGATCGGGAAGGTGGCGCCGGCCAGCGCGGCGGCGCCCAAGGGTAGGCGATTGACTCGGGCGCGGCAGTCGCGCAGACGCTCGGCATCGCGGCCGAACATTTCCACATAGGCCAGCAGATGGTGGCCGAAGCTCACCGGCTGCGCCACCTGCAGATGGGTGAAGCCGGGCATGATGGTGTCGGCATGCTGTGCGGCCAGTTGCACCAACGCGCGCTGCAGCGCGCGGAGCTGAGCGATGCTCTGGTCGATGCTGTCGCGCAGCCACAGGCGAATGTCGGTGGCCACCTGATCGTTGCGGCTGCGGCCGGTGTGCAGGCGCTTGCCGGCGTCGCCCGCAAGCTGGGTCAGGCGGGCTTCGATGTTGAGATGCACATCTTCGAGTTCGAGCTTCCACTCGAACGCGCCAGAGTCGATTTCGTTACGGATCTGCGCCATGCCGCGCTCGATGGCGGCGAGGTCGTCCGCGCTGAGAATGCCTTGCTCGGCCAGCATGGTGGCATGCGCCAGCGATCCGTCGATGTCGAACAGCGCCAGCCGCTGGTCGAAATCCACCGAGGCGGTGTAGCGCTGCACCAGAGCGCTGACCGGCTCGGAAAAACGCGCGGACCAGGCTTGCTGCTTGTGTTCGAATTGATCGTGCATGGATAGGCCTCGCAAAGCGAGCGTTGTGACGCCATGGGCGCCAGGGTCGAAACCGCCAATTTTAGAGAAGCCTTCAGGATCAAGCTGCTTGACGCCCCAGATGACTGCTGAACCGACCCCTTCCCCTGAAACCGCAGTGCGCCTGGACATCTGCGGCGCTGGCAGTCTGGTGCGCGCGCTGGTGGCGCTCAATCTGCTTTTGGCGCTGCTCGTGTTGCTGCAAGGGCCGCAAGGGGAAGGCCGTATCGGCGCCTTGTTGCTGCTCTCTTGGGTGGAGCCCGCTGCGCTGCTCTGGCTGGCGCTGATGTGCATGACCCAACGGCTGTGGCGGCTGCGGGGCGCAGCAGCGGTGCTGGTCGTGGCCATGGCGCTGGGCGCCTTTTCGGCGCTGGGTTTGAATCTGCTGGTGCAGCCCTTGTTCGACGCACTTGCACCACGCGCTGCGCAGCAGCCCTGGCAGGCGGCGCTCGCGGGGGCGGCGCTGGCGCTGGTCTTCGTGCACTATCTGCAACTGCGCGCACGGGCGTTCACGCCGGTCGACATGCAGGCCAGGCTGAGCGAACTGCAGTCGCGCATCCGGCCGCACTTTTTGTTCAACGCCCTCAACGCCGCCAGCGCCCTGGTGCGCGAGCAGCCCGAGCGCGCCGAGACCGTGCTCGACGATCTGGCCGAACTGTTCCGCGCCAGCGTGGGCAAGCCGGGCACGCTGGTCACGCTGGAGCAGGAAATGGATCTGGCGCGGCGCTACCTCGACATCGAATCGGTGCGTTTCGGCGAGCGCATGCGAGTGCAATGGCAGGTCGACGACACCCTGCTGCAAATCCGCATTCCGGCGCTGACCCTGCAGCCGCTGGTGGAGAACGCGGTGCGGCATGGCGTCGAGCGCAGCAGCCGCAGGGTGCAGATCGACATCGACGTGGCCCGGCGGCTGGGGCAGATCGAAGTCACCGTGCGCAACGATCTGCCCGCGCTGAACGACACGCCCCCGCAGCGCCGTCATGGCACCGGCACGGCGCTGCGCAACATTCGCCAGCGCCTGCATCTGCTGTACGACATTGCGGCCGAGGTCGATCAGGGTGAAGTCGTCGAGGACGGCCTGGCCCGCTGGCGGGTGCGGTTACGCTTGCCGCTATGAACGTGCTCATCGTTGACGACGAACCGCTGGCCCGCAGCCGCCTGCGCCGCCTGCTCGCCGAGCTGCCCGAAACCGCGCAGGCCATCGTGGACGAAGCGGCCGACGCGGCCGAGGCCTGGGTGCTGCTTCGTGCGCAGCGCTTTGACGTGCTGCTTCTCGACATCCAGATGCCAGGGCAGACCGGAATGGAATTGGCGCAGCGCCTGGCTGGCGATCCAGGCATGCACCATCCGGCCATCGTGTTCGTCACCGCCCACGAGGAGCATGCGCTGGGCGCCTTCGACGTGGCGGCCGTCGACTACGTCACCAAGCCGGTGCGGCGCGAGCGCCTGGCCCAGGCGATGGGCAAGGCCGTGCTGTGGCTGCGTGCCCAGGGTGCGGAGCAGCAGGCGCCGGCAGCGGTGGAAACGGTGTACCTGACGGTGCGGCATCATGGCGCGCTCAAGCGCGTGCCGCTGGCCGACATTCTGTATTGCCGCGCCGAGGCCAAATACACCACCCTGCGCACCGCCGAGCAGCAGTATCTGGTGGACCTCTCATTGACCGATCTGGAGCAGCGCTACGCCGAGCATCTCGTGCGCATTCACCGCAGCGCGCTGGTCGCGGCGCCCGCCATTCGCAGCCTGGAGCGGCCGATCAGTCCGCCGGAGGGCATCGCACCTGAACCCGAGACCGGAAGTACAGAGGCTGACAGCGGCGCCTGGACTTTGCATCTGCACGGCGTGCCCGACACCCTGCCTGTCAGCCGACGGCGCGTGGCCGCAGTGCAGGCGCTGTTGACCGCTTCCAGACCTGCCGCGGCGCGTCAGCCTCATGAGAAAACGCCGGGCCGCCCCAAGTTTTCTCATCCCCCGCAGGGGGGCTGACGCGAACGCGGCAGGTCTGGGGGCGCTCCCAAGTAGGCGAGAAGCGCGTGGGGCTGCCCGGCGGCGTGTTTGTCAGGCGAAATTTCAGGCAAAACGCAGGCTCATCCGACAAGTAACGCCGCCGCGCCCAGCAGCAGGCAGTAAATGCCGAACGGCCGCAGCGCCTTCATTTCGTGGTCGGTGAACCAGCGCATCAAAAACCAGGTGGACAGCCAGGCGAACACCCCGGCCAGCACCCCGGCGGCGGCAATGGCGCCCAGCAGTTCATGCGGCACGCCGGCGTGCATCAGCTTGGGCACTTCGAGCACGCCCGCCGCCGCGATGATGGGCGTGGCGAGCAAAAACGAAAACCGCGCCGAGTCGGCATAGTTCAAGCCCAGGCCCAGACCGGCGACCAGCGTGGCCCCGGAGCGCGAAAACCCCGGAATCAAGGCCAGCGCCTGCGCCAGGCCGATGAGGAGGGCGCGCAGCCAGCCCAGTTCCGGCAGGGCGATCAGCCCGCGTCGATGCTTGAGTGCATCGCCGCCCAGCAGCAGCAGGCCGTTGAGCATCAACGCAATCGCCGCGAAGGTGAAGCCGCCGAACAGCGCCTTGATCTTGTGCGCCAGCAGCAGCCCGAGCAGCCCGGCTGGAATGGTGCCCGCCACGATCAGCCAGAGCAGTCGCGCATCCGGGTTGGACGCCTTGCCGCCGGCGCGCAGCCAGCCGCCGATCAGCCGCGCCCAGTCGCGCCAGAAATAGATCAGCAGCGCGGTGGCCGTGCCCAGATGCAGCACCACGATGAAGGGCAGAAACCAGTCTGCCGTGCGGTCGATGGGCCAATGAAACAGGGCCGGAATCAGAATGCTGTGCCCCAGGCTGGAAATGGGAAACAGCTCGGTCACGCCTTGAAGGGCGGCGATGGCCAGAAGGTAGAAGTGCATGGAGTGATGAGGGGTTGTGGCTTTGTGGCGCAGATTCTGACAGAGGCACACTTAGATTCGTCTGAGGCTGCTGTTTTTGTTGCGCTTTTTTACGCTTGCGGTGTCACGCTGCGGTCATTTGCAATCCTTACATTACCCCCTCTTTTAGGGGGCGTGAAATGAGCGAGCTGACCTTGGCTGACGTGTTGCGAAAAACCTCGACCGGCCGGCGCGAGCAACAGCAGCGCAGCCAGGCGCTGAGTGCAAGGCAGCGGCATGTGCTGATTCTGTGCGACGGACGGCGCGCCATCGGCGAGTTGTGCGCCTTGATGGGGCAAGAAGCGCAGCAACTCGCGCAGGAACTGCTCGCCGCTGGCTTGGTCGAGCGCATGGGGCTTGCGAATGCGTCGGAGCCCGAGGAGGCGCCGTTGAAGCCGCCCTCAAAGACGTCCGCTCAGGGTTCTGCGGCGCCCGAACAGACCCCATCCAGCGTGGCGGCGTCGCAACTGGCGCAAGCCGTAGCGCCGCCGCCCCGGCGCTCCATAGCCTTGTCACGTATGTATATGTTCGACATGCTGGAGCGACTGCTCGGCGGCCAAAGCGGGCCGGCGCGGGCGCATCTGCGCGCCGCCGACCAGCCGGAAGCCTTGCTGGCTGCGCTGCAGGAATGTCTCGCCCTCATCGCTGAGATCGCCGGGCCGGTGCAGGCGGACAAGGTCAGGCGGCAACTGTGCGACATGCTGCCTGAAGACTATCTGCGAGGCTTTGCCGAGGGAGAGATGGTTACATCTTGAATCAAAGGCATGGAGTCTGCGTTTTGTCAATTCAGGAACGCGTTAAGTCTTGACTGCGACAAAATGACGCGATGGGGCGCGAAGCCTCCCTATAATGGGGCGCATGTTTGATGGCTCTCAAGACTCTCGCGCCTGCAATGATGAAAAAAGTCCTCTTTCTCGCTTCCCTGATGCTCGCGGCGTCCGCCCACGCGCAGAACGTCGTTGGCAATGCCGCAGAAGGCGCCAAGCTTGTGGCCACCTGCCAGGGCTGCCACAACATGGGGGGCGGCTATCGCTCCTCCTTCCCTGAAATTTTTGCCGTGCCCATGATCAATGGGCAAAACGCGCAGTACATCGTCGATGCGCTGAAGGAATACAAAAACGGCAACCGCCGGTTTCCGACCATGCGCGCCATTGCCGCGTCGCTGACCGACCAGCAAATGGCCGACATTGCCGCCTACTACGCCACGGCCAAAGGCCAGCCCATCAAATAACAAGCGCGGAGATCCTTGATGAAAAAAATCGTTCTGCTGGCAGCCACTGCCTTGGCCCTGGCTCAAATGTCCCAACTGGCCAACGCGGCCGACATCAAAAAGGGTGAAGAACTGGTGAACAAAGGCGGCTGCATCGCCTGCCACGGCGCCGGTCTCGACAAGCCCATCGCCCCCAACTATCCCAAACTGGCGGGGCAGTACCAGAGCTATCTGTTCCACGCCCTGCAGCAATACCAGGTCAAGCACCAGACCCCGCTGTATGGCCGCAACAACGCCATCATGAGCGGCATGGTGGCGCAGTACAACACGCAGGATCTGCAAGACATCGCGGCCTATATCGCCAGCCTGAAGGGCGATCTCTACATCCGCGACGAAATGCACTGATCGTCTGCGAAATCTTCATTTGCATCTACGAAAAAGCCCGGTCTGACCGGGCTTTTTTGTGGGGCGCGAATGCGTTCAGGACGCCAGCTCGGCGATGATGCGATAGAGCAGTCGCACGGTAAGAATCACGTACACCGCGCCAAACAGGAAGATCAGCGAGACGATGATGCGGATGGAATCTGCGGGCAGGGTGCTGAAAAAAGGCGAGACGAGATAACCCGCGGTAAACAGCCCGATCAATAGGGTCAGGGCCTTCCACGCTTTGCCCACCTGCCCGCCGGGAATCTTGCTGCGCAGCAGCAAGACATCCACCAGGCCGTAGATCATGATGGCAATGCCGATGGCATTGATGAAAAAAGCGGTGTCGATCTGCATGTCTCTCTCCAGGTTTGCGGGCGGTGCGGGTCATACCCCCGGTATGACTTGGCGATGCAAAACGCGGCATTGCGCCCTTTGTTTGATTCTTTGCATTGTTCTGGATTGACCCGCGGGTGGCGCTCAGGGTCAACCCCATGCGCGGTGATTGCGGCGCCAAAAAACGTGAAAAAAGTCGCAGAAATGGTGTTGCGTATGGCGCAGACAGGCCGATCTTATTCTGACCGAGTTGCTGCGTTTTTTGCCGCTGCGGCGTCGGCAAGATCGCGGGCGAAGCACAGGTCGCGCCAGACGCGGGCCTTGTCGGCCGGGTTGCGCAGCAGATAGGCCGGGTGATAGCTCACGATGACGGGAATGCCGGCAAACTCGTGCACCTGCCCGCGCAACTGGCTGATGGGCGCTTGGCTGCCGAGCAGACTGTGCGCCGCGAACCGGCCCAAAGCGAGAATGAGCCGCGGCTGCAGCAGGGCCGCCTGGCGCTCTAGCCAGGGCGCACATTGGCCCACTTCTTCGGGCTCGGGGTTGCGGTTGCCCGGCGGACGGCACTTGAGCACATTGGCGATGTAAACCGCGCGCTCGGGATCGTCGGCGCTGCGGTCCAGACCGATGGCCTGCAGCATGGCGTCGAGCAATTGCCCCGCGGCGCCGACAAAGGGCTGGCCTTGGCGGTCTTCTTCGGCGCCTGGCGCCTCGCCGATGATCATCCAGCGGGCTTGCGTGGAGCCGCTGCCGAACACGGCCTGGTGTCGGCTGCTGCCGAGTTTGCAGGCGCGGCAGGCCTGAGCGCCGACTTGCAGCTCGTCCCAGTCCATGCGGGCGATGGCCTCAACACGCGCGGCATCCGCAATCGGGATGGAGGACGCAGGTCGTGGCGACGGGACGGGGCGGTTGGGCCTGGGCGGTTGCGCGACCGGCTTTGCAGCGGCGGGCGTTGCGATGACTTCCGGTGCAGCTTCGGGAACGGGCTGAGCTTGCTGCTCGCGCAGAACTGCGCGCCGCACGAACAGCGGCCCCAGGCCGAGCGCCTGCGTCCACTGCAGGGTTTGCGGCGTGATGCGAGGGCTGGGCTTGGTCATGCGGACGGGGCGCGGTCAGGCCGGACGCAAGCCGCGGCGTTGCAGCAGATCGTCCACCTGCGCAGACATCACCAGTGCGTCTTCCCGGCTGGCGCGCCCTTGCGTATCGACTGAGGGGTAATAGTCGCGTCGGCGGGCGATGGGGTAGAAGCCGTAGCGCTCGTAAATGCGCACGGCGTGGGCATTGCTCGGACGCACTTCCAGCCAGAGCAGGCAGGCGCCATCAGCCCGGCTGAGCAAAACCACGGCATCGAGCATCAGCAGGCTCAAACCCTGGCCCTGCACCGCGGGATCGACCGAGATGTTGAGCAGATGCATTTCTTCCACGCCGGGCATGGCCACGAAATAGCCGCACACGGAGTCGGTCTCGTCGGTGAGCACCTGCGCGTGATACTGCGCGGTGAGTGAGTCGGCGAAGTTGCCCCGGCTCCAGGGAAAGTCGTACACCGTGTTTTCGATTTTCGCCACGGCGTCGAGGTCGGCGGGGGTCATGGGTCGCAGGGCGTGCGCCGCGTGTCCCGCCGAGGCAAGAGGGCTATTCGGATCGTGCGGACGCAGCCGGGCGTTCATGGGGCAGCGCGGGCCAGTTCGCGCTCCGCCGTGGTCAAGGCCACTTTGTCGCGCACATAAATAGGTTGCGCCTGTGCCGCGGAGACGGTCAGCCCGGCGGCATGCTGCTGCAACGCTAGCCGGGCCACGGCGGCGGCCGACGGCGTGCAGGCCACGGCGCGCAGCACCGCGCGGTTCAGAGCGAACAGGCGCGGGTTGTCGCTAGCGTGCGAGGCGAAGGCGGCGGAAAGGGCGTCTGCATGTTCGCTCCAGGCATTGCCGCAGGCCAGCAAGCGGGGCAGCGCGCCGGTCTCCAGATGTTCGGGCAGATCGGCCAGCACCTCGGCCCAGGCCAGCACCGCGTGCTCGGGCCGCTGCACGGTCGGCTGGTGCAGACTCTGCCAGCCAGATGTCTGGGCGCGAAACAGCTCCCAATACAACTCGCCCATGCGCGCGTCGTTCGCCACGAGCACCACCGTGCCCGGCTCGGCCTGCACCGGATCGGGCAACACCGTGCCGTCGCTGTGCAGCAGCGCGAAGGCGGTTTCCGCCTGCGCCATGAGCGTGTCGACGCGCGCCGCCGGAAGGTGCAGGGCATAGGCCAGCCCCTGCGCCGCCGACGCGGCCGTGCGCAGCCCGGTGAACGCGCCCGGCCCGGCGCCCATGCCGATCAGGTCGAGATCGGCGAATTGCAGCCCGGCCGCGCGCAGCAACTCGGCGCACAAAGGCAGCAGCCGCTGCGAGGCGCGCGGGCCGCCGGCTTCGTCGAAGCTGCGGCAGTGGCCGTCCACGCTGAGCGCGACGCTCAGGGCTTCGGTGCTGGTATCGAGGGCAAGAACACGCATGGCGCCGGAATTATCGGTGAATTGCAGCCGCCGACTTGCGGGAATAATGTGCGGCATGAATGCGAACCTGACTTCTCCTGCTACCCACTCCGTTTCCCTGCCCATCACCGCCTTCATCGGCGGCGGCAATATGAGCAGCGCCCTGATCGGCGGGCTGCTGACTTCGGGGGCGCAACCCGCCAAGCTGCGCGTGGTCGAGCCCTTCGCCGAACAGCGCGCGCGGTTGCAGCAGCGTTTTCCCGGCGTGCAGATTCTGGAAGCGCCCAACGCCGCGTTGCGCGATGCGCAGGCCGTGGTCTGGGCGGTGAAGCCGCAGCAGTTCGCGCAGGCCGCAGCCGACTGCCGAGCGCATCTTGGCGACGCGCTGCACGTCAGCATCATGGCCGGGGTGCGCTGCCGCGCCATCGAGCGGCAGACCGGCGCGCAGCGCATGGTGCGCACCATGCCCAACACCCCGGCGCTCATCGGTCAGGGCATCACCGGGTTGTTCGCCAGCGCGCAGGCCAGCGAGGCCGATCACGCCCTGGCCGATGCCCTGCTGGCCCCGGCGGGGCGGCGGGTGTGGGTGGAGCGTGAAGACCTGCTCGATGCGGTCACCGCAGTGTCGGGATCGGGCCCGGCGTATGCGTTTTACCTGGCCGAAGCCATGACGCGCGCTGGCGAAGAACTCGGTCTGAGTGGCACACAGGCGCGCGAGTTGGCTCTAGCCACGCTGGCCGGAGCGGCCGCATTGGCGCAGGGCAGCAGTGAGCCCTTGGCCACCTTGCGTGCCAGCGTCACCAGCAAAGGCGGCACCACCGCAGCGGCGCTGGGCGTGTTCGATGCGGCCGATATGCAGACCACGATCATCCGCGCCTTGCACGCGGCGGATCAGCGCGCCAAGGAACTGGGCGACGCGCTGGATGATCTGGGTTGAATTCAGATGCGCGTGAGTTCATTCAGGCTGCGGATGCGCGCGGCGACGAAATCCGGCCGTCCGTGCAGGCCGGTGCGTTCCATCGGCAAGTCACGTCTTGCTCGCACGGCGCGGCGGGCGTAGCGCACCATCCACGCGCCGCGCAGGCCGATGCGACGCGCGGCCTGCAAATGCCCGGGCGTATCTTCGACCAGCACGCATTGAGCCGGCCTGAGTCGGTGGCGGGCGAGCACATGGCGCAGCATGCGCGCGTCCGGCTTGGGGCGCAGTCTGTGGAACATCCACATATCTTCGACCGCGATCAGGCCGTCGACCAGCGGCCAGAGTTTGAGTGTTTTCAGCACGCGGCGGGCATAGTTGCGCGGGGCATTGGTGAGCACCAGCTTGCGACCCGGCAGACGCGCCAGCGCGGCGCGCTCGCTGCCGTCGCAGCGCAGCATGCGAGGCAGGTGGGGAAAGTCGTGCGTCTCGCGAAGAAACTGCGTGGCGTCCACGTCGTGCTCGTGCATCAGGCCCAGCAGCGTGGCGCCGTAGCGTTGCCAGAAATGGGCGCGAATGCGATTGGCTTCCGCCCGTTCCACGCCCAGATGGCGTTCGATGAAGGCCGTCATCTGCGCATTCATCAGCGGAAACACGCGCCACGAGGCGTCGTGCAGGGTGTTGTCGAGATCGAGCAGCCAGACCGGGCCGTCTTGGCGCCCGTGCATCAATGCGAGCGGATCATGGTGCCGAAGGCCTGCTCGGTCAGCACTTCCAGCAGGATGGCGTGAGGAATGCGGCCATCGACGATGTGCACCGAGTTGACGCCCGACTTCGCGGCGTCGAGCGCCGAGGAGATTTTGGGCAGCATGCCGCCGGAAATGGCGCCGTCGGCGAACATGTCGTCGATTTCATGTGCGGTGAGATCGGTGAGCAGTTCGCCCTTCTTGTTCAACACTCCCGGAGTGTTGGTCAGCAGCAGCAGCTTTTCGGCGCGCAGCTCTTCGGCCAGCTTGCCCGCCACCACGTCGGCGTTGATATTGAACGAGGCGTTGTCCTCGCCGAAGCCGATGGGCGAGATGACCGGAATGAACTGATCGTCCTGCAGCGCCTTGACCACCGCGGGATCGATGGCCGCGACTTCGCCCACCTGGCCCACGTCGATCTCGGCTGCCGGATTCTCGCGGTCGCGCATGCGCAGTTTGCGCGCGCGGATCAAGCCGCCGTCGCGTCCGGTCAGTCCCACCGCCTTGCCGCCGGCGTGGTTGATCAGGCCGACGATGTCCTGCTGCACCTGGCCGGCCAGCACCCATTCCACCACTTCCATGGTTTCGTCGTCGGTCACTCGCATGCCCTGCACGAAGGTGCCCTTCTTGCCCACGCGACCCAGCGCTTCGTCGATCTGCGGGCCGCCGCCATGCACCACCACCGGGTTCATGCCCACGAGTTTGAGCAGCACCACGTCCTCGGCAAAGTCTTGTTGCAGCGCCGGATCGGTCATGGCGTTGCCGCCGTATTTGATGACCAGGGTCTTGCCGTGAAATTTGCGGATATAGGGCAGCGCCTGGGCGAGGATTTCTGCCTGCTCGCGCGGGGCGATATGCGACAGATCGGGGAAATCGGAGGATGTGTCGGCGGTCATGGCGAACCTTGGTCGTGGAAGGGAGAGAGGCGAGCGCGATGTTGCGGTGCGCAATTCTAGGAGCCCGACGGATTCATCGTCGCGTTTGTCGCGCTGAACTCACCCTACACTTCATGCCCCATGCGCAATCCGCTTCTCACCCTCTACCGCACACTCAGCCACCGCCCGCGTTTGAGCGCGGCCATTGCGCTGGGCGTGGTGCTGTGGGCGGTGCTCAGTGCCACTTTGCCGCACACCATTGCGCTGCTCTGGGCGTTTGATGCCAGCGCGCTGCTGTTTCTTGTCAGCACCGCCTGGATGATGGCGCACGCCACGACCGAAACGCTCAAGCGCCGCACCGAGCTGGAGACCGAAGGGCGCTGGACGGTGCTGCTGTTCAGCCTGGTGCTGTCGGGCGCGGTGTTCGCCGCGCTGTCGGTGGAGTTGCATGCGGTGCGCGGCCACCCCGGCGCGCTGGCGCTGGCCGGAAGCAGCATCGTGCTGTCCTGGCTGTTTTTCTCGGTGATCTTCGCCCTGCAATACGCCCATAGCGACTACACCGCGCGCACGGCGGGCACGCCTGCGCTGATGTTCCCCAACAATCAGGCGCCCGATTACTGGGACTATCTCTATTTCTCCGTGGTGCTGAGCATGACCTTTCAGACCTCGGACGTGAACATCGCCGGGCGGCATGTGCGCCATCTGGTGTTGCTGCACAGCGTGGCGGCATTCTTTTTCAATGTGGTGATTTTGGCGCTCACGGTCAATGCCCTGGCCGGCGCTTTCTAAATCTGGAGACTTTGACATGACGACCCTTGGCACCCCGCTTTCCCCTTCGGCCACCCGCGTGATGTTGCTCGGCGCGGGCGAACTGGGCAAGGAAGTGCTCATCGCGCTGCAGCGCCTGGGCGTGGAAACCATTGCGGTGGACCGCTATGACCACGCGCCTGGGCAGCAGGTGGCGCACCATGCCCGCACGATTCAAATGACCGATCCCGAGGCTTTGCGCGCCCTCATCCTGCAGGAAAAACCGCATCTGGTGGCGCCGGAAATCGAGGCCATCGCCACGCCGGTGCTCGAAGAGTTGGAGGCTGCCGGTGGGGTGACCGTCATTCCCACAGCCCGCGCGGCGCGGCTGACCATGAACCGCGAAGGCATCCGCCGACTGGCCGCCGAAGAGCTGGGTCTGGCCACCTCGCCCTATGCCTTCGCCGATTCGCTGGAGCAACTGCAGGCCGCGATCGATGGCGGCATCGGCTATCCCTGCGTGGTCAAGCCGGTGATGAGTTCCTCGGGCAAGGGGCAGAGCAAGCTCGACGGCCCCGCCGATGTGCGCCCCGCCTGGGAGACGGCGATGTCGGGCGGGCGCGTGGCGCAGAGCCGCGTGATCGTCGAGGGCTTCATCGACTTCGACTATGAAATCACCCAGCTCACCGTGCGCAGCGTGGGCGCCGACGGCGCCGTGCGCACCGACTTCTGCGAACCCATCGGCCATGTGCAAGTGGCTGGCGACTATGTGGAAAGCTGGCAGCCGCACCCCATGAACCCGGTGGCGCTGGAGCGCAGCCGCGACATGGCGCGGCGCATCACCGAGGCGCTGGGCGGGCGCGGCATTTTTGGCGTGGAACTGTTCGTCAAGGGCGAGCAAGTGTGGTTCAGCGAGGTCAGCCCGCGCCCGCACGACACCGGGCTGGTCACCCTCATCACCCAGTGGCAGAGCGAGTTCGAGCTGCACGCCCGGGCCATACTCGGCCTGCCGGTGGACCCGTCGCTCAAGACCGCGGGCGCCAGCGCGGTGATCTACGGCGGAGTCGAGGCGCGCGGCGTGCGCTTCGAAGGCGTGGAGGCGGCGCTGGCTATTCCCGGAACGGATCTGCGGCTGTTCGGCAAGCCCGAGAGTTTCGTCAAGCGCCGCATGGGCGTGGCGCTGGCCCGCGCCGAATCGACCGACGCCGCGCGCGCCAACGCCAAACTCGCCGCGCAGCGAGTGCGGGTGGTGGCGTCAGACTGAGGGCAAGGCGCTTTCAGAACTGATGCCGCACCACGCGGTTGTGCGCCTTGATCTGCGCGGCCTGCGCCGGCTCGAAAGTCGCCGCGCGGTGCAACAGCCCGATCTGCAAACGGTTGTGCTGAATGATGTCTAGAAGCCTGTCGGACTTGACGTCCAATCTCTCGAATTGCCGAACCCCATCACCGACTTGATGATGCCGAACACCGGCCCCACCGCCTGCTTGCGTAAGCCATAGGTCGGCTTGCCGGCCTGCGTCTTCAGGGTGTGCGCCATTTGCGCCACCGGCG
>DYKQ01000062.1 GCA_020722545.1 Thiomonas intermedia | reverse complement strand
TATGCCGCCTGAAACTTCAAACTTCAGATGGCCGGATCAATAGGCGAACTGCTGGAGAAAGCGCAGATCGTTTTCGTAGAACAGCCGCAGATCCGAGATGCCGTAGCGCAGCATGGTGATGCGATCCAGCCCGCTGCCAAAGGCGAAGCCGATGAACCGCTCGGGGTCGAGCCCGAAATTGCGCACAACCATGGGATGCACCTGCCCGGAACCTGCAAGCTCCAGCCAGCGGCCTTTGAGCGGCCCGCTCTCGAACATCATGTCGATCTCGGCGGACGGCTCCGTGAAGGGAAAGTACGAGGGGCGAAAGCGCACCAGAATATCGTCGCGCTCGAAGAAGGCCTTGAGAAAACTGGTGAAGGTGCCCTTGAGATCGGCCATCGACACATTCTGGTCGATCCATAGTCCTTCAAACTGATGAAACATGGGGGAATGCGTCGCGTCGCTGTCCACACGATAAGTGCGTCCTGGCGCAATCACCTTGATCGGCGGCATTTCGGCGGCCCCTGCATACCGCTGCACGTGGGCTCGGGCATGGCGAACCTGCATCGGAGAGGTATGCGTTCGCAGCAGCAACGGTTGGCCGTGCACATCCTTGGCGTCGACGTAGAAGGTGTCTTGCATCGAGCGCGCGGGGTGATTCTGCGGCGAATTCAGCGCGGTGAAATTGGTCCAGTCGTCTTCGATTTCCGGGCCGTCGGCCACGTCGAAACCCATGGAGCGGAAAATCTGCTCCATCCGCATCCAGCTACGCGTCAGCGGGTGCAAGCCTCCTTGATTTCCAGCGCGCCCCGGCAAGGTCACGTCAATCGCCTGCGCCTGCAGTTGAGCCTGAAGCGCCGCTTGCTCGATCGCCTCGCGCCGCCGTTGCAAGGCCTGCTCGATAGCTTGTTTTGCCAGATTGATCTCAGCGCCTCGGGCCCGCTTTTCCTCAGTCGGGAGAGCCGCCAGGGCTTTCATCTCGATGGTGATCAAGCCGGTCTTCCCCAGATAGCGCGCCTTGGCGTTTTCCAGCGAGGCGGAATCCGTCGCTTGCGAAAACTCGGCGCTGGCTTGATCGATCAGGGTTTGCAAAGGATTCATAGACTAGGTACACCGAAAAAGTGTGAACAGGCATCCCAAGAGACGGCAACCAACCCTTGCGCCCAAGCGCAACACCGCCAACAAAGAACAAAGGCCTGTGGAAACAGGCCTTTGCACAGCAAGACATCACAACAGAGCAACAAAGCTCCAGGCCCTGCGATCAGGCCATTGCTGCCTTGACCTGAGCGACGATTTTGGAGAACGCTGCTGCGTCGTGCACTGCCATGTCGGCGAGCACCTTGCGGTCAATTTCGATCTGCGCTTTTTTCATGCCATTCATGAACACGCTGTAGGTCATGCCGGACTGGCGCACCGCGGCGTTGATCCGGGTGATCCACAGCGAACGGAATTCACGCTTCTTGGCACGGCGGTCACGGTAGGCATATTGCCCTGCCTTCATCACCGCTTCTTTGGCGATGCGATAGACGTTTTTGCGGCGGCCGCGGAAACCCTTGGCGAGGTCGAGAACTTTTTTGTGACGTGCACGTGCAGTCACACCACGTTTGACGCGAGGCATTTAAGACTCCTTATCCTGATTGATTGTTCGAACTGAGGCGACTGGCGCCTCAGGCGAAAGGCATCATGACGGCGATCTGCTTCAGATCGCTGTCATGCACCGCCGTGGCTCCACGCAAGTGACGCTTGTTCTTGGTGGTTTTCTTGGTCAGGATATGGCGCTTGAACGCTTGGCCACGTTTGACAGTGCCGCCCGGACGCACGCGGAATCGCTTTGCAGCACTCTTTTTGGTCTTCATCTTGGGCATGATTGCTCCATTAAATATGACATATCCGCAGGCGGTCTGACGATGAACCAGACACTTTCAAGCCCACGCACACGAGTTTTGCGGCATTCGCCCATCTGAGCCAAACACACGCGACTGCAGCTTGCGCCACAGGTTTGTTCACCGCCAAAAAGCAGGAACGCACTTCTCGCCTTCGCTGCACCAGCACCATTTGAACCAGCGCAGCAAAGGCCGTTTATTTTTTCTTCTTCGGCGAAATGACCATGATCATCTGGCGCCCTTCCAGCTTGGGCATCTGCTCAATCTGGCCGACATCTTCGACATCGGCCTTAACGCGCTCCAGCACCCGCATCCCGATGTCCTGGTGAGTAATTTCACGCCCACGGAAGCGCAGACTCACCTTGCCTTTATCACCCTCTTCCAGGAAACGGCGCAGGTTACGCAGCTTGATCTGGTAATCGCCATCATCCGTTGCCGGGCGGAATTTGACTTCCTTGATCTGGATTTGCTTTTGCTTGGCCCGGGCTTCGTGATTCTTTTTTTGTTCTTCGTATTTGAACTTGCCGTAATCCATCAAGCGACAGACCGGAGGCGATGCGGTCGGCGCAATTTCCACCAGGTCCACATCATGTTGCTCGGCGAGTCTGAGCGCCTCGGTGAGGGAAACCACCCCGAGCGCCTCGCCCTCAGGCCCGACCAAGCGGAGTTCGGGAAGCGTGATTTCGCGATTCAGACGATGCGCGCGTTTTTCCGGTGTATTACGGCTCTGGAACGTAGCGATGGCTCAAACCTTTCAATTCATTTAGACAAATGTGCCGCCCCAACAGAGTTCTTACTGCTGGGCTGATCCGCGCGACTGCACTTCCTGGGAGAGTTTTTGCGTCAGCGCCTCCAGGGACAGCACCCCGAGGTTGACATTGCCGCGTGCCCGTACCGCGATGGTTCCCGCGTCTCGCTCTTGGTCACCGACCACAAGCAAGTAAGGCACTTTGCTCAATGCATTTTCGCGTATTTTATAGTTGATTTTTTCGTTGCGCAAATCCAACTCGACCCTAAAGCCTTGTTTTGTCAGCGTTTGTGCAACAGATCGTGCGTAATCGGCCTGGGCATCGGTGATGTTCATCACGACGGCCTGAACCGGCGCGAGCCACAGCGGCATCGCGCCGGCATAGTGCTCGATCAGCACGCCGATGAAACGCTCCATCGAGCCGACAATCGCGCGGTGCAGCATGACCGGGCGCACCCGCTGCGAATGCTCGTCGACATACTCGGCATCCAGCCGCTCGGGCATCATGAAGTCGACCTGCATGGTGCCCACCTGCCAGGCGCGACCAATCGAGTCTTTCATGTGGTATTCGATTTTCGGGCCGTAGAACGCGCCCTCGCCCGGCAGTTCCTGCCACGCCACGCCGCAAGCCTGCAAGGCCGCGCGCAACGCGGCCTCGGCTTTGTCCCAAACGGCTTCTTCACCGATGCGTTTTTCTGGGCGCAAGGCAATTTTCAGCGCGATCTCGGTAAAGCCGAAGTCGGTGTAGACCTGCATGGCCTGCTGGTGAAAGGCCGTTACCTCGGCCTCGATCTGATCTTCGGTGCAAAAAATATGACCATCATCCTGCGTGAAACCGCGCACGCGCAGCAGCCCGTGCAGCGCGCCAGAGGGCTCGTTGCGATGGCATGCGCCAAACTCGCCATAGCGAATGGGCAGATCGCGATAGCTGCGCAGACCTGAATTGAAAATCTGGATATGACCGGGACAGTTCATCGGCTTGACCGCGAACTGGCGCTTTTCGGACTCGGTGAAAAACATGTTCTCCGAATAGTTGTCCCAGTGGCCCGAGCGCTTCCACAAGCTCACATCAAGAATCTGCGGCCCCTTGACTTCTTGGTAGCCGCTATCGCGATAGACCTGCCGCATGTACTGTTCGACAGCCTGCCAAAGCGCCCAACCTTTGGGATGCCAGAAGGCCAGCCCCGGCGCCTCTTCCTGGAAATGGAACAGGTCGAGTTCCTTGCCCAGCTTGCGGTGGTCGCGCTTTTCCGCCTCGGCCAAGGCGTGCAGGTAGGCGTCCTGATCTTCTTTCTTGGCCCAGGCGGTGCCGTAAATCCGCTGCAATTGCGCGTTGCGATGGTCGCCACGCCAATAGGCGCCGGCCACCTTCATCAGCTTGAAGACCCTCAGCCGCCCGGTCGACGGCACGTGCGGGCCGCGGCAAAGATCGGTGAAAGCCCCCTCGGAATACAGCGACACGTCCTCACCCGCAGGAATGCTGGCGATGATTTCGGCTTTGTAATGCTCGCCAAGCGACTTGAAATAGGCGACCGCTTCGTCACGCGGCAGCACCTTGCGGCGCACTGGCTCATCCTTGCGCGCGAGTTCGGCCATGCGCGCCTCGATCTTTTCGAGGTCTTCAGGCGTGAAGGGCCGCTTGTAGGCGAAGTCGTAGTAAAAGCCATTTTCGATCACCGGGCCGATGGTCACTTGCGCGTCGGGATACAGGTCTTTGACGGCGTAGGCCAGAAGGTGGGCGGTCGAATGCCGAATCACTTCCACCCCCTCGGCATCCTTGTCCGTGACGATAGCCACCTCGGCATCTTGCGAAAGGCGGTAGCTGGTATCGACCAGCTTGCCGTCAACTTTTCCAGCCAAGGCCGCCTTGAACAGCCCGGCGCCTATTGACTGCGCCAGTTCGGCAACCGTCAGCGGGGCTTCGAAAGCGCGTTTGGAACCGTCTGGCAGGGTGATTTGAAACATGATGCGTCTCGCTCAAATAATAAAAAAGGTGCGGATGGACCGCACCTTGTCATCGCTATGCACGGGCGTGCGGACCTCTGAAACTCAAGGGGTCTGCAAGCTAGTTCGAAAAGGGTGCATGGCGTTGTATGAGGAGCCTGGAAAGAATTTGGTAGGCGGTATTGGAATCGAACCAACGACCTCTTGCATGTCAAGCAAGCGCTCTAACCATCTGAGCTAACCGCCTAAGAAGCTCGCAATCATAGCACGGCTCTTGTGCACCCAATAACCGAGCTATTTTCTCGAAGCTTTCAGCACGCCGGGCACGTCGGCAATGAGCTTGAGCGCGCGCTTGAGTTTGGCGCTGTTGGCCAGCTGCACGGTGAACCGCATCTGCGCCAGGTCGCCGACCGAACGGGTACTCACTGCGATGACGTTGATGCGCTCTTGCGTCAGCACATCGGAAATATCGCGCAGCAAGCCTTGCCGATCAGTCGCGCTGACCTCCAGGTCGATCGGATAGAGCGCGCTGGCATCGTCTTGCCTCGCCCAGGTCACTGCGATGACGCGTTCGGGATGCTGGCGCGCGATATTGCGAAAATTCTGGCAACTGGCGCGGTGAACCGTCACGCCTTTCTCGCGCGTGACAAACCCGCCGATGGCGTCGGGCGGCGCCGGTTTGCAGCAAGCCGCAAGCTGCGTGAGCAGCGAGCCCATGCCCACGACCAGCACCTGCCCGCCCTGCTTTTTGGGAGCTGCGCCACCGTTGGGAAAAACCAGAGACTCGTCCGCAGCCGAAGCGGCGGGATCGGCTCGCAGGTAAGCCTCGATCTGCCGCTGCGAAAACTCATCTTTGCCGACGCGCTCGAACAGCTCATCGGCGGTGCGAAATCCCAATCCGTCAGCCAGACTCTGCAAATTGAGACTGGTCTTGCCCTCGCGTTGCAGCAGGCGCTCGACCTGCGCTCGGCCCTTGGCAATCGTCTGCTCCTGAGCGAGTTGATTGAACCAGGCGCGCACTTTGGCGCGCGCCCTGGGACTGCGCAGATAGCCCAGCTCGGCATTGAGCCAGTCTCGCGATGGACCGCCCTCTTTCGCCGCGACGATCTCCACCGTCTGACCGCTGCGCAGCGGCGTGGTCAGCGGAATGAGTGCGCCATCGACGCGCGCGCCTCGGCAGCGGTGCCCCAGATCGGTATGCAGCGCATAGGCGAAATCCACTGGCGTGGCGCCTCTGGCCAGCTCGACAATGCGGGCCTGCGGAGTCAGCACGAAGATGCGATCTTCAGCATCAGATTCCACGGCGTGGTCAGCTGAGGCGCCCGTCGATACTGGCGCACTTGCTGCTGGCGAACTTGCACCGGCGAGTTCCTGCTGCAGTGCCAGCAACTGGCGCGCCAGGGCGATGCGCGATTGGTAGTCGCCCGCCTGCGTCTGCCCTAGATAACCTTTGGCGCCCGCCTCTTTGTAAGCCCAGTGCGCCGCGCCGCCCTGCTCGGCGTGTGCATGCATGGCGGCGGTACGAATCTGGATTTCAAAAATCTGCCCCGAGTCGGTTCGCACCACGGTGTGCAGCGACTGATAACCGTTGGGCTTGGGCTTGGCGATGTAGTCGTCGAACTCATCGGGAAGCGAGGCCCACATGGCGTGCACCACGCTCAAGGCGGCATAGCAGGCGCTGACGTCGCCGACGATGATGCGCAAGGCTCGCAGGTCCATCACCTGCTCGAACTGCAGATGCTTGCCTTGCATCTTGCGCCAAATGCTGTAGATGTGTTTGGGTCGGCCAACCACCTCGGCGGCGATGTGTTGCCGCTGCAATTCCTTCTGCAGCAGGGAGATGGCCATGCTGATGCCCTGTTCGCGCTCGACGCGCCGCTCGTCGAGTTTGCGGGCGATGTCTTTGTAAACCTCGGGCTGCATCAGGCGGAAAGACAGGTCTTCCATCTCCCATTTGACCTGCCAGATGCCTAGACGATTCGCCAGCGGGGCGTAGACCTCCATGCTTTCAGCCAGAAATGCCGCGGGCGCGGCCTGCTTGGTGCGGGTGAAATATCGCAGGGACTGCAGCCGCGACGCCAGACGCAGCAGGGCGACGCGCAGATCGCGCGAAAAACCAAGCAGCAGACGCCGCACCAGTTCGGTGTGCCGACGCCGCAGTTCCGTCTCGTCCGGCCCGCCTCTGGCCATGCGGGAGACTTCGACCAGCTTGCGTGTTTCCACCGACAAAGTCGCCAGCGCTACGCCGAAGTGTTTGCTCAGCTGATCTTGCGGGTGCGCCAGTTGGGGCGCCACCAGATTGAGGTAGGCCGCGGCCTGGGCGTCTGCATCGGCGCCGATTTGGCGCAGGATGGCGCTCACGCCGTCCGCATGCTCCAGTGCAGGCTCGCCGGTTTCGAGCACCACGGTATCGATCAGCGCCAGGGCGTAGGCCCGCGCCTGGTCGATCCGTTGGTCTGCGGGCGCCGCCTGGGCGGCGCTACGCACCGCGACGGACTGATTCGGGCTCACGACAGCAAAAAGTCGCGCACGATGCCCACCTGGTCGGGTTGCACCAGCGTCGGCGCGTGCCCCACGCCAGCAAGCTCGACCAGACGCGCCTTGGGGCCGCGCTGCGTCATCGCCAGCGCCGTCTGCACATTGAGAATGTCGGAATCCGCCCCTCTCACAACCAGAGTCGGCGCTGCGATCTGATCGTAGGCCTGCCAAAGGGCGATTTCGCCAGCCGCTATGGCCTGCGCCGTCGCGGCGCTGAACGGCTGAGAAAGCGCGGGGTCGTAGTGCAAGCGCCAGCCGTCACCGTCCGGCCGCAACATGGGGCGGGTCAGCGCCATCCATTGCTCCGGGGTGTGGGGGCCAAAGCCCTGAGAAATTTCACGTAGCGAATCAGCCGCCTGTTCGGGCGTGTCGAAGCGCATTTGCCGTCCGACATAGCTGGCGATGCGCATCAACCCTCGCGGATCGAGCGATGGGCCGACATCGTTGAGCACCAGCCGATCTATCGGGCTGTGCTGCATGCCGGCCAGAGCAATACCGATGAGCCCGCCCAGCGAGGTGCCCACCCAAGACACCCGACGCGCCTTCAGACGCGCCAGCAAGGTGACAAGATCGGCAAGGTATTGCGGCGCCTGATACAGCGCGGGATTGGCCAGCCAGTCCGACTCGCCCCGGCCGGGCAGGTCGGGGCACACCACGCGGCGACCCGGTTGCAGCGCCTGAGCCAGCACGTCGAAATCTCGGCCCTGCCGCGTCAGACCATGAACGCAGACGACGACATCATCTTGGTCCGCAGCGCCCCATTCCCAATAGGCCAGGCGATGCAAACCTCCGGGATGCAGGCATTGCACAGAGCAGAGACGAGGCTGATTTTCCACGGCGATCAACAGGGTTTCAGAAGGATCGGCTCATCATACCGATCACCGACCGACTCGGAGAGATCAGTGGTGCGATTTGTGCGTGGCGGAGGGCGCCCGTGCATTCAGGCCCTGCGTCGTGCCCTGAATCTGCTGTCGCAGAATTTCCCGGTCATGCAAGGTCAATACATGCGGCTTGACGGGCGTGGAGGCCGCCGGGCTGAGAAACTGCGACGTAGCCAGTCGGCCGTCCGCCACCTTGCCACCCGCCCCTTCGGCCAGGTCGGCCTCCAAAGGCCCGGCAACCTGACGCAGCCGCTGCGGCATCAACGCAGCAGACGCCCCCGCCTGGGCCGCCGTACCGACAAGGCAGGCGCCGAGAAGGGAAGTCAGGCGTAATCGACGCCAGGATGGAAGCAAGATCACAGGCAAGGGCGTATCCAAAGTTTGCAAATGAAATTATCGAATCGGATTGACCCGAATCACCTTGCTCTCGCAGTAAACTGTGTAACAAGCTTTAAGCTGACACATCGCTGCAAGGAAGGTCGGCGGCCTGGTTTGCCTTGTTTTTGCCTTGTTTTCATTCAGGAATGACGCCTCTATGGACCACGAAAAACCGAAGAAGCTGATGGTCGTCGATGACGACGCGCGCATCCGCGACCTGCTGCGTCGCTATCTTTCACAAGAAGGTTATGAAGTGTTCGTAGCCGAAGACTCCAAGGCGATGTCGCGCATCATGGTGAAGGAACGCTTCGACCTGATCGTGCTCGACCTGATGCTCCCCGGTGAAGACGGCCTGTCCATCTGCAAGCGTCTGCGCGCCTCCAAAGACCACACCCCGATCATCATGCTGACGGCCAAGGGCGAAGACGTGGATCGCATCATCGGCCTGGAAGTCGGCGCTGACGATTACCTGCCCAAGCCCTTCAACCCCCGCGAACTCCTCGCCCGCATCAGCGCAGTGCTACGTCGCCAGCCTTCGCCGGAACTGCCCGGCGCGCCCTCGCGCGAAGACGAAACCGTGGTGTTCGGCCCCTTCAGCCTCGATCTGGCCCGGCGCGAACTCAGCAAGAACGGCGAAGTCATCAGCCTGACCACCGGCGAATTCGCCATGCTCAAGGCGCTGGTGCGCCATCCCCGCCAGCCGCTGTCGCGCGACCGGCTGGCCGAGTTGGCCCGCGGCCGCGACTACGAAGCTTTCGACCGCAGCCTTGACGTCGCCATTTCACGCCTGCGCAAGATCATCGAAACCGACGCAGCGCATCCGCGCTACATCCAGACCGTATGGGGCGTGGGCTATGTCTTCGTCCCCGACAACGCCGAAGGCTGATCCAGACAAAAACCCTGCCCCGCCCGCCCAGACACCGGGGCGGGCTGCGGGCTCAGTCGGCGCCTCTGTGGCCTCCTCTTTCAATCCATTTTCCCGTATGACGCGCTGGATCAGCGCGCTGTTCGGCCGCCTGTACTGGCGCACCTTTCTGCTCATCGTCTTGCTGGTCAGCGCCAGCCTGGCGACGTGGTTCCAGAGCTTTCGGCTGCTCGAACTCGGCCCCCAGGTCGAGCAGACCTCGCGGCAGATCACCAGCCTGATCGATCTCACGCGCCTGGCGCTGATTCACTCCGACCCGCAATACCGGGTTTCGCTGCTCGACGATCTGGCGAAAAAAGAAGGCATCTACATCTACCCGCGCAGCCCGGGCGATCAGTGGACGCCCATGAATCATTCCGAATTCACCCGGCGGCTTGAAGTTGCGGTGGACACGCGGCTGAACGAACAGCTCGATTTTGCCGACGTCGTGAATGATCGCCCCGGCTTGTGGATCGGCTTCGAGATCGAAGGCGACCCCTACTGGCTGCTGCTCGACCGCTCCCGAATCGATCCCTCGCTGAGTGAAACCTGGGCAAGCTGGGGCGTCATCGCCACCCTGTTGGCGCTCATTGGCGCGGCGGTCATTGCCAGCTTTGTCAACAAGCCGCTGCGCGATCTGCGCCTGGCCACGGCCCGCGTGGGCGCCGGCAATTACTCGCAGATGCTCGACGAGCTGTCTGGCATGCGCGAAATTCGCGAAGTCAACCGGGGTTTCAACCGCATGGCGCGCAGTCTTCAGGAAGTCGAAGAAGAGCGCGCGCTGATGCTCGCCGGCATTTCGCACGACATCCGCACGCCACTGGCCCGGCTAAGGCTGGAGGCCGAGCTGAGCGTGCCTGACGAGCAGGCACGCGAACACATCGTCGAAGACATCGAGCAGGCCGATCGCATCATCAGCAAATTTCTTGAATATGCGCGCAGCACCACGCCGAAGATCGAAACGGTGGACCTCAATGCCTTGATCGATTTTGTGCGCGATCGTTATCAGAAAGACGAGACCGTGGTGCTGCACCTGCAGACACCGCCAGTGCCGCCGGTGCGCGCCAACACCCTGGAACTGCAACGCGTCGTGGTCAATCTGGTGGAAAACGCCAAGCGTTATGCCTTGACGCCGGGTGAAGTGCACACCGATCTCGACATCGGCTTGCAGTCGGGCATCGACCATGTGCAACTCACCGTGCGTGACCACGGCCCGGGCGTCCCGTCCGATCACCTCGCGCAGCTCACCCGCCCGTTCTTCCGCGGTGACGCGGCCAGAACCTCAGCCAAGGGCACGGGCCTGGGCCTTTCCATCGTGGAAAAAACCATCACCGCCATGGGCGGGCGGCTTGAGCTGAGCAATGCACAGCCCAGCGGTTTGCAGGTGCAGATCTGGTTGCCGCAAGCCAGCGCACATACCGGCTGAAACTTCAACCCCATTTCAGATTTGAGGCCGCCGGGACATCACGATAGACGCCACGGGGTATCCCGGGTTGTGCGGCGGTTTGTCACACCTTAGCCTCTGAGTTGGATGGGTTGCCCTAAGTCGGCTGCCCCCAACATGGAGGAGAACTGGGATATGACGCCAGAAGAAGCGCAGCATCACCCGCTAGCCTCGGAAACCCGCACCCGCGTGAGCGTGTGCAGTCTGCAATGGAATACGCCTTTTCGCTGGCTGGCCGCCGGTTGGCGCGATTTTGCCCGCTGCCCGGTTGTCGGTCTGAGCTACGGGCTCATTTTCACCGCGCTGGGCTGGCTGCTGGCCTGGACGCTGGCGAGTTCACCCGAATACACCCTGATGCTGGCTGCTGGCCTGCTGCTGGTCGGCCCCGCCCTGGCCATGGGCTTGATGGAAGCGAGCCGCCGCTGCGAGATCAATCTGAAGGCACGGCTGAACTTCTGCATCCGCTGCTGGTGGCCTCACCGGGGCGGCGTGGCCATCTTCGCCGGACTGCTACTGGTCATTGAGTTGCTGTGGGGGCGCACCGCGCTGGTGGTGTTCGCCCTGTTTTTCGATGCGGGCATGCCCGAAACCGGCGGCGTGTTGCGGCTCTTGCTCGACCCTGCCAATGTCACATTCGTCCTGGTTTATCTGGGGGTCGCCCTGCTGTTTGGCGGGCTGGTGTTCGCCATCAGCGTGGTGTCGATCCCCATGATGCTCGACCGGCCTGTGGACGCCATCTCCGCGGCGCTGACGAGTCTGCGCGTCTGCATGGAGCATCCGGTGGCGATGTTCTGCTGGGCTGCGTTGATCGGCGGCATCAGCCTGCTGGCCATGCTGCCCTTTGGCCTGGGCTGGATCATTGTGCTGCCCGTCATCGGTCATGCCAGCTGGCACGCCTACCGGGGCGTCGTCTGCCCCAGTCTGCAACAACCCGCCACAGCCTGACCGTCAAGTCTGCAGCGAGGGCTTGAACACCTGGCCTGCATGCTCACGCAGGGTATGGAACTGGATTTTGGGCGCCAGTTCCTGCATCACCCGCAATTCGCTGGCATGCGTGAGCAAGACCGCCGGCGCATCGACCACGTCGTAGGCGATGCGGTGGGCATTGGTTTCGATGAAACGCTTGAGCGCCTGCGGATCGTCGCAAGTGAACCAGCGCGCCATGCGGTATTTGCTGCTTTCCATGCGCGCCTCCACGCCATACTCCGACCTGAGCCGATGCTGCACCACTTCGAACTGCAACGTGCCCACGGCCCCCAGCAGTAGGCTGCCGCCGGTGGACGGTCGAAAGACCTGAATCGCGCCCTCCTCGCCCAGTTGCTGCAGCCCGGTGCGCAGTTGCTTGCTGCGCATCGGGTCGGCAATTTCGACCGCTCGAAACATCTCGGGGGCGAAGAACGGCAGCCCGGTGAACTGCAGTTCTTCGCCCTCGCTCAGACTGTCGCCCAGATGCAGCGTGCCGTGATTGGGAATGCCGACGATATCGCCGGCAAACGCTTCGTCCAGCAACTCGCGCCGCTGCGACATGAAGGTGACGACGCTGCCCGGCCGAATGTCTTTGCCCGTGCGCCCCACCCGAATTTTCATGCCGCGTTCGAAATGGCCCGAGACAATGCGAACGAACGCAATGCGATCACGGTGAGCCGGGTCCATATTGGCTTGGATCTTGAACACCACGCCGGTAAACGCGCTTTCGTCCGGCTGCACCACCCGCGTGGTCGCCGCGCGCGGCAGGGGCGAAGGCGCAAGTTCCACCAGCGCATCGAGCACCTCCTGCACGCCGAAGTTGTTGATCGCCGAGCCGAAAAACAGCGGCGACTGGCGCCCTGCGAGAAACTCCGCCGCATCAAAAGCAGGCGCCGCTTCGCGCAGCAAGCCGATCTCGCCCCGCGCCTGTTCGTAAGGCTGGCCAAAACGGCGCACCGACTCGGGATTGTCGAGCCCGGTCAGCATCTGGTCGTCGTCGCGCACCCGCTCCTCGCCAGGCCGGAACACCCGCATGCGGTCGAGGCGCAGGTCATAAACGCCGTGAAATTCGCGCCCCATTCCCACTGGCCAGGTAAACGGCGCCACGGCCATGCCCAGATTGCGCTCGATCTCGTCCATCAAGTCGAGCGGCTGGCGCACCTCGCGGTCCATCTTGTTCACAAAGGTGAGAATCGGCGTGTTGCGCGCCCGGCAGACTTCGAGCAGACGCAGCGTCTGCTCTTCGACGCCGTTGGCCGCATCGATCACCATCAAGGCCGCGTCCACTGCGGTCAGCACGCGGTAGGTATCTTCAGAAAAGTCCTGGTGACCCGGCGTATCCAGCAGATTGATCACGCAATCGCGCCACTCCATCTGCATGACCGACGACGCCACCGAAATGCCCCGCTGCTTCTCGATCTCCATCCAGTCCGAAGTGGCGTGGCGACTGGCCTTGCGCGCCTTCACGCTGCCTGCAATCTGAATCGCGCCGGAGAACAGCAGCAGCTTTTCGGTCAGCGTGGTCTTGCCCGCGTCGGGGTGAGAGATGATGGCGAAAGTGCGTCGCCTGCGAATCTGCTCGCGGTTCAGTTCGGATTCGTTCGTGCTCATGGTCTGGCCGGGTCGCATCTCGCGACGGCTTGCATCTGGGGTAGGCTTTCGGCTGCGTAGCGGGAAGAACGTTTGAATTTCATAGACCTGATGAGGCCTTGCAGCCCGCGCGCTACGCGCAAAGCGACCGCCAATCCGGCGGCGCAGCAAACCCGCTATTTTGCCTGAGACCCCCCGCATGACACGCCAAATCGTCCTCGACACCGAGACCACCGGCCTCAATCCCGCCAGCGGCGACCGCATCATCGAAGTTGCCGGAGTCGAACTGTTCAACCGCAGGCTGACGGGCAAGCACTACCACGCCTACCTCAACCCGGACCGCGCCAGCCACCCCGACGCCCTCAAAGTCCACGGACTCACCGAAGAATTTCTCTCCGACAAGCCGCGTTTCGCCCAGATCGCCGACGACCTGCTCGAGTTTGTGCGCGATGCCGAAATCATCATTCACAACGCCCCCTTCGATTGCGCCTTCCTCGACGCCGAACTCGAACGACTGAATCTTCCCGCGTTCAAGCAACACGTCCCGCTGATCACCGATACGCTGGTGATGGCCAAGCTGCAGTTCCCCGGAAAGTTCAACAATCTCGACGCCCTGTGCAAGCGCTTCGGCATCGACAACGCACACCGCACCCTGCACGGCGCACTGCTCGACGCCGAATTGCTCGCCGAGGTCTATCTCAGTCTCACGCGAGGCCAGGAAAGCCTGGTGATCGATCTGGAGACGCCTCAACAACAAAGGAGCGTGGCTTCGCACCGACTCGATCATTTTTCCCTGCCCGTCCTCGCCCCCAGCAGTGACGAGCAAGCCGCGCATGAAGCGTTTCTGCAATTGCTCGACAAAAAAAGCCAGGGCAAGAGCATCTGGCGTCCGGGCGCGGCGGCGAGTAAAAACAGTTGAGCCGAAAAAAGTGTGCAATAATTGCAGTCTTTGCTGATCGTCCTTCCTGAAACTGAACGACGACTCGGGCGGTTAACTCAGCGGTAGAGTGCCACCTTCACACGGTGGAAGCCACTGGTTCGATCCCAGTACCGCCCACCAGTTTATTGTTCGGCACAGCTCAAAGGGAGCCGTAAAGCATACAGAAATCAATGCTTTACGGCTTTTTTATTCCGCAGCTGTTCGGTGTCGTTCTTTGACATCCGCGAGTCGATGGGGGTACAAAGCAGGGGTACATCAGAAATGCATGGGGTACATGCCTAGATGGAGGGAACCCATGCCGCTGACCGATACCGTCGCCCGCAACGCAAAGGCCACCGACCGCGCCCCAAAGCTCACGGATGAAAAGGGGCTCTATCTGCTGGTTCACCCGAATGGGTCGAAATACAGGCGCCTCAAGTATCACTACCTGAAGGTTGAGAAAA